>DLVV01000241.1:0-15393 GCA_003445035.1 Planctomycetaceae bacterium | reverse complement strand
CCGCGGCGGCGCTGTGCCTGGGCACCGGATCGTCGGCACGGGTGCTGGGGGTGACCGAGCAACTGGTCGGCCGGGCATGGCTGTCAGCCTCGCGGTGGGCCTGGTGCGGGTCGATCGGGCCACTCGAGTTGCCACCGGCCCTCAATGACCAGGTCGCCCAACTGGCCGACGCGGTGGCCGGCCGAGCCGGACTTGTCGGCCTGTTCGGCATCGACCTGGTCCTGGACGGCCGGCGAGCGTGGACCATCGAGATCAACCCGCGTTACACCGGATCGGCAGAAGTGATCGAGATGTCCACGGGGCAATCCCTGATCGGACTGCACCTCGAGGCATTCGGAGAGTCTTCGTCGTCACCCCCGATCGTTGCGACCGGCACCGGATCGGCCGTGCACGCAAAGGCGGTACTGTTTGCCGGGGAAGACATCGAGGTCACTCACCTCCCACCGGGCGATTCAATATGGTCCGTGGCCGATATCCCTCACCCGGGAACCGTGATCCCCGAAGGGCGACCGATCTGTTCGATCCTGGCAAACGGCGAAACGGTTGACGGGTGTCGTGACATACTGAAACGGGCCTCGAAAAAAGTGTACCAGGCGATGAAGTCCTCCCGGATTGTTGAAGGACTCCCGGAGGCGGGGTAGGATCACCGGTTACCGATTCCCTCTCACAAACGGGCCGAATGCCTGCCCCCCCTGGAGACCGATGACCAAGCCGACCGATATCCGGATCCTCGAGGCAACCTGCGAATTCGAGGCCATCGCGTTCCGGACTCCCCTGAAGTTCGGCGGACGGGTCACCGAGAACACGACGCTGATCAACGTCGAGGTGACCGTAGAGAACCAACAGGGAGACTACGGCTCGGGGTTCGGCAGCATGCCGATCGGGAACATCTGGGCCTGGCCCTCGGCAACCGTCTCGCCCGATGACGCCGAGGCGGCGATGGCCGAGTTCGCCGAGCGAGCGGTGGCCCTGGTCGATTCGTTCCCCGAGTTCGGCCATCCGATGGACATCATGTTCGGGCTCTCGGCCGAGTACCATCACCTCGGACGCTCCGTCTCCTCGCAGCGAGGGATCGAGGAGAGCATTCCCGAACTGGCTCAACTGGTCGCTGCCAGCCCGGTCGACGCCGCGGTGCACGACGCGTTCGGCCGCGTCAACAACATCAGCGCCTTCAACGCGCTGTCGGCCGACCACATGTCCAACGACCTCGGCACCTATCTCGACGACCAGTTCGCCGGCGAGTATCTCGACGCCTACACCCTGCGCGACCCCAAGCCCAGCCTGCCGCTGTATCACCTCGTCGGCGCCCTCGATCCCCTGACCGATGCCGACATCGATTCCCGGATCGACGATGGCCTGCCCGAGACACTGCCCGAGTGGATCGCCGCCGACGGCCTGACCCATCTCAAGATCAAGCTCAACGGCGACGACCTGGACTGGGACGTGCAACGGGTGTTGTCGATCGAGCGGGTGGCGGCCGAGGCCCAGGCGGCCCGCGGCTGTCCCGAGTGGTGGTACTCGACCGACTTCAACGAGAAGTGCGAGAACGTCGAGTACGTGCTGGCGTTCCTGGCCAAGGTCCGCGAGGGATCCGAGTCGGCCTGGGAGCGGATCCAGTACATCGAGCAACCGACCAGCCGTGATCTCGAAGCGAACCCCGACGTGAAGATGCACGAGGCCTCGGCGATCAAGCCGGTGGTGATCGACGAGGCACTGGTCGACTACGACTCGTTGCTGTTGTGCCGCGAACAGGGCTACAGCGGCGTGGCCTTGAAGGCCTGCAAGGGTCAGACCGATTCTCTGCTGCTGGCTGCCGCCGCCCAGAAGTTCGACATGTTCCTCTGCGTGCAGGACCTGACCTGCCCCGGAGCCAGTTTCCTGCACTCGGCCAGCCTCGCCGCCCGCATTCCCGGCGTGCAGGCCATCGAGGGGAACGGCCGCCAGTACTGTCCCGGACCCAACCGCCAATGGGCCAAGCAGTACCCGGGAATGTTCGAGATCACCGACGGAACCGTCGCCACGGCAGAACTCGGCGGAGTCGGGCTGGGTTTCTAGAGACCCCCGCCCGTCCGATCACTGCCACCCGCCGCGACGGGTCATCTGCCAGCCGGAAAAGTTCTGGTAGGCGAACAGGCCAAATAAGATCGCCGGGAACGTCTGTCCGTAGACATAGCTCACAGCGGCCGATCCGGCTCCTGCCACGGCCGAAACCAGCATCGCACGCTGCTGACCCCGATACGGGTTCTGCCAGACCAGAATCTCCCGGGCAATCTGACCACCGTCCAGCGGCAGGACCGGCACCAGGTTCAACACCGACCAGAAGATGTTGACCACCAGCAGGAAACCCAGCGTCTCGCTAACCCGGGGCGAAACCGGCTGCCCCGATCGCGACAGGACCACGATGGCCGCGAAACTCAACCCGGCCAGCGCCAGTCCAGCTCCGGGTCCGGCAAACAGCACCACCAGGTTGCGGCCGGTCGAAGTCCGCGACGTCGTGGCATACCCGCCGAAGAATCCCAACACGATCTCCGAGGGCCACCCGAAGATCCGCGTCATGGTGGCATGCCCGAGTTCGTGGATCAGTACGCTGAGGAACACAGCCAGAACCGCCAACAGGAGCTGCGGCGGATCGTGATTGTAGGCGCCCCAGACGACAAACGCCGCGGTGACCCAGAAGACCGGGTGCACCCGCACCGGGATCGGTCCGACACGGAACCGGATATCAAACTGCGTTTCAGGAGTGCGACCCATCATCGTCGGCAGGCACCAGTAGCCAGGAACCGGGGAAGCCATCATCAGGCGGTCAAAGGGTAATCAACGCTCAACGACGTGGCAAACCGGAGATCTTCGACGCTCGCGGTCTGACCGGGCCCGTCGGTTGGTCAGAGATCATGCCGCCGTGCACTCCGGACCGACCGGGCAACCAGTCTCAACATCAAGACACGTCGCTGGGAGTGACCAGACCATTGCGAATCGCCCCGACCGCAGGTATCAAGGGGGCACATCGACCGGCCTGGGGACACGGGATCGATGCAGGAAGGAGCCTCTCCCCCGCGATGTCCCGCATTCAGCAACTCGACGCCCGGATCGTCAACAAGATCGCCGCGGGCGAGGTGATCGAGCGGCCGGCGAGCGTGGTCAAGGAACTGCTGGAGAACAGCGTCGACGCATTGGCCACGCGGATCGACGTCGAGATCGAAGAGGGGGGCAGCCAGCGGATCCGGGTCGTCGATGACGGCGAGGGAATCCACCCCGACGACATCCCCCTGGCCGTGACCGCTCACGCCACCAGCAAGATCCGCACTGCCGAGGATCTCTTCGGGGTCCACACGATGGGGTTCCGCGGCGAGGCGCTGGCCTCAATCGCCGAGGTCAGCCGGTTCGTCGTTCGCAGCCGCACAGCCGAAGCGATCGCCGGGACCGAACTGATCGTCGACTACGGTGACGTCGGCACACCGCAACCGGCGGCCGCCCCGGTCGGCACCTCCTTCGACATCTCCGGACTGTTCGCCAACACTCCGGTCCGCCGCAAGTTTCTCAAGCGGCCGTCCACCGAATTCGGTCACATCGCCGAGCAGTTCACCCGCGTGGCCCTGGCCCACCCGCGGCTGCACATGACCCTGACTCACAACGACCGCGATGTCTTCGACCTCCCCCCCACCGACCGGCTCATCGAACGCCTCGAGTTGTTTTACGGTCGCGACGTGGCCGAGACGTTGATCTGGGTCGAAAACGAGGCGGGCGGGTGCAAGTTGTGGGGCTACGTGGGCCACCCCAGCCAGACCAAGTCGAGCCGCAAGGGCCAATACCTGTTCCTCAATGGCCGGCCGATCTCCGACCGCTCGCTCAGCCACGCTCTGACCGAGGCCTACCGCGGGCTGGTGATGGTCGGTCGCCAGCCGATCGCCTTCCTGTTCCTGGAGATGCCCCCCGAACTGGCCGACGTCAACGTCCATCCGACCAAGGCCGAAGTCCGGTTCCAGGACAGCCAGCAACACTACCGCCAACTGCTCTCGACCATCCGCAGCACTTTCCTGGGGCTGCCGCTTGAGACCGCGCTGAGGGTCGACACGGCGAACCAGCACGAGACGGTCGACGCCGGCGGACCGCACCAGCAACGCCTCGCAATCGCACCCGCACAAGGAGGTGCCACGCCGACCCCCTGGTCCGCTCCCACCACCACGCCGACCGGGGGTTCCCCCACGTACTCGCCGCCGACATCCCCTGCCCAGGCGTCTTCAGCCGTGCCAACCGCCAGGGACGAACCGTGGTCGCCGCCGGCCCGGCCGACAACCACCAGCGGTGGCGTCCGAGGCATCCAGGTCCACGACTGCTACCTGCTCATCGAAACACCCGAAGGAGTGGCGGTGGTCGATCAACACGCTCTGCACGAACGTGTGCTTTACGAACACTTCAAGCAACGGGTGCTTGACGGGGAGGTCGAGCAACAGAAGCTGCTGGTCCCCGAATCGGTCGAGTTGTCGCCCCGCGAGGCCGCCGTGTTGATCGAACAGTCCGAATTGCTGGAATCGCTGGGCTTCGGCATCGAGGCCTTCGGAAACAACACGGTCCTGGTGCAGGCCTACCCGGCCATTCTGCGGAGGCCCGATTTCGACCGGTTGCTGCAGGACCTCGCCGATACGCTCGAACAACCCGGACAGTCCCCCTCCCGACGCGATATACTGGAGTCGCTGTTGCAGATGATGGCCTGTAAGGCCGCGATCAAGGCGGGGCATCGCCTGACAGCCGAAGAGATGAGCAGCCTGTTGGAACAAAGCCACCTGATTGACGACGCGCACCACTGCCCACACGGACGTCCGACGGCACTGGTACTCAGCCGAGCCGAACTCGACCGACAGTTCGGACGGCTGGGATAGGACCGACAACCCGGACCGTTCGGAATTGCCATGATCTGCGTCAGCATTGGCCGCACCCGCCACAAGATGGCGTTGGCCGAACACCGAGCATTGGCCGATCGCGGTGCTCAACTGGTTGAGTTGCGGGTCGACTGGCTCTCGCACACTCCGGACATCAACCGGCTGCTGGCTGACCGGCCCACGCCGGTGGTCATCACCTGCCGACGCGGAAGCGACAAGGGACGCTGGGGGGGGGCCGAGGACCAGCGGCAGACCATCCTCCGCTCGGCGATCGTTGGCGGAGCCGATTACGTCGACATCGAAGACGACATCGCCAAGGCGATCCCCCGTTACGGTGACACCCAACGGATCATCTCGCACCACAATTTCGACGAGACCCCGGACGACCTGGAAGAGATCTACCAGGGGATGTGCGAACTCGATCCGGACATCATCAAGCTGGTGACGATGGCCAACAACCCGCAGGACTCGGTGCGGCTGTTGAAACTGGTCGCCTCGGCCGAGATCCCCACCATCGGCTTCTGCATGGGTGAACTGGGACTGGCCAGCCGTCTGTTGTGCGTCAAGTACGGGTCGCCGTTCACCTACGCGACGTTTTCCAGCGAACGGGCCCTGGCACCGGGACAGTTGTCCTTCGAAGAGATGAACCGGACGTATCACTTCGACCGGGTCGGCAGCGACACGCGGATCTTCGGCGTCCTGGGGGATCCGGTGGGACACAGTCTCAGTCCCCTGATCCACAACGCCGCATTCGTCGACTGCGGCATCGATGCTCTTTACCTGCCGTTCCGGGTCCCCTCCGACGGCCTGGAGCAGACCCTGGAGGCGTTCGAGTGGCTGGGGATCGACGGCTACAGCGTCACGATTCCCCACAAGGAATCGATCGCCGAGTTGGCCGACACTCGCGACGAAACGGTCGAACACCTGGGGGCCGCCAACACGCTGCTGCGAACCCCGGATGGAACTTGGGCAGCGGCCAACACCGACCTGTCAGCCGCGATCGACTCGCTGCGGGCCGCGCTCGAAGACGGCAACTCGACAAAATCGCTCAAGGGACGCAAGTGCCTGGTGCTGGGTGCCGGCGGGGCCGCCCGTGCTGTCGCCGGCGGACTGGTGGCCGCCGACGCCGCAGTGACCGTCAGCGGCCGGACGCGACAACGCGCCAGTGACCTGGCCGCCGAGTTGGGATGCCAGGAAACCGGATGGGAAAACCGGGGGGCCCAGTTCGCCGACATCCTTGTCAACTGCACTCCGGTGGGAATGCACCCCGGCGTCGACGAGTCGCCGTTCCAACCCCAGTGGCTCGGTGACAACACCCTGGTCTTTGACACCGTGTACAATCCCGAGAACACCCTGCTGATCAAACAGGCCCGCGAACGGGGCTGTCCGACGGTCAGTGGGATCGAGATGTTCGTTCGCCAGGCGGCCCTGCAATTCGAACGGTTCACCGGACAGATGGCACCGCTGGAAGTGATGCGCGAGGCCCTGCGCCGCGGCATCTCCGCAGTCCGCTGACCCGGTTGTCCGACACCCTTCCCGTCCCTGCCCCAGATCGGATCCGGCCACGATGCGCGTCGTGTTGATCGGTTACCGCGGCAGCGGCAAGAGCGTTGTCGGTCGCCTGGTGGCCGACCGGCTGGACCTGGCCTTCGTCGACACCGACCTCGAGATTGAGACCCGTGACGGTCGATCGATCGCCGAGATCTTTGCCGAGGACGGCGAGTTGGGATTTCGGAAGGTGGAACGGGATGTGATCGCCGACGTGTCCCGCCGCCAGAGGGTGGTCATCGCCGCCGGAGGCGGTGCGGTGCTTGACCCCGACACCCGCTCGGACTGGACAGCTTCCGACACCCTGGTGGCCTGGTTGACGGCGACACCCGAGGAACTGGCCGGGCGGATTTCGGGGGACGAAACCACCGCAGACCGTCGCCCGTCTTTGACCGGCCGCAGTGTTCTGGAGGAGATCACCGAGGTCCTGCGACACCGCGAACCGCTTTACCGTGACTGCCAGAGATTGACGATCGACACGACTGGACGGACCATCGAAGATGTGGCCGCCGAAATCGTGACGTCAGTCATGTCCGCCGACCCAGGCCAGGAGGATTGAACGTGGTGCCCGGCGGTCTGCCCATCTGGTTCGTCCTGTTGTCGGTCTTCATCCTGGGCAGCATCATCGGCAGTTTTCTCAACGTCTGTGTCCACCGCCTGCCCGACCACGACACGATCTCCGGTGGCTGGAAGGGACTGTTCCACCCGCCGTCGAGATGCCCCCGGTGCTTCCATTCCATTCGGCTGATCGACAACATCCCGGTCCTGGGCTGGCTGAAACTCCGCGGCCGTTGTCGAAAATGCGGCAAGCCGATTTCGGTCCGTTACCCGCTGGTCGAGTTCTTCAACGGACTGCTGTGGGTGGTGATGTACGTCGTGGAGGTGGGCACCTTCCGACCCGACGGCGGTGCGCCGCTGCACGCAGCCAGTTGGCTCTACGCCCTGGACCTCAGCCCCAGCCCGGCTCCGGGATCGGCCTGGACGTCGGCCGAGGCGATCCTGCACCTCCGCTATCTCTACCACATGATCCTGCTGGAGATGCTGGTCGTCGCCTCGTTGATCGATTTCGACCTGAAGGTGATCCCCGACAGTGTGACGGTGCCGGCGATGGCCGTGGGATTGATCGGGTCCACACTGGGCTGCGTTCACATCTTTCCGGTCTGGTTCCAGGACCCCGGGAGCATCCACACGATCTGCGACAACCTCTCTGGCGGATCGGGGCAGATCCCCGCCTGGCTGGCAATCATCCGGGACGCCCCGCGGATTCCCGCCTGGATTGACGACTGGCCACGTCTTCACGGCCTGGCCGTCAGCCTCTCGGGACTGGTTGTCGGCGGCGGAGTGATCTGGCTGGTCCGCATTTCGGGAAGCCGCGTGCTGAAGCAGGAGGCGATGGGATTCGGTGACGTGACCCTGATGGCGGCCATCGGGAGCTTCCTGGGTTGGCAACAGGCGTTGACGATCTTCTTCATCGCACCGCTGTTCGGTGTCGTCTTCGCCCTGGCCAACTGGTTTCTTCGCAAGGAACGCGAACTGCCGTACGGTCCGTTTCTGGCCATCGGCACGCTGTTTTTCCTGTACGCCTTCAAGCACCTCTGGCCCAACCTCGAGGCGACCTTTGGCTGGGGACCGTTCTTCGTGGTGATGCTGGTGGCCGGCGGGGCGATGTTCATCCCGCTGCTGAGACTGGCTCGGCTCGTCCGCAGATTGCTGGGCATTCCGGACCCACCCATCACCGACAGCCTGAAATGGAGGGCCGCCGACCAGTTGCACTACCATGCCGGTGAACGGGTCGACCGCTTCCAGGGCCGTTGGCGGGCCGGGCCGGAGGCCGAATGGCCCGGTGCGGATGCCGGCCGCGGGCAACGACACGAATCGGACTGGCGAGGGGAGAACGGGTAGCCACGCGGCCAGCCCACGAGTCCCCCACCGTGTCACGGCTTCAGCTACCGGCGTCGTCCGCTACAATCGAAGCCATGATCACCGTCGTCGACTACGGCATGGGCAATCTCCGCAGCGTGCAAAAAGCCTTTGAACGCCTGGGGCACGAGGCGAGGATCAGTTCGCAGCCCGAGGAGATCGCCTCGGCCCAGCGGCTGGTCCTGCCGGGCGTTGGCGCTTTCCGTGACGCGATCGCTGAATTGACTCGACTGGAACTGGTCGATCCGATCCGTGATCACATCGATGCCGACCGTCCGTTCCTGGGCATCTGCCTGGGCCTGCAACTGCTGCTGGACTGCAGCCACGAAGGCGGCCAGTGGGATGGACTGGGCGTGGTTCCCGGCGAAGTCGTCCGATTCGGCTCGACCGACGGCTTTCCCGACGAACTGAAGATCCCCCACATGGGATGGAACACGCTGGACCCGGTCCGGGACAATTGTCCGCTGCTGGCCGAGATCCCCGCGGGATCCAGTTTCTACTTTGTTCACAGCTACTACGTGGCCCCGACCGATCCGGACTGCGTGGTGGGCCGAACCGACTACGGGTTGCCGTTTGCGTCAATGATCGGCCGCGGCCGAACGTTCGCCACGCAGTTTCATCCCGAGAAGAGCCAGCGAATCGGGCTGAAACTGCTTGCCAATTTCGCGGCCCTGTAGGCAATCCCCCCGATGGCTCCTCCCCAAGAGCACCTGAAGCAGCTCGACGAGGTCGGTTGCCTGGCACTGCCGGGCTTCAGCGATCCCGAGACCACGCGGCGAATCACCGAGCGGCTTGAAGAGATCTTCGAATTCGAGGGCGAGCGAGCCGGCAGTGAGTTCAAGCCCGAAGAGGGTTGCCGGCGACTGGCCAACCTGGCGGACAAGGACGAGTTGTTTCGTGAATTGATGGTCCGCGACGACCTGTTGGCTTACATCCGTCATGTCCTCGGCCCCGGCATCAAGCTCAGCAGTCTCAATGCCCGCAGCATCAACGCCGGTTGTCGACGAACACAGCCACTGCACGCCGACATGAGCGCCCTGCCCGACAACGACGGGTACTGGGTCTGCAACAGCCTGTGGATGCTTGATGACTTCACTCCCGACAACGGTGCCGTCCGCTACATTCCCGGAACGCACCGGAGTGGACGACTGCCGGCCGATGTGCTCGCCAACCTCGAGGCCGACCATCCCGACCAGCAACTGGCCACCGGCCGCGCCGGAACGGTGCTGGTGATGAACGCTCACCTGTGGCACGGTGGCCTGCCCAACCTCACCGAAAGTCCTCGCCGCGCACTGCACATCTTCTTCGCACGTTCCGATCACCCTCAGCAGCAGTACCAGAAGCGGTTGCTGCGCGAGGAGACCCAGGCGGCGCTGACGCCCGGGCAACGCGAGATCCTGGCACTGGATGATCCGCTCAACGATGTCCTCAGCCGGGATCCGGCGGTTCGCAGCGGATTCCTGAAATAGAACAACGGGGGGCTGGACTTGGAGATCATTCCGGCGATTGACCTGAGAGGCGGACGCTGCGTGCGGCTGCGGCAGGGTGACTACCAGCGGGAGACCGTCTTCGGGGACGATCCGGTCGCGATGGCCCGACGATGGATCTCCGAGGGCGGCCCACGGCTGCACCTGGTCGATCTCGACGGAGCCCGTGACGGCATCCCGGCGAATTCGGAGTGTGTCGGCGAAATCGTCCAGGCCGCCGGCGTGCCCTGCCAACTGGGCGGCGGAATCCGCACCGAACTCGCCGTCCGCACTCTGCTCGACGACGTGGGACTCGACCGGGTCATCGTCGGCACTCAGGCGCTGAAAGCTCCCGAGTGGTTCCGCGAGATGGCGACGGCATTTCCTGGCCGAATCTGCCTGGGACTGGACGCCCGGGATTCGATGGTCGCCACAGAGGGCTGGCGGGACGTCTCGCAGACGTCGGCACTGGAACTGGCTGCCGCCTACGCCGACCTGCCGCTGGCCGCCATCATTTACACCAATATCGCCCGGGACGGCATGCTCGAGGGTATCGACCCGGAAACGCTTCAGGACCTCCAGCAACTGGCCCAACTCGGTCCTCCGGTGATTGCGTCGGGAGGGGTGACGACGCTCGAGGATGTCCGACAACTGGTGGACTTGTCTGTTGCGAGCCCTCGACTGATCGGAGCCATCGTCGGACGGGCCCTGTACGAGGGAACGCTGGATCTGGAAGCCGCGGTCGAACTGACGTCGGCCTAGCTCTCGAAGAACGTGTTGATCCGCCAGCGGCGGCTCGACTTGCCGCCGTTCTCCACCGACGTGCCAGTCTCACCGAGTTGCTCGGCCAGCTGTTCCCGCTGCCGTTGCACCACAACCAGCTTGCGCTGGACCTCCTCCAGCTGCTCGCCGGCGATCTCCAATTGCTGCCGCGCGTCGGCAAGTTGTTCCTCCAGTGATTGGCCGACCTGCTCCTGCAGATCGATGTCACGGTGTGCCTGGCCGAGCTGGTCACGAAGCTGCTCGAGTTCGACCGTCAGCCGATCGATCCGTTCCTCGGCGTTCTTGAGTGACTCGGCCGAGACATCCCGGTCTCGTGACCACACCTGCTCGGCCTCGTCCATCGCCGCGCACGTCCGCGAGAGCTCCGCCTGCACGCTGTCGCGATCGACCTCGAGTGTTTCGATCCGGACCTGCCGAGCGGCAAGATCTTCCTCGAAATCCTGGCTTCGCGCCACGTGGGCCTGCTGCTGTCGTGCCAGTTGCCGACCGCGGATCACCCAGGCCAACAGCCCCCCCACGACCAGTCCCAAGCCGCCAACGATGACAGGCAACGGTTCCATCAGGGTCTCCCTCGTCGACGATCGCCGGGATCGGACAAGAACGTCTCGGCGGCCCACACTAACGATTTGCTAACCCTTGATCACCCCCACCGGACGCATTCGCGCCACCTTTCGCGAGAGTCCGGCCGAGTCGACCACGTCGACCACGTCATTGACGTCCTTGTACGCGTCGGGTTGCTCCTCGGCCAGCCCCCTCCGGCTACGGGACCTCGCCACAACACCCCGTGCCAACAGTTCACGGTCGATCTGTCGCCCCTGGGCATGACGCACCGCCTGGGTCCGACTCATCCGCCGACCGGCTCCGTGGCAGGTGGTCCCGAACGTGCGTCGCATGCTGCCTGGTTGACCGACCAGTACCCAGCTGGCTCGCCCCATGTCACCGGGGATCAGCACCGGCTGCCCCACCCCGCGGTACCGCTCGGGAATTTCCGGATGCCCGGCTGGAAACGCCCGGGTCGCTCCCTTGCGATGGACCCACACCCGCCGGGACTCATCACCGATCATGTGCTCTTCGAACTTCGCGATGTTGTGGGCCACGTCGTAGACCAGTTCCATCCCCAGGTCCTGCCAGCTCGATCCCAGCACCTTCGAGAACGCCTGCCGGGCCAGTTGCATCAGCAGTTGCCGATTGCACCACGCGTAATTGGCCGCCGCCCGCATCGCTCCAATGTAGGCTCGCCCCTCGGGGCTGTCCGCCGGGGCACACGCCAGTTGCCGGTCGGGCAGCACGATCCCGTACTTCCCCGGCACACCCCGCAGGGCCCGCAACGCGTCGTCACAGACCTGGTAGCCCAGGCCGCGCGAGCCCGAATGGATCATCACGCAGACCTGGCCGGTGAACAGGCCCAGGGCCGCCGCGGCATCACCGTCGACGACCTCCTCAACCACCTGCACCTCCAGGAAGTGGTTTCCGGAACCCAGGGTGCCGCACTGGTTGACGCCGCGGGCCAGGGCCTTCTGGCTGACACGATCGGGTTCAGCTCCCTCCAGGCATCCCTCCGCTTCGGTCATCTCGATGTCCTCGTTGGTCGCCAGCCCCCGCTCGACGAGCGCCGACGGCCCCCGCGCCATCAAGGTCTTCAACTCGGACCGATTGAACCGGAACGGCCCACTGCGACCGGCTCCGGCCGGCACCGTGGCGAACAACTCGTCGACCAGTTGCACGAGCTGTGGCTTGAGTTCTTCCTCGCGGATCGTCGAACGCACCAGCCGCACGCCACAGTTGATGTCGTAGCCGACCCCACCCGGGGAGATCACCCCGTCCCGCTCGGGATCGGTCGCGCAAACACCGCCGATCGTGAAGCCGTAACCCCAGTGGATGTCGGGCATCGCCAGGCTGGCCACCTGGATCCCCGGTAACGTCGCCACGTTGGCAACCTGCTCGGGGGCCTGGTCGCCGCGGATGTGTTCCATCAACACGTCGCTGGCGAAGATCAACCCGTCGACCCGCATCCCGGGCTTGTACGACCGGGGAATCCGCCACAGGCAGTCGTCGACCCGTTCAAGCGGACCGTGGAATACGGGCTTGGTCATCCAACCACCAACACAGTTCAGATGTCGACAATCACCTCGGCCATCCACCGATCATCCTGCCGTTCGACCTTCAGGCCATGGTAGGTGATCGCCTTGACCTCGCGAGCCAACCGGTGAGCCTGGCCTTCGATCATCTCCCCTCGAGCCTCGACATCGAGTCCCCCCGGCGTGTGAACGGCGGTGAAGTCACGACCAAGAAATCCGGTGGTCTCGAACCGGAACAGCAGTTCGCCCAGCAGATCAATCAGCAGCAGGTCCAGGTCATCACCCTCGATCCGGAACTCCGTCGCTCGATCCGACTTCAGCGTCTCCGGATCGTCCACAACCAGGGAGGTCAATCCGCGTGCCGCCTCGGCAAACAACTCCTCCAGGTCACCGGCGGTGACCCTCAGCCCGAGGTCGGCGGTGTGGTCGAACGTTTCAAACACGGCGAGGACCTTATACCATGATCCGCCGCAGCGATGACTGTTCCTCACGACGAGTCCCGTTCGATGTCGGCGACCCGCGGCCGCTGGCTGCTGGTGGTCGCGGCGTTGCTGTGGAGTACGACCGGATTGTTCGTCAAGGCGGACGCCCTGCGGGAGATACCGGGGCCGACACTGGCGTGCCTCAGGGCCCTGTTCGCCGCAGCCTGCCTGGTGCCGTTTGTCCGGATCGCTTCGATCCGCTTCCGACCCGGCCTGGTCCCGATGGCCGGCGCATTCGCCGCGATGAACGTGCTGTTCCTGACGGCGATGACGCTGACCACCGCCGCAGCTGCGGTGTTCCTGCAATACACGGCGACACCCTGGTCTTTCGTACTGGGACTGATGGTGCTCGGCGAAACCTGGCGGAGGGGCAACCTGGCGGCGGTCGTGCTGGCGGTGGCCGGAATCGTGGTCATCGTCGCCGGCAGCAGCGGCCAGCAGACCGCCACCGGCAACCTGCTTGCGATTGCCAGCGGATTGGCCTTCGCGGCGGTGATCGTCTCGCTGAGACGCCTGCGGGACGAATCGCCCATCTTCCTGGTGCTGGTCAACCAGGCCACGAGTTGCCTGGTGCTGTTGCCGTGGTTGGCCTGGCATCCCCCGTCGTTGTCACTCGAACAATGGCTGCTGTTGGCCGCCTTCGGAGTCATCCAGATGTCGATCCCCTACCTGTTGTTCGCCCGGGGACTGAAATCCGTCTCGGTCCAGGAAGCCTCGCTGATCGCACTGCTGGAACCGGTCCTCACGCCGGCCTGGGTCATGATGGCCGGCTGGGAGACCGTGGAAACGGTGACCTGGCTCGGCGGAGGACTGATCGGCGGCGGCCTGTTGCTGCGGTACACCGTCTGGGCCGGAACCGACATCGGGTCGCCGAAATCCGTAGGACCGGCCGGCGGTGCTAGGCCAGGATCAGCGCGACGCGAAGGTCCATGACATTGGTGTGAGTCGGCCCGGTCTGCAACAGCCCGCCGATGGTCTCGAAGAAGGTGTACGAGTCGTTGATCGCCAGGAACGGTTCGGGAGACAGCTTCCGCGTACGAGCGGTCCGCCACAGGTCCTGGTCCACCTCCGCTCCGGCCGCGTCAGTCGGACCGTCCTCACCGTCGGTGCCACCCGACAGAATGACCAGGCGATCCAACCCGCTGTCCCACGCCTCGGCCAGTGCCGCCAGGACCAGTTCCTGGTTCCGGCCGCCTCGCCGTGGCTGGTCGGTTTCGCTCAACTTCACCACTGGCTCGCCCCCGGAAATCACACAGGCGGGCACGCCGACCGGTCCCTCACCCGCCTGGATTCCGCGGCACATTTCCAGGAGCCTCACGCCCTCCTCACAAGCCACGCCGAGGTTCTCTGATCCCAGCGAATGGACGTGGTAGCCCAGCGCCTCGGCCCGGGCGATTGCCGCCGCCACGGCCACCTGGTTGTTGCCAATCACGTGGTTGGTGACCGTTTCGGGAATGACTTCGTCGAGGCCATCCTCATCGGCAGCCCGGGCCTCGAGACACCTCCAGACGACCTCGGGAACATCGTCGATCCGAGCCGCGAACTTCTTGAGAACCTTGAGAGCCATCGTGTCGGTTCCGCTGTCGGCGATGACCGGCCCGGAAGCAATGATGTCGAGCGGGTCACCGATGACATCGGAGATCAACAGTCCCTGGACGGCTCCCGCCGTCGATGCCGCCCGGGCCAGGCCCCCGCCCTTGACGGCACTGAGCCGCTTGCGGACACAGTTGAGCTGGTTGATGGTGGCGCCGGAGAGCATCAGCAGGCGGGTGACGGCCAGCTTGTCCTCAAGCGTGATGCCGGAAACCGGAGCCGGCAACAGGGCGCTGCCACCGCCGGAGATCAGGACCAGCACCAGGTCTTCCGGGGTGGCTTCGCCGACCAGCCTCAGGATGGCCTCCGAACCCGCCACCCCCTCGGCCGTCGGCTCGTTGACTCCGGCTGGACGCGCCGCGTGCAACCGGATCCGCTCGAGCGGCCTGACGCAGTCGGCCGGGACGTTGACCCAGCCGCTGACGCGTTCGGACAGGAATTCCGCAGGCAACAGCTCTTCGAGGGCCGCCGACATTCCGGCTCCGGCCTTGCCTGCCCCGACGACGATCAGTCGCTCGAGCGTATCCAGCGGGTACCGGCGGTCGCAGACCTCGAGCGTCGTTCCGTCACAACTGACCGCCTGTCTGACTAGTCGGCCAGAATCGACCGCATCAACGCCCGACTGCCAGATCGAGCGTGCATGACC
>DLVV01000063.1 GCA_003445035.1 Planctomycetaceae bacterium | reverse complement strand
GGATCGGCATCGATGGCGGCCTTCTGCCGGGCGGTGGCCGGTTCGAGCCGGAGGTCGGGTCCGATGGGATTGGTGCCGTCGAAGCCGGTGATCTCGTGGCAACCGAAGCAGCCAAATTTCCGGACCAACTGCCAGCCGCGGTAGAGTTTCGGGGCGGTGGCACCGTGGTCGGGATTGACTCCCAGTTCGACGACCTCGTGGTGACACTTCAGGCAGGTGGATTCCCGCAGCCGCCGCGGCTGCATCGGGTATTCCCAGTAATGGTTGGGGAAGTACCCGTATTGGTGGTTCCACTTCTTGTACTCGGCCGGGTGATTGGCCCCGTGCTGGGCGTTGTGGAAACTGGTGGCCGATCCCTGTCCGTCATGGCAGACGGTGCAGCCGAACTCGGTCAGGGGGTGTGGGCTGGAGGCGGACAGGTAGACATCCGGACGCGGGTGCGTGGCGAAGGGGTGTGGAAAACCGCCGTTCTTGACCCAACTGGCGGGGTTGGCGTCGCTCTTGGCCTCCGCGGCGAACGGGAACTCGGAGACGTTGCCGGCGAGCACGCGGTTGATGCCCAGGTGGCACGTGCGGCAGCGGTCGAAGCGGGCCGTCTGGGACATGCCCAGGGTGATTCTCTGGTCGGGCAGCCAGTCCTGCCGGACCTTGTGATGCGAATTGAATCCGTCGATGACCGGTTGTTCCATCAGCCAGCGCTTGACGGCCTGGAATGTGTTTTCGGGTGCGATCCGGTCCCGCGTGTCTCCGGTCAGGGTCACGGCCGCTTCCAGTTCCTTGATCGTCGTCTGAGCGTCGATCTCCTGCCCGGTCCTCTTGGCGATCTTCGCCTGGGTTTTTTTCACGTCGTCGTCGGCGGCTTGCAGTTCCCGTTCGGCGGCGTCGACGATCTGCTTCTTCTCGTTGAACGTGGTCAACTTGTCGCCGGCGTTGGGATCCATGTCACGAATGGCCAGGTCGTAGTTGGCCCGGGCCACGTCGCGATACGTTCTCAGGGGCTTGGTGGCCCGCAGTCTTGTCGCGGCGACCTCTTTCCGGGCGGCCAACTCGGTCTCGAGTTTCGCGAGTTGAGTCGTGATGCCTTCCAGGAATGTGTTTCGCTCGACTATCCGGGCATCCAGCCGCTTTTCTTCGGAGTCCAGGGTGTCCTGCTGGTCGAGCCCGATTCCGGCCAGTCGCGCGTCTTCGATCCGGTCCCATTTCTGCTGCCAGGCTCGCCACTCGTCGTTGTGGTCGTCGTGGAGCATCCACAACGTGGCCAGCAGCAGCAGGATGCTGTTGAGGGCAAAGACCGCGTGGGTCTTTGGCAGGTTGCGGAAGAAACTGTCGGTGGCGGGCATGGGACGTCGGAGCTAGATGTTGAAGAAGTACTCGGGAATGTTGACCAGGTATTTCAGGTTCAGTGCCCAGCGAAGAACCATCTTCAGGGGCAGGGCGGCCATCCACAGCAACAGCTGTGTGAAGACCATGAATCGCAGGTAACCCATTCGCTGGTAGAAGGTCCGCAGGCAGGTGATTGCGAGCAACGGTGGCAGCGCGACGAAGTAGATCCCGATCACGGCGAACCCCGGCAGTTCGCGGAGCAGGATCATCGAAACCTTCTTGCCCATCGGGTCGTCGTTCCCGTAGGAGGGCATGTCAAAGAACTGTCCGAACCAGTCGAGGTAGAACAGTTCGGAGAGCATGACGTTGTTGAGAGCTTCGAGCTTGTGGACATCCCAGTACTCGTAGATCCCGAAGATGTTCCAGTTGGGACCACGCAGGAATGTCCCCAGGACGATCATGGCCACCCACAACGTGATGAACCCGACCAGGAAGGTGATGATCGAAAAGGCCCGCTGGCGGAAAACGTAGTAGCCGTTGCCGATGCGGTTGAAGTCGATGTAGGGGATGGCCATCAGCCCACCGAGAATCATGGTGGGGAAGACGACCCCGGCCAGCCACGGGTCGTAATAGACCAGCATTTCCTGCAGGCCCAGGAAGTACCAGGGAGCCTTGGACGGGTTGGGGGTCTTGGCACTGGAGGCGGGTTCTTCCAGCGGCGCTTCGAGCACGATGCCCCAGACGATCAGCAGCGTGGTGATCGCGATCATGCAGATCAGTTCGCTGTAGACCAGGTCGGGCCAGACGAGCACCTTCTCGTTCTCGTCGTTCTCGAGCACCGGTATCGGGCCCTCACCGTCCCATTCGGCCAGCCGCCGGTCGTTCTCGACGGCCTTGTAGAAGTAGAGCCAGGTGAAGCCTCCGACCAGGTACAGCAGGGCCACGATCGGCACGTTGTCGGGCTTGCCGACGATCTGCCGGAAGTCGTAGTCGGTCATCGACAGGGCCTGGAACAGCACGGCGGCGTTGAGCAGTATCCAGCCGACGGTCGGTTGGACCAGGAACTTGCGGAACCACAGCACCGCGATGGTGCCACTGATCGAGATCATGAAGTAGGTGACCGGGTTGGCCACCACGAAGTCGATGGCCGTCTGGAACGGACCGCCTGGCTCCAGCACCAGCGGGAACCTGTCGATGTAGTCCTCGTTGGTCCAGCTGACGTGCATGAAGCCCACGATCATCAGCGCCGAGGTGTAGAGTGCCCAGAAGGTGGCCCGGGGCAGTTCGATGTTCAGCACCGGCACCATCACGTGCTTGTCTTCTCTGTAGACGCGGATCGTCCACCAGAGGTTCATCGCGCACAGCACCAGGTACAGCCAGCCCAGTCCCTGCAGGACTGCAGGGGTCAGGTTGGGGTGCGGATCGATAAACGGATCGACTTGCATGAATTCGGTTACGGGTGTTGGGGCATCACAACGGCTGGCTGATGCCGCCGTCCTTACGGATTCGCCAGAAGTGGATGGCGATCAAGCCGGCCGCGGCCAGCGGGATCGCCACACAGTGCAATATGTAGAAGCGGTTGAGTGTTTCTTCGCCGACGAAGCGGCTGCCCAGAAGCAGGAAGCGCGCATCGCTCCCACTGGTGATCAGGTCGTAGCCGCCAAGGTTCAACAACTGGAACCCGGGACCCTCGTGACCGAGCACCGGTGTGGCCCGGGCCATGTTGGAACCCACGGTGATTGCCCAGATGGCCAACTGGTCCCAGGGCAACAGGTACCCCGTGAAACTCAGCAGCAACGTCAACACCAGTAACAACACCCCGACCACCCAGTTGAACTCGCGGGGGGGCTTGTAGCTGCCGGTTAAAAAGACCCGGTACATGTGTAGCCAGACGGTGATGACCATCGCGTGGGCCCCCCAGCGATGGATCTCGCGCATGATACCCAGCGTCGTCACGTCGCGGAGAGCGAGGATGTCCTGGTAGGCCCATTCGAGCGTGGGCCGGTAATAGAACATCAGCAGCACGCCGGTGATCGTTTCGACCAGGAACAGGAAGAACGTGATGCCGCCCATGCACCAGGTGTAGGAGAGCGCAATGCCCTGCTGTTTGACCGAGACCGGGTGCAGGTGCAGGAAGAAGTTGGTCAGCATCACCACCACCCGGTTGCGGCGATCGTAGGGCGCCGGGTGACGGAAGATGCTCTTCCAGATCTGCGATCCGCGAATGTAGTCGCCGACAGACATCGAGTTGGTGGGCTCCGGGTGTCCGGTCCATCGACCGGTTCAGGTTGCTGTGTTCTGTCTGTTGATGTGTGGGTCAGGAACTGACGAAGGAGGTACCATCTTCCCACTGACCGAGTTCTTCCTGAAACTTCTTGCTCTTGTCGACCTCAAGCATCCCGTCAGGTGCGAGTTGCAGCCCGTGCCGTTCCAGCGGTCTCGGGGCCGGTCCCTCGAAATTGACTCCCGACTTGTAGAATCCCGAGCCGTGGCAGGGGCACTTGAATTTCTGTTCGCCTTCGAGCCAGTTGGGGGTGCAGCCGAGGTGCGTGCAGACCGTCGAGATGGCGACGATCTGATCCTGGCCGTTGTACATGGTCGATCGGACGATCCAGATACTCCGCTCGGCCTTGAACTTGGTCGAGACCGACTCGGGGGGATAATCGCTGGGCGGCCCGATCTTGAAGGTCATCGGCGGTTCGACCAGCGTGTTGGGGAACATGAACCGGGCCAGTCCCAGGACCATGGCACCGCAGGCGGCCGTCAACGCGGTCCAGGCCATGGCGAACGGCGTGGCGATCAGTTGTGTCGGAGCCAGCATCAGGGCGACCAGCACGCTTCGTCGTCCGGGTGTCGGCGGGGCCACCGGCGCCTCGGGAGCCGCCGGCCGGACCGGCATCGGTTTCTCCGAGGTGGTCTCGGAGACCGGTCCCGCCGCCTGTCCGGCCCCATCGGTTTGTCTCAGTTGCTGGAGCATCTCCTGGACGCTCGGCCGGGATCCGTCGCCCGCACTCGCTGGACTCTCGCTGGACGGCTCGTCGTCCTCGGCAGCCGCCTCTTTGGCCGGAGGAGCGTCGGCCACCGGAGTTTCTGCCGTTCCACTACTGTCCTGGGCCCGGGCCATTGCCAGGATGTCGGAGGCTCCCGAGGGCTTGGCAGCGGGAGCCGCCGGCTTGGCAGGCTTGGCCTCTGGCGTCTCCTCTGGAGTTTCGGCCTCTTCGGCCGCCGGAGTTTCTGATGCCCCGCCGCTGTCCTGTGACCGGGCCATCGCCAGGATGTCGGAAACTCCCGAGGGCTTGGCAGCGGGAGCCGCCGGCTTGGAGGGCTTGGCCTCCGGAGTCTCCTCTGGAGTTTCGGCCGCAGCCTCGGCCTCTTCAGCAGCGGGCGCAGCCTCAGCGTCGGCCGGCTCGGATGTGTCCGCCGGTCCACCCGAGTCACCGTCCTGTGACCGGGCCATCGCCAGGATTTCTTCGATCGAAGGTCTGTCGTCCGCCATCTTCAGCTTCCAGTAGCAGTGGTCCGTGGGGCGGACCACCCGCTGCGCAACGCCCGGCAATCGACCGCGCCAAGTGGCGATTCCCCAACGTTCCGAAGCAATTCTGTCACGTCGACCAGATCCCGACAACCTCGCCTGTCCAACCTGTCTCACGATTCCCGAAGTTGGGGATTTCGATTGGAGGTCGTTCGAGAGGAGAGGCCAATAGGGAATTCCGCGACGAGTGAGTATTCTTGAGTTATGGCGTTCGAATCGCAACCAAGCAAGACCGGGAAACAGGGGCGATTGGGTTGATGGCGAATGAGTCGATCGGGTCAGGTGAGTGGGAGGAACGGGTCGTGAGGCTCGAGTCACTGGTGCGCCGCGATCCGGCCGCACGTGGTTTGATCTCCTCGGAAGCCGAACGTGGCGTGTTGTGCGAGGGTCATCTGTCGGGTGCGGCATTGAGCCTGTCGGCCAGTCGCGGCCCGGCGGCGATCCTGACCGGGTTTTTTATTCCCCATGGGGAGCCTCCGGCGGCCGAGACGGATGGCCCTCCCGGGGCCGTCACCCTGGCCCGGGTCCTGCAGGGACTGGGCCGCGAGGTGGTGCTGGTGACCGACGAACCGTGCGCGGGGGGGTTGCGGGCCACTGCCGACGCGGGCGGACTGGGAGACCTGGAACTGGCGGTCGCTCCCCTGGCCGATGCCCAATCCTGGTGCCTGGATTTCCTGTCCCGCCGACGCGATGCGGGTGGGCTGGATCACCTGGTCGCCATCGAGCGGGTCGGTCCCAGCCACGGTCTCGATTCGATGGTGGCCCAGTCCCGCGAGGGCGAACCGCCGGCAACGGACTTTGGCCGACTCGTGCCCGAGCCATCGTGGGGATGTTGCCACAACATGCGGGCCCGGGTGATCGACGAATGGACCGCCGATGTGTCGTCGCTGTTTGACCGGTTGCACGAGTTCTGTGGCGAGGCCGTGACGGTGGGGATCGGTGACGGGGGGAACGAGATCGGAATGGGGGCGGTGCCGTGGGAGGAACTGGTCGCGCGATTGCCGGGTGAGCACTCGGCGCTGATCCCCTGCCGGATCGCCACCGACTGGAACCTGCTGGCGGGGATCAGCAACTGGGGCGGGTGGGCGTTGGCGGCCGCGGTGGCCCTGGCGGCCGGAAGGATCGAATTGATCGAGCCGATGACCGTCGAGTGGCAACACGAACTGGTCTCCCGGATGGTGGCCGACGGTCCCGGTGTCGACGGTCCTTCGGGGCGTGCGGTTGTCGGCGTCGATGGCCTGTCGATCGACGATTACCTGGTGCCGTGGCGGGCAATTCGCGGTGAACTGGGACTGGAGTGACCTCCCGCGGAGTGATGCGGCTGTTAGGATCCCGACAGGTCACACAGGAGTTGTATGCGATGTGCTGTCCACCACCGCGGCTGTTGCTGAGGCTGATGGTCCTTGCAGCGGCGTTCCCGGCCGTACTGTTTGCTGGTGAGCCCGAAAAGGCACCCGCGAAGAAACCCGCCTCCAGGCGGGTTTCACCCACCCGCCGAATCCAGAAGTTGAGCTACGACTTCAAGGCGGCTGGCAAGAAGATGGAATACGGCCTGTTTGTCCCGTCGACGTACGAGGACGAGGCGAACAAGGAGAAGAAATTTCCCCTGGTCGTCGCGTTGCACGGGCTGGGCAGCAACCCGCAGCAGATTCTCCGTTACCGTGGCCTGGTGCAGCTGGCCGAGAAGTACGGTTACATCGTCGTTGCCCCGATGGGATACAACTCCAAGGGCTGGTATGGCGTTTTTGGTCAACGGTCGCGGTTCTCGCGACCGTCGAACCTGGGCGAGTTGAGCGAGAAGGACGTGATGAACGTCCTGAAGCTGACCGAAAAGGCTTACCGGGTGAATCCGAAACGGATCTACCTGATGGGCCATTCGATGGGCGGTGGCGGAACGTTGCACCTGGGAATGAAGTATCCGAAACAATGGGCCGGGCTGGCCCCGATCGCTCCGGCTATCTTCAGTTCGACCCGTGGGCTGGAGAAAATCCGTGACATGCCGGTGATCGTCGTTCAGGGAGCCCGGGACACGCTCGTCCGCGCCTCGAGGACCCGCCGATGGGTCAGGAAGATGAAGGACCTGAAGATGACGCACAAGTACGTCGAGTACAAAAACGGGGGTCACATGTCTCCGGCCTACGACGGCTTGCCGGCGATCTTCGAATTCTTCAACAAGCACATCGAGCGTGGCAAGCCTAAGGCTCCCGCACCAACAGGTGACGGTTGATCTCGACATCGGTCATCTCGGTCACCTTCCCCGACGGCCAGCGAATTGTCAGCCGGTCGATCGTCTTGGCCTGGCCCAGCCCCAGCGTCACTCGTGCAGGAGCCTGCGAGAGGAAGTTGATGACCGGGTAGAGTTCCCGGCGGACGACTCGGTCGCCGAGGTGAGCGATCACGCGTGCTCCGATTCCCTGTCGGTTGCTTGTCGTGCCCACCAGCGACACGGTCAGCCAACCGGCGTCGGGGAAGTGGTTCCGGTAGATCCTCAGCGGTCCACCGCCGGCCTGCCGGACGAACAACTCGGGCCGCCCGTCGCCGGTGACATCGCACCCGACTGCGCTACGGCCGTCGCCGTCGCTGTCGGCCGCCGAAGCGTGTCCGATGTTGGCGAACCGGTTGTCCCCGAGATTCAGGAAGACGCCGTTGCGTTCGTAGGCCGAGAGGTTTTCTCGCCGGGTGGCGAAATCCCACGGGTTGGGCACCCAGAACTC
>DLVV01000112.1:4764-20200 GCA_003445035.1 Planctomycetaceae bacterium | reverse complement strand
CTGCAGATGGCCTACGAGGGCGGGCGAGAACCACTGGATTTCTTTCTCTATGAATTGCGGGATTCGCGTGGCCGGTTGGCCTGGCTGGACGGTGGCGACGAGGCCGGTCGTTCGGCTCGAATCACCGACTACACCGCCAACCGGGTGACCGCACGGGTCGAATCGTCCTCGGGGGGGCGGCTGGTGCTGACCGACCTGGACTACCCGGGCTGGGAGGTCCACGTGGACGGCCGGGCTGTCGAGCCGATACGGATCGAGAAGATGTATCGCGGTGTCGAGGTGCCGGCAGGGTCACACGAGATCACCTGGGTCTACCGACCGGCGTCGGTGACGATCGGGGCGGTTGTCAGCTTCGTGTCGTTGTTGTTGCTCGTCGTGGCGTGTCTTGTCGGTCGGCGACGATTCGAGCTAGGTTGGGGCGAGGCCTGAGTCTCCGCGAGAGAGGTACGAGCGGTTGTTGAAATCGATCCTGTTTCTGCCCGACGGTTACTTCTACGGCATGCTGGCCTGGCTGGCCGTGGGGGTGGTGGCGGTGGTGCTGCTGGTGAAGCTGCGTCGTGGCGGGACGGCGCGCCGCAGGAAGTGGATCCACGCGGGACTGTCGCTGTGGATCGTGCTGGTCGCCCTGACCGGTGTCGAGCTGTACTTCGCGGTGGTCCACGACACGACCGACAGCTTCAGCATGACCAACGTGTCGAAGAAGTGGTTCGCGATGCATGTCGAACCGTATCAGCGTGGTTTGAAGCTGGGACCGCAGCGGGGCATCCTGTACCGCGAAGATCACGACCTGCCGGTCGACCGGTCGGACGAGGATTGTGAGCACGTGGTGTTCGTCGGAGACAGTTTCACGTTCGGTCACGGTGTGAAACGGACCAGTGACCGGTTCAGCAACCGGCTGGCTGGTTCGCTCGAGATCGATCATCCCGGTCGCTACAGCATCACCAACCTCTCCAATGCCGGTGTCGACCTGCACTGGGTCGAGCGATTGCTGGAGGAGTTGTTCGCCGGAAAGTTGCCGGTTGACCGGGTGGTGTATGTGGTCTGCCTGAATGACATCGAGACGTTCCATCCCCGGCACAAGACGTACTACGTCGACCTGCAACAGCACGCCCCGGGGTTTGTTCTCTGGAAGCACACGTACTTCTTCAACCTGATGTACTTCCGGCTGAGGCAGTTCACCGTGTCGGACTTCCGGGACTACTACCAGTTCGTCCGCGAGTACTACGACGGCGAGCCGTGGCGGTCCATGCAGCGGAAGCTGGACCAGGTCAACCGGTTGTGCCGGTCCCACGGAGCGAAGCTCGAGGTGGTGGTATTTCCTTTCCTGCACAACCTGGGCCCGGACTACCCGTTCCGCGACGTGCACGGCCAGTGGGCCGAATGGGGCACCGGAAGCGACGTTCGGGTCCTGGATCTGCTCGAGACACTCGAGCCGCACGCGGCCGCGGGCCTGACGGTCAACCGCTATGACGCCCATCCCAACGAGCGGGCCCACGCCCTGGCGGCCGAAGCGCTGCGGACCGGCCTGTTCACCGACTAGTCGGCCAGGGGCAGATCGACGGCTTGACCGGATTCGGCACTGCGGGCGACCGCCTCGGTGAATTCCATGTACTTCACACCGGTGGCGAAGTCAGTCAGGCGGATCGACTCGGTGCCACGGATCGCTCCGATGAACTCGTCCTCGACTCTCCAGTCACCCTGCTGGTCTGCGGGGATCTCGGGTTCGTGCAACGATTCGTCTCCGGCACGTCCGATTTCCAGGGTGTCGTTGCCGAGGTCGACCTTGATGGTGCCCTCGCTGCCGTAGAGGTGCAGGTGAAACCCGGGGCCGAACAGGGCGATGCCGCTGAGATGATACAGCCCGCGGGCTCCTCCCTCGATCTCGGTCACCGCCTGCACGCTGTCGGGGATCGTCGCCGGGCCGTCGGGTCGTTCGGGTCCGAAGGTCTCGACCTGGGCGAAGACCCGGGTCGGATCCGGCGTCCATCTCAGTGTCGCCTCGTGAAGGATGCCCATCGCCAGCACGTTGAAGCCGCTGATCTCGCGGTCCTGCCGCCAGTGCAGCGGTGCCTGGACGTCCTGAAACTGATCATTGGCCCCGATCACCACCAGCTCGCGCAAGTTGCCCAGGAACCCGTCGTCGATCAGCTCGCGGACGTAATCGGTACAGAAGAAGGCGAACGGGCTGGGCACGATCTGGGTGATCAGTTCGGGGCGGGCCTGTGAGGCGGCCAGCATCTGTCTCGCCTCGGATGCCGTGCGGGCCATCCGGGCCTCGGTCATCACGTGCTTGCCGGCTTCGAGTGCCGCACAGGTCACCTCGCAGTGCATGTTCGGCCAGGTGCCGATCATCACCGCGTCGATCTGGTCATCGGCGACCAAATCCTGCCAGCTGTCGTAGGCCCGCGGGATGCCGAACTCGGCCGCGGCCCGCTCGGAGGATTCTCGCGACCGGTTGACCACTCCGACCAGTTCGACGCCGTCGTTGGCGCGGAATCCCGGAACATGTCTCAGTCGCGTGTTGGCTCCGGCACCGACCATGCCGATGCGAATGGTGTCGGTGGACATGCTGGGGACTCCTGGTGAGCGGTTGACGCCGTGGGCCGCGATTCTAACGGCGGGGTGGTTGGTGCGAAACCAACCATCGGCTGGCCCGGTCGCGATGATTGCCGGGCGTGCCCTCAGGCCGCGCGGGCCAATCGGGGGGCCGACATTCGCTCCAGGATTACCTCGGCGGCGCGTCCGCTGGCACCGCTGGCACCGATCGACGCGTTCAATGCGACCATGCGGTCGATCACCGCCTCGCGGGTGGCCGGATGGGTGATCCAGTTGTCGAGGATCCCGGTGACCGGTTCGATCCAGGGATCGACGGCCCCCGAAAAGGGAAACTCGGGCATCAACTCGTCGTCGATCAGCAGGTTGGGCAGGGACATGTAGCGGCAGGAAACCAGTCGCCTGGCCAGGAACTCGGTCAATCGCGTTCCCCGGTAGACGACCACGGCGGGGGTCTGGCGGGCCAGCAGTTCGAGGCTGACCGAGCCGGAGACCATCAGGCAGCAATCGGCGGCCTCGATGATCTCCGATGTCCGTCCCACATGGAACTCGAGCCGCCCGGCTCCACCGGCCGCCTGTTGATCTTCCAGGAACCGCGCCTCGCAATGTCGTCGGTGGGTGGACTTGTAGTTGGCGACCAGGAACCGTGCCGAGGGGTGTGTTCGGGCCAGTTGCCGGGTCACCGCCTGCAACAGGGGCCAGTTGAGGGTGACTTCGTGGGTCCGTGATCCGGGCAGCACCGCCACCGTCGGACCGGTTCCGTTCCGGCACGTTGCGAGGAACTGGTCGTCCAGGGGTTGCTTGGCCACCTCGTCGAAGAACGGGTGACCGACATAGTCGGCCGAAACGCCGCGGCGGGCGTACCAGTCGTGTTCGAATGGCAGTCCGCACAGGACGTGGTCGACGAATCGCCGGACTTTCTTGATCCGCCACGGCGCCCAGGCCCACAGTTGGGGTGGGAGGTAATAGAAGACGGGGATCCCCGCGGCACGGGCCTTGCGGGCGATCCACCAGTTGAAGCCGGGGAAATCGACCAGCACCACCGCATCGGGCGGGTTGCTGCGGAAGATTGCCTCGGCCCGCTTCACCAGGCGATAGAAGCGACCGAGCATCGGAAGGACCCGTGTGAAACCCATCACCGCCAACTCGGTCAGTGGATAGACCAGTTCGCCGCCGGATTCCTCGATCAGCGGCTGCATCGTTGGCCCGCCAAATCCGGTGGCGACGATGTCCGGCCGCCGCGCCCGCATTTCCCGGATCAGTCCCGCGGCGTGTTCGTCACCGCTGGGTTCACCAACTGAAAAGAAGATCCGCATCCGCAGCGTCCCTGCCGGCTGGATTGAGTTGTCGCCCGGCGGTGTTGCCCGGGCGGCGGGCACCTTAGGCGGGCCGGGCGGCGAGCGTCAAGACGGACCGGGTTCGGGGGGGGTGGGCGGTCACCGAGACCGCCAGAATGAGGGAATGAACAGCACGAGGATGGCGAACAGTTCGAGTCGGCCGAGCAGCATCAGGACCGAGAGCAGGATTTTTGACTGGGGGGCGAGGAAGGCGTAGTTCTGGGTCGGACCGAAAACGCCCAAGCCGGGACCGATGTTGTTGAGTGTCGCGGCCACGGCACTGGCGGTGTCCATCAGCCGATCCGATTCTTGTCCCTGCCACGGGCCGCCGGGCTGGATCACCAGCAGCAGCATCCAGCTGACGATGAAGATCAACAGCACCAGGCAGAAGTAGACGACCACCTGGTGTCGCTGGGCCTTGTCGATCGTCGTTCCGGAAAGTCTCAACGGACGCACCACGTTGGGCCGGAAAGCCTGTTCGATCTCCAGGCGTACGATCTTGGCGAACAGGATGAAGCGGACGACCTTCAGTCCGCCTCCGGTCGAGCCGGCACAGCCGCCGACGAACATCAGCAACAGCAGCAGGCCCCGTGAGAAATCGTTCCAGGTGTCGAAGTCGGCGGTGGCGAACCCGGTGGTGGTCATGATCGCCGTGGCCTGGAAGGCGGCTTCGCGAAGCGAGGTCAGCGGCGAGGTGTCGCCGTTGCTGAAATGAACCACCGCCGCGAGGCCGAGTGTCGAAGCGGCCAGCACCGCCAGGTAGACACGGAACTCGGTGTCGCGGAAAAATGTCCGCCAGAGTTTTCGTTGCGACAGGGCGAGGTGGTACAGCGAGAAGTTGGTTCCGGCCGCGATCATGAAAATCACGATTGTCCCATCGATCCACCAGCTGCCGAAGCCGCCCACGCTGTCGTTGCGGGTGCTGAAGCCGCCGGTGGCCATGGTGCCGAAGGTGTGGCACAGCGAATCGAAGAGGCTCATGCCCTCGATGATCAGCACCACCGCCAAGAGCAGGCTGATCGTGACGTAGATCGCCCACATCACCATCGCCGCCTGCTGGACCCGCGGCCGGACTGTCTCGGACATCGGCCCGGGCACTTCGCTCCTGAGCAGTGCCTTGCCGCCGGCTCCCAGCCGACGGAGGATCGCCACGAACAGCACGACGATCCCCATGCCACCGAGCCAGTGGGTGAAACTTCGCCAGAACAGGATGCAGCGGGGAACGTTCGGAGTTGTCGGGTCGCTGTCGGCCTCGACGTGAGTCAGCACGCTGGCGCCGGTGGTGGTGAATCCCGAGATCGATTCGAACACCGCGTCGGCCACTCCGACACGGATCACGATCGGCGTTCCGCCGGGTCCCGCGGTGGTGGTCTCGGTGCCGGAGAGGAGAAAGGGGAGAGCCCCCAGGCTTCCGGCCAGCACCCATCCCAGTCCGACAATCGCCAGGGCTTCCTTGCGGAGCATCGGGGCATCACGGGCTTTGCGCCCGATCCACGCCAGGGATCCACCGACCGCCAGGCTGCAGACGATCGATGACAACAGTCCGTAGAAGCCGTCGCTCTCGAAAGTGCCTGTTTGCCCACAGGCCGGAAAGGCCCACGGCAGGCTGAAGATCATCGAACCGCCGACCAGCGTGGCCAGCAGGCCGAGCATCCGGCACAGCAGCAACCAATTCATGCGACGTGACCGCCGAGAGGATCCGGGAGCGATGACTGGGTAAGACCCGCTGCCGGAAATTGTATCGAGCGGGAGGCGGGTGGCTCAATTGCCATCTCGCCCGGCTAGGCCGCTGACAGATCCGCGGCCGGTGTCTCGGCTGAGACGAACGATCGCCATTCCGATGGTTGTCTTGCCAGCGACGAGATGGTCAGCGACGAGAGCGTCGTTCCTCCCGAGGACCAGTGGCGGCAGGTGCCGGGGAAGGCCGAGAGAACGTCGGGACGTTCGGCGTTCACCAGTAACAGGGTGCCGCCCGGACCCAGCCGGCCCAGCCACTCGGCGGCCATGCGGGACAATTCGATCGGTGAACGGTCCTCGGAGTGGGCCAGCACCAGTCGACAGCGACCGGGATCGGATCGCTCGTCGGAATCCTCGACGACCAGGCCGAGAAACTCCAGGAGCTCGGTGAACTCGTCACCGGAGGTGGCATCAAGGACGTGATCGCCGGGGACCAGGCCGTAACCAAGTAGCAGCTCACGGACTGCCGCTTTGGACAGCGGAGAAGTGGATGTCACGTTGGCCGTTCCGGAACATGTGGCCGGGAACTGCGAGAGGTGCCGCGGCAAAATGGGGTTTCCGGGAATCCGGATCGAGCGAATGCTCGTCGCGCGCGTAATCTAGGCGCGGTCCCGACCAAGGTCAACACGGGTTTGGCGAGGGGGGAGCCGCCGGATTATTCGGCCGACGGCTTGGGCGTGCGGTCCAGCAGCCAGATATTGCGGAAGCGGACCGGGTTGCCATGGTTCTGCAACTTGGTCGGTAACGCCAACGATCCCTCGGGCTTGCCCGCGCCGGTCTTACGCTTGACCTCGAGATTGTCGTGAACCAGCACGCCGTTGTGCAGCACCGTCAGGCGGGCGTTGCGGGTCTTGGTGCCCGCGGCGTCGAAGGCCGGGGCGTCCAGGTCGATGTCGTAGGTCTGCCAGCTCAACGGGGGCAAACACATGTTGGTCGCCGGCTCGATGTAACGGTAGAGACCACCACACTCGTTGTTTTTGCCGGCCAGGCCAAACGAATCCAGGATCTGCACCTCGTAACGACTCTGCAGATACACGCCGCTGTTGGCTCGGCCCTGGCCCCGGGCGAACGGCATGAACGGAAGGCGGAATTCCAGGTGCAGGCGAAAACTGCCGTAGGCGTACCGCGTTTCGGTGCCCTCCATCAACAATCCCGACTCGGTGACCTTGGCGGACTTGAAGAAGTCGGTCGAGCGGCCGTCGAAAAGTGCCACGGCACCTTCCGGCGGCTTGGCTCCCATTGTCGGGCTGACCCGGTGCACGCGATTCAGCTTGGCGATCACCCCGTCAAAGGACTTCTGGAAGAAGATCGCGTGGTCATTGCCCACGTCGATCTGCAACGGGCCATGGATGAACCGGGCCGAGTTTCCTCGACGCTGGCCGGGGATCCGCACGCGGGCCTTCCCGGTCGCTCCGGCTCCCGGGAGACCTCCGGCGTACTCGACCGCCTCGAACTTGCCTCCGCCCAGCGAGATCACCTGCAAGCCGATCGGACGGAATTCCTGGGATCCGGTCAATACCCAGCCGGCGTATTCGCCCTGTAACGTGAAGTCGACCCCTGCAGATTTTGCGTCGACAAAAGCCTGTTTTGTGTCCTGGGCGAATGCCCGCGAGTGGGTCGTCACGAGTCCCACGACAGCTGCCGCGGCCAAACCGCACACCACGCGGTGACAGCACGACTTCAGGTTGGTCTTGGACTTCATCGGCTTCGATTCCCGTCGCTGGTGTCAATCGGTGCAAGTTGCCAGAAGTCTCCAGTGTGACACTCATGGTCAGGCGATGGCAAGTCGCAGTCGAGCCGTTGAATCACTCGGCGGTGCATCTCCAGCGGCCGCGGTGGATTTCCGAGCCGGCTCGTCGTCCCTTGCGGTCGTAGCTGGTCAGGTAGTCCATGTCGTGTTCGGGATCCTTCAGGTCCGGAAGCGGTTCTTCGTGGAAATCGGCGTGGTGATCGACCAGGTCCCGGATGGTCTGAAAATACTCGCCGACATCGCTCCAGGAATGCAGTTCCCCTTCGGGTACGAGTACCCGGGCGACGAGTTCCAGGAACTCATCGGTGAAGATGCGGCGTCGCCGGTGCTTGCGTTTCCACCAGGGGTCGGGGAAGTAGACGTGGACGGCGGCGACCGATCGCGGTTTGACGAGTTTTTCGAGTGTCACCCGTGCGTCGCCACCGAGCACCCGGGCATTGGCCATCGTCCGCTTCTTGAGCCGTCGTGCCGTCCGCCGTCCCTCCCGGTAATCGATCTCGATCCCGCAGTAGTTCGTCTCGGGATGAGCCGTCGCCGAGTTGACCAGGAACAGCCCGCGACCGCAGCCGACATCGAGTTCGACAGGATGATCGTTCTCGTAGAACTCGGACCAGTCGAGTGCACCGTCGAGGTCGTCGAGCGTGAGGAACCAGGGCGCAAGGTCCTCTGTCGGTGGCGGTCTCATTGGGACACCCGTCGCAGGTCACACGATTTGGGCGGCGTGCTTCAGTCGATCTGCTGGTCACGGTTGATCGGTACGCCGACCATCGTGCCACAGAAGACCATCCGGTCTCCGACGAACCCCTGGAAATCGAACTCGGCCCTGCGTTGCGGTCGGACCTTGGTCACCTGGGCCATCAACACCAGTCGCTCGCCCGGGAAGACGGGGTAACGGAATTTCACGTCGTTCATCCCGCCGAATCCCAGGTAATCGCCTCCGAGGACGTTGTATTTCCGCGCGAAGAATCCGGCCAGTTGAGCCGCACACTCGCACATCACCACGCCGGGCATCAGCGGGAAACCGGGCATGTGCCCGGTGATCCAGAATTCGTCGTTGCTGATGTCCTTGTAGCCGACGAGCCCCCGGGCGTCCTCGTCGACCATCAACACGGCGGTCAGCTGTTCCATCTGGTGCCGCTGAGGATTCACCTTGCGGATTTCCTCGAGATCGAACTCGGGGTTGTCGAAGTCGAGCGGATCGAGAGGGAAGAGTGATGGAGGAGGCATGGTGGTGGTGGACGTTGGGTGTTGAGCGGGTTAGTCGAGTCCGAGAACCGTCAGGACCTGTGTGAGTTCTGTGAGCAGGCGATCAGGCCGCATGTCCGGATCCCGGACCTCCTCCTTGCTGGCTTCAAAGCTGGCGCTGTCTCCGGCATACAACGCGATCTTCATTCCCAGTTTCTTGGCAACGGCGAGGTCGTTTCGCAGCCGACTTCCGATATGGAGCACCTCGCTGGGTTCGATCCCGTCCTCGGCCAGCCGATCGAGACAGGCTTGATAGAGGGGGGGCGAGGGTTTTCGGAGACCGAGCTGGCACGAGAGTGTCATGGCGTCGGCGTCGAGCAACTCGCCGAGGGGCGGTAGTGTAGCGTCGCGTCCGAGACCCCGCAACAACTGGACGAGCGTGAAGGGCTGGGCGTCGGCCAGCAGGGTCTGCCGGCATCCGGAACCGGCGATCGTTGTCAGCACATCCGCGGCCCCTTCGGCCGCCGCGACTCCCTGCAGAGACTGGTGGAAGAAAAACGCCACCTTCTCGGCGAACTGGTTCTCGTCCCCGTAGAATTCCTCGTCGATCTCGTATTCGTTCTGCACCAGCCGTCCGACAAGCGTCTGCCAGAGGTCGGCGGCGTTGATCTGGGGAAAGTGGCCGGTGCGACCGGTCCCGGCCATCTGTTTCAACTCCAGGCACTCGCGGTACTGGTCGTAGAGGTACTGCCAGGCCGCCCCGGGCTTTCGGCTCATGCTGTGCCACATGTTGAAAGCCTTGATCGTCTTTTCCATCGCGACCTGCATCCTCACCTGCTGCGGATGGTCCAGGTGCAGGCACCCGTCACTGATCCTCAGCACAGTGCCGTAGACGCTCCAGGTGACCGCCGCAATCCCCTCCAGCGGCTTGGCGAACGCGGTGGCCTTGACCGGTTCGACCGGTGGTGGCACTGGCCAGGTGTGGTCCTGGCCGTCGAGCCACTTGGCGAATTCCGTCAGCGTCTGGGGCATGGGAGTCGGAGGATACCAGGGGTGTCGGGGGTCAGTTCGAGGAAGAACCGGTCGAGGAGTCGAGCCAGTCGTCGAGGGCCAGCAGGGCCTGGCCGCTGGCAAGGGGTTGTTGGGCCATTTGGCTGGACATCAATACCAGGCAATCCACTGCAGCATCTCGCCAACGGTCCTCTGCGGTCAACTCGAATAGCTTCAAAAGTGCCGTCGCCGCCATCCCGTTTCCCGACGGGGTGGCGTTGTCGCTGGTGTGCTTGTAGCGGGCGATCAGTGCTTCGGAGTCGTCGGCGGTGAAGAAGAATCCTCCCGGGAGATCCGGCGGTTCCGCCCCGGGGTCGCTGAATCTCGCCAGCAACTGCTCGGCCAGCGCGACGGCTGACGTCCGGAACTCATCTCCCTGTTCGTCTCGAGCCAGTTCGCAGAGTCCATCAAGCAGGCAGGTGACATCGTCGAGGAAGGCGGGGAAGCGGGGCTGGTCGTCCTTGGTCGAGTGTCCCAGTCGGCCGTCGTCGTCACGGATGTTCTGCCAGATGTCCCGCGCGGCCGCCTCGGCCGCCTGGCGGTAGCGGGGTTCTTCCAGTGCCCGTGCGGCGGAGGCCATCGCGGTGATCATCATCCCGTTCCAGGCGACCAGCACCTTGTCGTCGCGGTCGGGTGCGACTCGCCCCGAACGCACCTCCAGCAACCTCTCCCTGCACGCCGCGAGGGTGGTGGCCAGTTCGCCGTCGTCGATTTCCAGCACCGCGGCGGCCTGGTCGTGGGGCTTGGGCCTGTTGAGGATATTGGTGTTTTCCCAGTTGCCATCAGCCGTCACGTCGTAACAGTAGCAGAACGACTCGGCCTCGGATTCTCCCAGGCTCTCCACCAGTATCGCCTTCACCTCCTGTTCGCTCCAGACGAAGAACTTCCCCTCCTCGCCTTCGCTGTCGGCGTCCTGGGTGGCGTAGAAGCTGCCCCCCGGCGAGGTCATTTCCCGGAGCACCCAGTCGAGTGTCTCGCGGACGATCTCGGGGTACCGCCGGCAACCCGTGGCTGCGAACCCCTCGAGATAGGCCGGCACCAGCAGGGCGTTGTCGTAGAGCATTTTTTCGAAGTGAGGCGCCAGCCAGACGGCGTCGGTCGAGTAGCGATGGAAGCCCCCGCCGAGTTGATCGTAGATTCCGCCGCCGGCCATCCGATCGAGTGTCAGCCTGGCCTGGTCCAGGCAGGCGTCGTCGCCGAATCTCCGGTGGCACCGCAGCAACAGTCGAACGTCCATCGGGTGAGGGAACTTGGGGGCGTTGCCGAAGCCGCCGTGCCGGGTGTCGCCGGCCGCCAGCAGTTGTTTGCGGACGTGGTCCAGCAGGCCGGTATCCAGCGGTTCGCCCGGCCCCGGCCCCCGGGTCACCTCGCCGACCCGTTTCACTGCGGCGGCCAGTTCGTCGGCCGCCTGCTCCAGTTCGTCCCGTCGGGTGTTCCAGGCCTCGGCCACGTGAGTGACAATGTCGGAGAACCCGGGCATGCCCATCGACGCGGCCGGCGGCCAGTATGTGCCGCCGAAGAACGGCCGTCCGTCGGGCGTCATGAAGACCGACATCGGCCAGCCACCCCGTCGGGTCAGCAGTTGAACGGCGTTCATGTAGACCTGGTCGATGTCGGGACGTTCCTCGCGATCGACCTTGATCGCGAGGAACGACTGGTTGAGCAGCCCGGCGATTTTCTCATTCTCGAAACTCTCCCGCTCCATCACGTGGCACCAGTGGCAGGCGCTGTAGCCGACCGAGAGAAAGATCGGCCGGTCGAGTTCGCGGGCCTGCTCGAGGGCCTTCGGACCCCACGGGAACCAGTCGACCGGGTTGTGTACGTGTTGCAGCAGGTACGGGCTGGTTTCTTCGGAGAGCCGGTTGACCGGTCGATCGGCATGGGAGTCTTGCGAAGAGGTCATGGGTGAGGATCGTAAGGATTTCGCGACCGAATGTGGAGCATCTCGACCATCGAACTCGTGCTAGACTCTGGCATCCGGTTGGGGGGCGTGTCGATGCGAGTTGTTCTCACCGTATTTCCAACAGCGCTGGCGGTCGGTCTGTCGCTGCTGCTGTGCGGCGCGGCGCCTCCCGAAAACGTGCTCGAAAAGATCACCTTCGATGACGACGGCAACTCGCGGACGATCTCGGGTCGCGTGGTCGTCAAGGCACAGGACGGCGGGCTGCTGGTCCAGGAGCGGGACGGGCGGCTGTGGACGGTGACATCCGAGGTGCTGGGAAAACGCGTCACGACGACGGCACCATTCCGGCCCGAGGGGTCCGAAGAGCTGGGCAGGCGGCTGGCGGCCGAACTCGACAAGTCGGTGTCACCGGGTTTTCACGTGACCCGCACACGTCACTACACGATCGTCTCCTCGGCCGATCCGAGGTTCGCCCGCTGGACGGGACGGCTCTTTGAGCGGCTGCGGACGGCGTTCGTGGGGTACTGGAAAGGCCGGGGAGTGAAGCTGTCCGAACCCGAGTTTCCGCTGGTGGCGATCGTGCTCAAGGACCGGGCGCAGTTCTCGAAATTCGTCCGCATCGACACGAAGCTCGATCCCGCCTCCGCGACCGGCTACTACTCGATTCTCTCCAACCGCATCGTGCTCTACGACATCGCCCGGATTCCCGGCCAGCCGCCGGCGGCGACCGCGGTCGAAATCCAGCGGCGTCTGTCGACGGCTCCCCAGGCCATCGCCACGGTGGTCCACGAGGCGGCTCACCAGGTCGCTTACAACTGCGGCCTGAATCAGCGGCTGGCCGACAACCCGTTGTGGTTGGTCGAGGGCATGGCGGTGTTCTTCGAGACGCCGGACCTGCGGAGCCGCTCGGGGTGGCGGACCGTCGGCAAGGTCAACCGGCCGCGGCTGGCGAGGTTCACCGACTTTGTCCGCCGCCGTCGCCGGCCGGGGTCACTCAGGAGCCTGGTCCGCAGCGACCGTCGCTTCCGCGAAGGCGAATCGGAGGCGGACGCGTACGCCGAGGCGTGGGCGTTGAACTACTTCCTGTTGCGAACCCGCCGCAAGCAGTTCGCGGCCTATTTGAAGACCGTCTCGGCCAAGCCGGTGCTGAGGTGGGACACTCCGGAAACGCGACAGGCCGATTTCGAGAAGGCCTTTGGTGAGGACTGGGATGAGCTGGACCGGGTGTTCGTGAAGTACATGAGCCGGGTGCGGGTGAAGTAGTCGCCAGCCTTTCCTCAACCCGAGGTTCTTTCCTACAATCGTTCTCTCCCCCCGGGATGTTGTCATCCCGTTTGCCCGGCTCCCAGACGGAACCTCGATCCCATGGCCAAGACGACTCGCAAGCTGAAGAAGGCCAACCACGGTCGCCGTCCTGCCAGTGCCAAGGCGCGGAAGGCCAAGCGGAAGAAGTACCGGACGTAGCCGCTGCGGTCCCCGCGGGGACTCGAGCTCAGGCCGCTGTCGTCGACTCGTCGGATTCGGTCGCGACGTTGTGGCTCCACCACAGCCTTCGGGGCAGGCAACCGGCTCCGGCGATCAGCAGCTGGCTGCCGCAGAAGATTCCCAGGTACATCATCACCCCCTCGGTGAATCCGTAGCTGTGCAGCCCGACGCCGAGTTCGTTCACTCCGAACCAGCTCCAGCTGACGGTGATGTTGCCGAGCACGGCCAGCACGGCCAGCCCGCGGTCCTTGATCATGCCGTCCCAGCGGGCGTGCAGGACCAGGGCGTTCCAGAGCACGATGATCAGGGCCCCGTTCTCCTTGGGGTCCCAGCCCCAGAATCGGCCCCAGCTGTCGTCGGCCCACAATCCGCCCAGCACCGTGCCGACGAAACTGAAGAACATCGCCGTGCAGGTGGTGCCGTAAATCGCCCGGGCGAGGTTCTTGCCCACCGAATCCGACAGTGACGGAGTGCAGACGCCGCGGAGGATGTAGACGATGCCCAGCAATCCTGCCACGTAGGTGCTGGTGTAGCCTTCGGTGATGCAGACCACGTGCGTGGCCAGCCAGAACTGGGTATCGAGAACGGCAACCAGCACGGTAAAGGTGTCACCGTCGCCGGCCAGGTTCTGGGCGATCAGTAACGTGCCGAAGCCGGCGGCTGAGGAGATGACGTTGCCCATGCCCATCCGGTACACCCGCTCGATGATGATCCCGGCCACCACCGCCGCCCAGCCGATGAAAACGGCTGACGAATAGAGATTGGTGACGGGAGGTCGCCCGGAGATGATGATCCGTGAGACCAGCCCGTAGGTGTGCAGGGCGAATGTCAGGTAGACCAGCCACAATGCCGCCCGGTTGAACATCTCGGGCGCCGTCAACCAGCTGAGCGCCACCAGCAGAAAGACGGTGACGTAGAGGATTATCGCGAGGTAGAACGGTTCGAAGTTGTTGAAGTGGTGTTCGAATCCGGCCTTCCAACCCCGGTAGTCTTTTGGAGATTCCGTCTCGTAGTCCTCGCGGAGCTTCTTGACCTCGAGGTTGAACGTCTCGGCCTGGTCGGCTTCCCACGCGGCGAAGATCTCGGACAGTCTCCGGCATCCCACCGGCGTTTCCGTCGCGAGTCCCTGTGGGCCGACAATCGGAACCAGCACACCGGAGACCTGCTGGACGATCCCGTCGAGAAGTTCCTGGCGGATCCGGCCGATCAGCCGTTCCCGTTCCTCGGCGTTCAACTGTTCCATCTGGCGTTGGATTGTCGCCCGCAATTCGGACGGTGTTCCCGGCAGCCCCTGCTGCCGGGCCCGGACAACGACCTGGTCGATCGCCCGGCTGCGGACGTTGGCCTCGAAACCCGGGTCCCGCAGTTCGCCGAAACGGCGGACCAGTTCGGTGGCCAGTGCTCCGGGCGAGTCGACCTTCCATTCGGCGGCGGCATCACGGGCCCACGCCCGCAGAGATTCCAGCGACAGTGTCTGCCACTCGAGTTCCGCCGACGGCACCGCCAGTGGCAGGTTGGCCCGCTCGTCGGTCAACTCACGCATTCGCATGATCGACATCAGCCGATCGAAGGACACGTCTGTGCCGGGTTTGATCAGGGTATGCGCGGCTCGCAGGGCAAAGTAGTGCTGGATCTTGTTGTGCAGTTCGCGGAGCTTCCGCTGATACTGTGTCATCTGTTCGGGAGCGGTCTCCATCGCCGTGGCGAGTTGCTTGCGGTACTCGCTCTGTTCGCCCGGTGCCGGGTTCACGTGCTTTTCGAATTCCCGGAAGGCGTAGCGAAATCCTTTGCGGCGTTTGAGTTCGAGCGTGGCGAGCACATCGAGGCTCTCGATGCGGAACACCCGGTGTTGGCCGGCCTGGTCCGAGTTGGTGACTTCGTCGAGCAGCCAGCGGATGGCCGGCTGTTGCGTGTTGTTGTCATCGCGGTAGGTGTTGAGGCCCGAGATGACTCGCAGGCTGTTGCGGGCCAACGTGTCGAACGGCTTGACGCGGCCCTCGAAGACCACCGGCAGACGTCCGAAGGCGTTTATGTCGGGCAGGTTGTCGACCGAACGCGCCGGACGGGCGCGGCTGCCGATCCAGGCGGCCATGACCAGGATCAGGACGAGTGGGAACAGGTACCGCGGCTGCCGAAACCTCCCGGGGGACCCGAGATCCGTCGGTTGGAGTGGGTCGGGAGAACCGGTGTCATCGGAGGCGTGGTCGGCGGGTGGATCGTTGGTGCTCTTCTTGGCAGAAGCCAGCTCGGCCACCGTCGGTGCCTTTGGCGGTGGATCGACGGCCGGGGGCGAGACTTTCCGGCGGTGACGACGGGCCTGGAACCGCAGAAGTGCCAGGGTGAACTGGTAGAACATCCCGATGCCGACGACCATGCAGGCGACGTAGGGGATCATCCAGCCGGTGTTGGTCACCACCTGCAGGCCGGTCTGCTCGA
>DLVV01000112.1:3690-4390 GCA_003445035.1 Planctomycetaceae bacterium | reverse complement strand
CGCAGCGGGTTGTTCATCCAGATGTGCACCTTGCGGTCGACCGAACCGTCAAAGGCGACCAGGCGGACATCCGACGAGTAGTTGCTGGCCGTCTGTGTGCCGATGTACTTGTCGAAGCGGACGTCGGTCAGGTGCAGCGAATACGGCACGTAGGTCCGCTTGAATCTCAGTGCCACCTCAAAGGTCTTGCCGTCGATCTGGATTGACTGGGGCTTGAGGTGCTGGCTTAAGACGTAGCGGCCGATCTTCTTGTTCTTGTCGTTTCGCAGCACGGCCTCGACGGTGGAGACATCGACTTCTCCCCCGGTGTCGGTCCCGGTCCCGGCGCGGGCCCTGGTGATTTCGACGAATCGCCCGGCTCCGTCGAATCGGGTGGCGGGATTCCGGCGGTTGCGAGGCGGCATCGAGTTCTTGAAGTACTTTTCGATCTCGATGGAGAACGGCAGGTCGGGATGCTGGATCGCGTTGGCGTTTTCGTCCGGGTCGAGGAATTGTGTGGGAACGCCTTCCTCGGTCAACGGCACCACGGTGACCCGGTTGTGATCCTTCGGCGAGGTGTCGACGACGGCCAGTTCGATGGCGCGGATGTCGTGCTCGTAATTGACCGTGTCCCCCTCGCGGATGCTCATCTGGCCCTCGATGGCCGATACACCCACCAACAGCTCGTTGTACATCATCAGCAGCACGCCCAGGTGCAGCA
>DLVV01000112.1:917-3304 GCA_003445035.1 Planctomycetaceae bacterium | reverse complement strand
CCCTGGGCCAGTTGCCAGAGGATTCTCAACGACGGCCACTCCTGCAGCAGCTGGTTCTCCTTGCCGCTCTGCATCGATCCCCACAGGATCACTCCGGCTGTCAGTGCCGCGCCGATTGCGATCACGGCCAGTCCCGACACCAGCCGGCTTCCCTTGGCCTGGACCTTGAAACGGATCGCGTGAGCGGCCAGCAGGTTGACGGTCATTGCCCCGCCGATCAGCCAGCCTCCGGGGAACGGGAACCCTTTCCCCTCCTCGATGTCGGTCAATCCCTCCAGCGCCGTTCCCATGAAGAACGACTTGGGGAAGAAGACTCGCCATTCGATCCAGGCGACGTCGGTCCGGAAGTAGTCGCGGACGACTTCCCAGATGTCCTTGTGGACCTGGGCCATGGTGCCGGCCAGCACCAGGAAGATGGCCATCGCGAACAGGGCGACGGCGATCTTCAGCGAGGCAATCGGACGCAGCACGGCCACGAGGGTTGGACCCAGCGACGGCGTCGCCATGTCGTCGATCTCTGGCAGCACGTCACCAGGTGCACCTGGCACGGTGATCGTGTCGGGCTTATCGGCCATCGGGACCTCCCGCCGAATCGGAATCCCCGTCCGGTTCAGGCCCGAACCGCGACGAGTTGATGAACGCCTTGAAATCTTCGCGGCTGCGTCCGGCCAGCCGGTTGGGAGCACTGAGCTTGAAGAACCAGGTCATGCCGCCGGATTCGACGATCGTTCCGAGGATCGTGTTGCGGGGTCCGACGAGTTCCAGGTACCGGCCCTTGATGGTGGCCAGGGCGATGGGTTCGAAGAGGTCCTCGAGGTTGTCGGAGTCGACAGCTTCCAGGGCCACCTGCCTGCGCCAGCGGTTGACGTTGTTCAGCAGGAAGCGAGGACCCACCGGCATGGCCGTCACCGTCACCTCGCCCGACTCGTCTCCTCCGCGAAAATCGAACGCCGCCTGGCGGACGATCGTGATGCCCATGCGACTGATTTCCAGTTCACCCGGACTCCAACCCTCCGGCTTGCTGTAACTCAGACGTGGCAGGCCTGCCGCTCCTCCACCCGCTGCGGCTCCGCCTCGCGGGGGAGCGGAGCCGGGGGGCATTCTCGAGCCACCTCCGGCGAACGGCCCCGACATCATCGGGCCACTGCTCTTGAGGTGCCCCACCATGTTCTTGACGGCGATGGCCTGTTCGTCTCCTGCGGCAATCATCTCGGTTTCAGTTTTCAGATCCGCAGCCGACAGATCGGCCAGCCGCAACTGCTTGCGCCAGCGGTTGACGTTCTGTAGCAGGTAGGCGTCAAAATCGCTCTCGGGCAGCGGCAGGCGGATGACGGTCAGTTCCAGCGAATCCGGTTCGGTGCCCACGGTCAGCGTGGCATACCGCATCCCCGATGACGAGACGCCGCCGGGCTGTTGCCAGCCTGTTGGCAGAGTCCACTCGGGGTTTCCGGTTTTTTCGTCGAAGCGAACCGACGTCAGGAACTCGCGAAATGCTGCCTGCTGCACGGTGACCGGACCTTTCAGTCCGGCGATTTTGAAGAACCAGGCCTGCTTCTGCGTTTTGCGGGCAATCATGGCCGCCAGCATCCCGTCGGGACCTTCCTCGTGGTTGTCGGCGTAGACCTGCGCGGGCTTGGGGACCGTGTAGGTACTGATTTCGGCCTCGTGACAACCGGCTCCTGAGGCCAGGATCAGGCCGGCAAAGAGGCACAGTGTCAGCGCCATACGCAAGCGTCGGAAGAACGGGCGAGCCATCCGGTGGGGTCTCGAGGAGCGGATGGTTGAGGCGGGGAACTCGTGGTGGGACCGGTCGTGTCCGGTGTCGATGGCGACGTCCAGATTATAGTCCACCGTCAAACCCCGGTGAAGCACCAGTCCCATCATCGCCGGCAAGGCGGACATCCTTCGTTCTGTTCGCTGCCTACTTCTTCTTGGCCTTAGCCTTGGCTTTCTTGGCGGCCGGCTTCTTTTTCGCGGCCTTCTTGGCACCGGCGGGAGTGGGTTCGGAGAGCAGTCGCTTGACGACGGCTTCGAGATAGGACTGGGGGCGGGCTCCCACGGCCATCAGCCGCACTTCACCCTTGCGATCGATGAACAACGTCGTCGGGAACGCCTGGAACTTGGGGATCTTGTTCTGGGTCGCTTCGTTGCCGATCACCAGCGGGTAGTTGATCCCGTGTTCCTTGGCGAACGACTTGATTCCGGGAATCGGGTCGGCACTGCGTTCGTAGTTGATCCCGACGATCTGCAGGCCCTGCTTGCCGTAAGTCTTCTGCAGTTCGACGAAGTGAGGCACTTCGGCTCGGCATGGCGGGCACCAGGTGCCCCAGACGTCGACGATCACGACCTTGCCCTGGAATGACGCCAGCGAGACCGGCTTGCCGTCG
>DLVV01000112.1:0-729 GCA_003445035.1 Planctomycetaceae bacterium | reverse complement strand
GCCGTAAGTCTTCTGCAGTTCGACAAAGTGAGGCACTTCGGCTCGGCACGGCGGGCACCAGGTGCCCCAGACGTCGACGATCACGACCTTGCCCTGAAATGAAGCCAGCGAGACCGGCTTGCCGTCGAGGTCGGGCAGGGTGAAATCGAACGGGAAAGTCTTGTTGTTGGCCATTTCCTTGCCGATCGCTTCATCGGCTTTCTTGGCTCCCACCGCTTCCTGCTGGGCAATGAACTTGTCGAACCCACCGGATTTGCGAAGCGGCTCGAGGTCCTTGTCGGTCTTCAACAACTTGAAGTCGTTGAATCCCAGCTCAACCGCTTCGACCAGCGACGCCTGGGCCTTCTTGGTGTCCTTGGACGCCAGGGCACACGCCTCGTTGTAGAAAACCGTCGACCCGAAACCGGCCTCCTGCGGAAACAGCGGCTTGAAGTTCTCCTGGAGGTGCCGGAAGTACTTGGCCGAGGTCAGGAAGGCGGCGTGGGCCGGTGCGGTGTCGTCGTCGGAAGAGAGCTGTCGACCGAGTGCCTGGGCGATCTGGGATGCGAAGAAGGGGATGGCTCGCCGTCTCTGCTTTTCGACTTTGTCGAGATCTTTACGAGCCAGGACCACTTCGATCTGTTCCAGTGACTTGGCGAACTCGCCCTGGTTGGCCAACTGCAGCAGGGATCTCATCTGAGAATCCACAGTTGGCGGTGTGGCGTCTTTCTTTGCACTCTTCTTGTCAGC
>DLVV01000465.1 GCA_003445035.1 Planctomycetaceae bacterium | reverse complement strand
TGGTGTCGATCAGCAACACACCCTCGACAACTATATGGTCAATTTCCGTCCGCGACGGGACTTCATGAGCGAAGACTATATGGCCTGCGACGTCTTCGACTGGTTCGGCAGCGGTCGCATGGATCTGATCACACTGAGCAGGCCCGGTGGGATCAAGGTCTACCGCAACACGGGGCGGCTGGACGCGGTCGGTTTGCCAATATTGGAACTCGCCCAGCGGCCCGAGTATCCCTCGTGCATTGCGAAAGGCCGATATCCAGGGTTACGGGTGGTTGACTGGGACGGGTCGGGCCGCCCGACGCTGGTGATTGGAACGATGTACCGAGGTGAGCGGGAAGGACTGGGTATATTGCGGCAGATCGCGGTCATGCGAACCGTGGGCGGTGAGAAAGGCGATTGGAAGTTCGAATCCGTGCCGCTGGGGCTGGACAAGGGGCCGAAGAAGATGCCCTTGGACTGGCGGAAATATTCGAATTTCGAGGGCGAGCGGCCATTCTATTTCGACTGGTTCGACAGCGACGGCGACGGGAAACTGGAGATGTTTTGTTCGCTGCGGTGGAATGACAAGCCGCAAATGGAGATGTGGCGCAACGTTGGCACGCTGGAACAACCGGTGATGCGGAAGGAAGGCGCAGTGCCCTGGTTTTCGCACAACACCGGTTTTTTCATGCGGTTCACCCACGACAAGGCGTTCAGGGGTTGCCTTATCGGGAGCTCCGAGGGCATGCGTTACCTCGAACAACTCAAGCCCGACGTTTTCGCCATCGACGCTTTTGCCGACCGCGGATTGTTGTTGGGCCAGGGGTGTGAGCTGAAATTGCAGGGATACGTGCGTCCTGTCCCCTTCGATGCCGACGGCAACGGCACCATGGACCTCTTCTGCGGCGATGAGCCGGGCTTCATGACGCTGACAAAAAATCTCGGAACCACGCGCAAACCCGTGTTTGCGCCGCCGGTCAAGATGAAGGACATTCACAGAAAAGAGTTTCAACTGTGCGACACAAACCTTTATCCGATGGCACGAGCGAGATCCTGGATCGGGCAACTCAAGCCCTTCTTGTGCGATTGGGACCAGGACGGTCAGTTGGATATCATCGTCAGCGGCGGCACGTTCGACCTGATTTACTGGTTGGAGAAGTACGATCCAGCCACAAACCAATTCGAGAAGATGCACGCTCTGCGCGTCCGGGGCGGGAACGCTGATCGGCCCTTCAAGATCCGCAAAGGACCGGTCGTGGTGGATTGGGACAAGGACGGCCGGCCGGAACTGGTGGCTGTTGGCCCTTCCGACGCCATCTGTCTTTTTCATCAAGGCAAAAAAGGATCGGCGAACGCATTGACCATGCTCGAGCCGGGCGTCCCGCTGCACTACGAGGACGGCAAGGAGATAACCACCCGGGACTTCCTTCCCTACGGCAACATCACACTCTGGCCATGTGATTGGACCGGGTCGGATGCCTGCGACCTGATCGTGGCGGGGAATCACTACAACTGGCTTCTGGAAAACGTTGGCTCCGACGCCAGGCCTGTTTTCAAGAAGCCACGAAAGTTCACGGACCCCGACGGGAATCCCATTTCGGTCACGCATCACGAAGGCCACGGTGCGGGCTATGACTGGGACGCCGACGGGCGGTTGGACTTGATGGTCGGCGGGGAGAGTGGAGCAATTTATTTGTTCCACCGCGATTGGCTCTCTGGCATCAAGCACAAGGTCACGGTGAGGCGGTGAACGCCTCGCCTGTGGCACCGGAACCCGGGGTGCAGGAATCGCTGCGACCGCCTTTTGCTGGTACGGTTCGGGCGAAACAGGACCGGTGACGCGATCGGAATCCCAATACCGAAAGCGGTTTGGACTTCGGCTGACGTGTTTTGATCCGAACGGCGTGTGGAGCGTGGAGACAGCGGCTTGCATGCCGAATTGCCTGCCGGTAGGTTAGCTCGCTCGCCCGTTGGATGATCATGCAATCATCGCTGTGCGACTTCGCCAGAACCCATCTTGAAAGTTCTATCACCATGTCTGATCGCATCATTTTACGCACTGGCGAAGCTCTGGTTGCCGGTGGTCCACCCTTCACCGCTGCGGAACCGGAAGTGGTGATCGGAGAACTCGATGGACCAGTTGGCACCGCGCTGGCGACTTTGACAGGTAATCAATCGACGGGGCACTCGAAGGTGTTTGCCATCCTGAATACTGATATTCAGGTTCGTCCTGTGACGTTGTGCGTTAGCAAGGTGACGGTCAAGAACAGCCATTACACCAACATTCTGATGGGAACTGTCCAGGCTGCGATCGCCAATGGTGTGCTGGATGCGGTTCGCGCTGGTGATCTGCCCAAAGAAAAAGTCAACGACCTGGGAATCATCTGCAGCGTGTGGTTGAACCCTGGTGTGATTACCGACGACAACCTTGATCACAAAGCCTTGTTCGACATCCACCGTAAGGCGATGGCTCAGGCCATTCACAAAGCTATGCACAACGAACCATCGATTGACTGGCTTCTGGAAAACCAGGACAAGATCACCCACAAGTATTATCAGATGGGTTTGGACGGGAAGCTCTGAGTGGGCCCAGCTCCCGTTGGGGAGAAATACTCCGCCAACTATGCACTTCAGTGGCGGATGTCAGTTCGGTCAGCGGGCGTTAGCGATTCTCCCTCGAATCGGGTTCTTGATCTGGTGTCGAGTCTCGGGTTCGATTCCCG
>DLVV01000105.1:12115-14420 GCA_003445035.1 Planctomycetaceae bacterium | reverse complement strand
GACCCGCTGCTACCAGCGGAGTTCCCGGCTGCCCGGAGACCGACCGTTGCCCCCGCCCACCTCCTATGCCGTGGCGAACCAGAAACGACTTTCGGCCGAACAGCTTTTCTGGAGCACCCTGATCGCAACCGGTGAGATCGATCGGGTGAAAAAGGCAAACGACGCCACGCTCGAGCAGGTGGTGGCCCGGACCGAGCCACTGGTCGAGCTGCAGAAGCAGTTTCTGAAGACGTTCTCGAATCCTCCGAAAGAGCCGGAGGTCGATTTCGCGCCGACCGTCAAGGGGGCGTTGTACCTGATGCACGACCAGGCGGTGCTGGATCTGGTGAAGCCTCGGCCGGGGAACCTGGTCACGAAACTCGCAGCGGAACCGGATGCGGGGAAACTCAGCGAGGTACTGTTCCTGGCTGTTGTCAGCCGTGGTCCGACAACAGCGGACGTGCAGGTGGTGGCGAAGTTGTTGGAGAACAAGACCGGCGCGGCCCGGATTGAAGCAATCGGGCAGTTGGCCTGGGCCCTGTTGGCGTCGACGGAATTCTGCCTCAATCACTGACCGCGTTGTTCGACCGAGAGCATTCGGAGAAACCAGATGAACCACTGCCGTTCGTGGGAACACGGCTGGTCGAGACGTCGCATGCTGGGTGCGGTGGCCGGTGGGGCCGGGGTGGCCGGTCTGGGCGGGATGCTACAACCGGCGGTCGCCGAAGAGATGGCCCGCAGCGACAAGCAGATCCTGCTGATCTGGCTCGATGGTGGCATGAGCCAACTGGAGAGCTGGGACCCGAAGCCAAACACACCCTTCGGAGGCCCGTTCCGTTCGATTCCGACCACGCTCCCGGGCATCCATGTCAGCGAGTTGATGCCGAAGCTCTCACGGCAGATGAAGCGGTTGGCGGTGGTCCGGTCGATGAAGACTGAGGACGCGAATCACTCCTCGGGTGTTCCCAAGATCCTCAGGGGGCAGCCACGCAACCGCGGCGTGACTTATCCCTACCTTGGTTCGGCGGTGGCCAAGTTGATGGGACCGACCGAGAGCGGCCTTCCGCCCTACGTGTGGGTCAAGCCGGGCAACGGCGGGTTCATCGCCAAGCACGCCGGGTTCCTGGGGGCCAAGTACGGAGCACTGGCGCTGGGAGACGGTAAGCCGCCGGCCAACCTGGTACGGCCCGATTCGATCAGTTCAGCCGCTGATGAGGCCCGGCAGGAGCTTCGACGGCGATTCAACCGGCAGTTTTCCGACCGCCGTCGGGGTAACTTCAACGAAGCCAACAGTTACGTCTACGACGTGGCCGGGACGTTGATGAAGCACGTCGAACTGTTCGACGAGACGAAGCTCCCGGAGAAGGATCGCCGGCGTTACGGGACTCACGATCTCGGTCGCCACGCCCTGCTGGCTCGACGGTTGATCGAGGCCGGAGTCCGGTTCGTCCAGGTCACCTCCTACGGCTGGGACACCCACGGAGACAACTTCAACTCTCACGCCAGCCGGATGCCCAAGGTGGACCAGTCGGTGACGGCGTTGATCGAGGATCTCTACGACCGTGGTCTCGATGAACGGGTGCTGGTGGTGATGATGGCCGAGTTTGGTCGCACGCCGCGGATCAATGGCTCGGTTGGTCGGGATCACTGGCCCAATGCCTGGAGCGTGGCGATGGCCGGTTGCGGGATTCGTCCGGGAACGGTGGTCGGAGAGACATTGCCCGACGGGACCGATGTCAAAACCACCCCCTATGACATCGGCCACATGTTCCACACCTGGTTCTCGGCGGTCGGTCTCGATTCGGCCGAGGCCGAGTACATGAACGGAACCCAGCCGTTGCCGATTGCCCACGACGACATGCACAAGGTCGACGAACTGTTGATTTGAGGCCCGTGGGGCCGGAGATACATAGATGGCCGACGCGCCAAAGCCCACCGAGAAGAAGCCGCCCGAGCCGCGGGAGCTGTTCAAGCTCGACTGCGATCGGCAACTGATGGTCGCCCGTTTCACCGCGTGTGGACGGATGCTGGTGGCCGGTGGTTATGACGCGTCGATTCGGCGATGGGATCTGTGTGCCGAACAGACCGTCGAGGTGGATCGTGTGGAGGGACACCACGGGTGGATTTCGTGGCTGGAGGTTCAGCCGGGTGGTGACCTGGTCTTCAGTGCGGACACCTGGGGCCGGCTGCAGGCGACCCGCGGGATTGCCGGAACACCGGAGATTGCCTGGCATCACGAACAGGCTCACGATGGCTGGATCCGATCGCTGTCGGTTTCAGACGACGGCCAGGCGTTGGTGACTGCCGGCCGCGACGGGGCGGTTCG
>DLVV01000105.1:5860-11725 GCA_003445035.1 Planctomycetaceae bacterium | reverse complement strand
CCGTGGCGATCCATCCGGCAAAGCAGGCGATCGTGACCGGAGACTTGTTCGGCGTCCTCAGGCGGTTCGAGCTGCCCGGCGGAAAATGTGTCGGCGAGACGACACTGGCGGGGATGCACTTCTACAAGCGGATCCAGGATGTCGGTGGTTTGCGGCTGTTGCGGTTCCACGACGAGGGACGCACGTTGATCTGCGCCGGCGGCGAGCCCCAGGCGACCGGTCGGGCGATTGCCATCCCCACGATTCACTGGCTGGATTGGCCGAAATGCCGGATCGCACACACGGCTCGCCTGGGAGCCAAGAATCACGGGTTCGTTTTTGACCTGGCGTGGCATCCCCATGGATTCTGGGCGGTGGTCACCAGCGGACAGCCGGGTTCCGGCCAGTTCCTGCTGTTGAAGCCGGGCCAGGAGAAGCCGTTCTTCCATTCGACCAAGATGTCCAACTGCCACAGCCTGGCGGTTCATGGAGACGGACGGATGGTGGTGACCGCATCCAACCGGAACAGCCAGGGCAACGGAGCGGTACGGGACAAGGGGGGCAATTACGTCGCCAATTTCTCTCCGCTGCACGTCTTCGCGGCACCGGGATCCGAGGAGAAGCCGGCGGCTGGTTGATGGATCGTACAGGCGGGATTCGGTCTGTTCTCTACGAGGGTCTTGAATCAGGAATCTCGATATTGGGCAATGGGGCGTGGAGGAGCGATGTGATGGGGAGAATCTCCCGGCGAGTGGTTTTGAGTCGTATGGCGGCAGTGGCCGGTGCTGCGGTCTTCCCGCATTCGGCCCGGTCCGAACCGGCAGGGAAGCGGGGAATCGTTTCCGTCAGTCGAGGTCCGGCTGACCTGGTCGTGCCCGCCGACGGTGACGGCTTTCGGTACGGGACCGGTTACCTGTTCCAGGCCGGACCCACCCAGGCGGGGTTGATGTGCAACCTGAGGACCGAGGGGTTTCCGGTGGGCGACTTTGAAGCCGGCATGGACGTGGTGGTCTTCGACGATGCCGCGAAGATCAACCGGGCCAAGCCGGTAACCGTGACGCGGACGACCCGGTACGCCGATCGGATCACCGGCAAGTGGCGGGTCGTGCTCAAGCATGGTGTGAAGGGGGGATTTGTCCCCTTCGGTGCCCGTCGCGCCGATGGCAGCCCTCATCCTCACGCCGGCACCGGGGTGGGTTTCTGCGAGGCGCTGGATTTCCCGATGAAGCCGGACGGGTCGTACGACAAGCGGGAGAAGACCAGGGGAATGGTCCGTACGACCGAACTGCAGCACCTGGCGTTTGATGGCAAGCGGTTCTCGGTGACAGGAACCGAGACGTTCACCGAGGCGAATCCCCTGAAGGTGGCCGGGACGAAGTGGAAGATTTACTGCCCCAGCCTGCGGATGGGGATTCCCGACGGAGACGACCTGTTGATGGCCGTTGCGGCGACGACCGGTGATACCCGGGCGTGGTTTGCCAAACCCCATGTGGTCGGCGTGTCCCGCTGGAAGTGCGTGGACGGTCGTTGGCGGCCGGTCGAATTTTCTCCGGTTATGGCCGATCGCAAGACCTCCAAAAAGCAGGTGGTCTACGACGTCGAGGTGAGACTGGTGGCGATCGAGCCGACGCTGATCCGGGACATCGACGGATCGCTGTTGTTCTCGGCGCGGTTCGCTTATGAGTCCTACGACGAGCACGTGCTGCGGGTCTGGCGATCGACCGACGGAGGAGACTGGAAGCGGATCCTCGAGTGTCCCGAGACCAAGGGACAGGCTCCGGTGTCGCTCAACCGGGCGGCCGACGGGACTCCCTACCTGGTGTCGAATCCCCTCGGGCGAGAGCGGGACCGGTTGGTGCTGTGGCCGCTCAACGAGGAACGCAACGGAGTCCTCGACCCGGTGCTGGCCCGTGACGCGCTGGAACAGTTCGGGCCCACCCCCAGCAGAAAGCCCTGGTTCATGGATCACCCCAATGCGGCGGTGGTCCGGCTGGCCGACGGTCACTGGCACAACCTGCTGGTCTACCGAATCATGGACCGGGGAGAACATTCCGGTCGGGCCCCGGCGAAGCAGACGGGGTTGTATGTCGAGACGGTTCGCTCGACCGGAGCCGAGCACCCGGCCTGGCGGTTCTGAACGGCTGGAGTTCCGACGCGTGAGTGACGACCGTTCAGAGCAGTTGCTGGAGGCCTACCGTGCCACGGCTTACCGGGCCGACGTGGGGGGCACGACCGTCGAGCTGAGGATCGGCGAACCGGCCGATGACTTGAGCGACCGGACCGGCGGTCAATCGGACATCGCGTGGGCATTCATTTCCGCAGCCAATCCCGGGTCGGAGCGACTGCCTCAGGAGGTCAATCTCTCGCGGCACCAGGCCCTGGAGGCGGAACTTGCCGGCCGGGGCTTCGATGTCTTTCCGGGATGGGGTGTTCCCGACGGCGACGACTGGGAGCCGGAGATCAGCCTGCTGGTGCTGGGGATCGAACGTGACGACGCGGTGACGATCGGCCGCAGGTTCGAGCAGGTGGCGATCGTCTGTGGGCGAATCGGTGGCGTGGCCGAACTGGTGCAGTGCCTGGCGGAGGCGGACTAGTCGGTGGTCCATCAACGGGACTCCGGGTTGTGTGCAGCCACAGGATCTCGAGACAGTTTTTCGATTCGCTGCTACAGCGAGAGGTGGACACTGGTTTGGTAAGCTGGGGGACGAGAAACCACGGCAATCGACTGACACCCACGATGAGAACAGGAAGCAAAGATGTCCGACCGATGGAAAAGCTCCGCGATGGCACTGGGATTGATCTGTAGCGTGATGGCGATGCCGTTGGCCGCGGACGATGAGTTGCTGGTCTTCGTGTCGGCCTTTGGCAAGGGCGACGCGGGAGCGATCCACGCTTTGCGGGTCGATACGAAAAGCGGGCAGGTGAAACCGGTCCACCGCACGACGAACGTCGAGAACCCGTTCTTCCTGGCCCTGTCTCCGAACCGCAAGTTCCTCTACTCGATCCACGCCGACGATTTCGGTGACGATGTCAATGACGAGATCGCGGCGTTTCGGCTCGAGGGAGACACCGGTCGCATGAAGCTGATCAATCGCCAGTCGGCCCTGGGCACCACGGCCTGCTACCTGGATGTCGACGCCACCGGTCGCACACTGGTCGTCGCCAACTACTCTTCGGGCAGTGTTGCTTCACTGCCGATCGGCAAGGATGGTTCGCTGGGGAAGGCGGCCACCTTCGTGCAGCACAAGGGTGGCAGCGTCAATCCCACTCGCCAGGCCGGACCACACGCCCACTGTTTTGTCATCAGCCCGGACAACCGTTTCGTGCTCTCGGCTGACCTCGGACTCGACCAGGTACTCAGCTACCGGCTCGATGACGACGATGCCAAGTTGACCATTCCGCGGCAGCCCTTCGTACGGACTCCGGCCGGTGCCGGCCCGCGTCACCTGACGTTTCACCCCAACGGTCGCTGGGTGTACGTGATTCACGAACTCTCCAACGCGGTGTCCGTGCTGGACTACAACAAGAGAAGCGGGGTGTTGATTGAACGCCAGACTCTTTCGACACTGCCGGCCGACTTCGATGGCACCAGTCACTGTGCCGACGTGAAGGTGACCCCCGACGGGCGTTTCGTCTACGGGACCAACCGTGGTCACGATTCGATCGCCATCTACCGTGTCGGCAAGTCCGGCAAGCTGACGACGGTGGCGATCGTTCCCAGCCTGGGCAAGGGGCCGCAGAACCTGGCGATCACTCCCGACGGGCGATTGCTCTTGTGTGCCAACATGCCCAGCGGCAACGTGGCCGTATTCCGGATCGACAGCAAGAGTGGTCGACTGAAGTCGGTGGGCGATCCGATCAAGATCCCCAGTCCCTCGTGCATCATGATCCGCTAGTCCCGGGACGAATCCGTGCTTGCCGTGACCCGGTGATCGGATGACAATGCGTTCCTGTCGCCACGACCTGAGTCCCCAGGAGATGACTGACACGCGATGCTGAGGATCCAGGGAAATCCCCGTACGCTCTGCGACGGACTGACCCGCCGCGACCTGCTCCAGGTCGGTGCGCTGGGGCCGCTGGGCATCGGGTTGGGCGATGTGATGGCGGCCGAATCCGCCGCATCGCAATCGCCCGGGCTGGGCTCGGCCAAGTCGTGCATCCTGCTGTTCCCCTACGGATCACCTCCCACCCACGAGACGTTCGACCCGAAGCCGGACGCGCCGGTCGAGATCCGGGGCGAACTGGGTTCGATCGAATCGAACCTGCCGGGGCTGAGGGTCTGCGAGTTGCTGCCGCGGGTCGCCGGTGTGATGGACAAGGTGACCGTCGCCCGTTCGCTGACTCACCAGTACCCGCTCCACGGTGTGGCGTATGCCGTGACGGGGATCCCAACCTACACGCCGGCCCTGGAGACCAAGGCCCGGGACCTGAAGCACTGGCCCTATGTCGGCTCGGTGGTCGAATACCTCGACAGCCAGCAGGGTCTGCATCCGCCGAGCGGCATGCCGGGCAATCTTGGCCTGCCCTGGCTGATGAACTCGCAGACCGACAATCCGGCGGTCAACGCCGGTGTCTTTTCGGGGTTCCTCAACAACCGGTATGACCCGGTCTGGACCGACTTCGACGGCCCGGGGCTGCACGTCGCTCCCAAGAACACGGTGCCACAGACCAAGAGATTCAAGAACCCGTTCGGTGGCACGACGCCTGAAGGGCGGTTCCGCATGTCGCCGGCGGCACGGCTGTCCAAGGACCTGTCGATCGAGCGGCTGGGCCTGAGACGTTCATTGCTCGAACAGTTCGAACGCGGACGCCGCGACCTGGACGCCAGCCTGGGGGTCCAGGCGATGGACCGGCAGCGGGAGGTGGCGATGTCGTTGCTGACCTCCAGCCGGGTTCTGGATGCCCTGGACATTGACCGTGAGCCACGGGCGTTGCGTGAGCGTTACGGCATGACGCTGTTTGGCCAGACCTGCCTGGCCGCACGGCGGCTGATCGAATCGGGAGCGAGATTCGTGACGGTGTTGTGGGATTGTTTCGGCCAGTTTGCCAACGGGGCCTGGGACACTCACCAGTACCACTACCCCCGTCTGAAAGAACTGTTGCTGCCCGGTTTCGACCTGGCGTATTCGGCACTGATCGAGGACATGTCGTCCCGGGGGCTGCTCGACGAGACGCTGGTGATGTGGATGAGCGAACACGGGCGGACGCCCAAGATCAACTCGAAGCCCGGTGGTGGCCGGGATCACTGGTCGCGGGCCTACACGGCGGTCGTCGCCGGCGGTGGCACGGCGGCCGGTCGCGTTGTCGGTCGGACCACCCCGGACGGGGGCGACGTTCGCGAGACACCAATTTCTCCCAAGGACATGCAGGCCACGTTGTATCACCTGCTGGGTTACGATTCGCAGATGACGATGCCCGATCGCAACGGGCAGCCGCACCCGATCGCCGGCACCGGCAGCCTGAGGCCAGAACTGTTGAGCTGACGACCCGGAGGATCCGGTCTCCTCGCTGCCATGTTATACTGTCGGGCCGAGCTCCCGCGTTCGGCCAGGACCCCGGAATTTCCGCTGTGATTATCAGCACATCGAATTCGCGAATCAGCCGACGTCGGGCGATGACATTGCTGGCCGGCGGTGGATTGGGACTCTCGCTCGAGGGGCTGCTGCAGGCGCGTGAGATCGCCGCGGCCGGCCGGCCGGCGATCCAATCGTGCATCATCGTTTTCTACTACGGCGGACCGAGTCATCTCGAGACCTACGACATGAAGCCCCAGGGGCCGATGGCCATCCGGGGCGAGTTCCGTCCCGTGGCCTCGAATGTCCCCGGCATGCCCGTGTGTGAACACCTGCCGCACATGGCCAGGGTCATGGATCGGTGTGCGGTGGT
>DLVV01000105.1:2301-5452 GCA_003445035.1 Planctomycetaceae bacterium | reverse complement strand
CCGATCGATCAGTTCTTCCCCTGCTACGGTGCGGTGGTCAACTACTTCAACCAGCATCGGAATATCGACATTCCGCACGCGGCCTTGCCGTGGGTCTTCCACAATGTCGTGCCCACGCCGTGCCAGGGCGGAGGGTTCTTGGGCAAGGCCTTCGATCCGTTCCAGATCTCCGGTGACCCGAAGACGCTCACCTATCGCAACAAGGCGTTGAAGTCGCCGGAGACGTTGCCGTCGGCACGGCTGGCTGACCGCCGTTTCCTGCTTGACCAGATCGACGCGGGACTCGCGCCGGACGCCGTCACTCCGGCGATGACCGAGTTGAGGGCGTTTTACGAGCGGGCCTACGAGTTGATCGGGTCGCCGATGGTCTCGCGTGCACTGGACATCGACAAGGAGGCGAAGTCGCTGCGTGAGCGATACGGGATGATGAAGGAAATTCCCCGGGGGGGAGGCAACGGGGCCGAGAAGGGCTACGGTCGCAACATGCGGGGCCAGAACCTGTTGCTGGCGCGTCGGCTGGTGGAGGCCGGTGTGCCGTTCATCAACATCTACGACTTCATCCAGCAGGGCCAGAACTGGGACTCGCACAACGACAACTTCAACCAGCACAAGAAGTTTCTCCTGCCCCAGGCCGACCAGGCCCTGTCGGCCCTGATCGAGGACCTCGACGATCGGGGACTGCTCGAGACGACGCTGGTCGTGGCGCTGGGAGAATTCGGACGGACGCCCAAGATCAACTCCAATGCGGGTCGTGATCACTGGCCCGACTGCTATTCGGTCCTGCTGGCCGGCGGCGGTGTCCGCGGCGGAAGTTACTACGGGGCCAGCGATGCCTCGGGGGCCTACCCGGCCGACCTTCCGGTGACGCCGGCGGACCTGGCCGCAACGATCTACTGGCGATTCGGGATCGATCCCAAGCGAGAAGTCCATGATCGAGGCGGTCGGCCATGGCGGCTGGCTGACGGGAAGCCGATGCGTGACCTGTTCGAGCAATCCTGAGGCACGGAATGGTCGGGCCGTTGAGAAAGTGCTGGTTCAGGAACGGGATGATCCTGGTCGTGATGGCCTGCTGCGTGCCGTCGGCCGAGTTTTGCCGTGCTGGACAACCACACTGGGCGTATCGGCCCATCACCAAACCCGACGTGCCGGACGTGGGTCGACCGGCAGGGGTGCTCAACGGAATTGACCGGTTCATTCTCAGGCGGCTGGCTGCCGAGAATGTTCGTCCCGCGCCGCCGGCTGACCCGGCCACGCTGCTCCGGCGGATTCACCTGGACCTGACCGGTTTGCCACCGCAGCCGGGCCTGGTGAAGTCGTTCCTGGCAGATCCGACACAAGAGGCCTACCGCAAGATCGTCCGTCATCTGCTTGCTTCGTCGCATTACGGTGAGCGTTGGGGGCGATTCTGGCTGGACATGGCCCGTTACGGCGACAGCAACGGTTACGAATCCGACCGGATCCGGCCCCACGCCTGGCGGTACCGCCAGTGGGTCATCGAGGCCCTCAACCGCGACCTGCCGTTCGACCGGTTTACCGTTGAACAACTGGCCGGGGACCTGCTGCCGGATGCAACCACCGATCAGAGGATCGCCACCGGGTTCCATCGCAACACGCTGGTGAACACCGAGGGGGGCGTGGATCGCGAGGAGGATCGGGTCAAGAGAACCGTCGACCGCACCAATACGCTGGGCAAGGTCTGGCTGGGGATCACGCTGGGGTGCTGTCAGTGCCATGACCACAAGTTCGACTCGTTCAGCCAGGACGACTATTTCGGCGTCTACGCCTTCTTCAACAGCCTCGACGAACCGCTGATCGCGGTCCAGACCGAACAGGAGTCAGCGGTTTATCGTGAGCAACTGGAAGCCTACCGGGCTCGTCGCGCGAAACTGCTGAAAGCCGTGGCCGCATTCCGCAGCGAGACCTTCACGCGGTGGCAGAAGAATGTCCGGCGGCCCCAGGCCGGTTGGGAAATCCTGCGGCCCCGGGAACTCGCGGGGTCGGCGGGAAGCAAGCTGACCGTCGAGGACGATTTTTCGGTGCTCGCCACCGGTCCCAACAGCCAGGCCGAAACCTACACCATCTGGGCCGGCGCCGACACGAAGACGATCCGGGCCATCAGATTGCAGGTCCTGGCCGATGAACGCTTGCCGAGCCGGGGGCCGGGGCGAGCTTCCAACGGCAACTTCGTGTTGTCGAGCCTGAGAGTCTTTGTCGAATCGCAGAAGAAAAACACGGTTGCCAGTCGGTACCGGCTGGCCTCAGCCCGCGCCGACTTTTCTCAGAACAGCCGCCAGGTCACCTCGGTGCTCGGTGATGATGGGACAGACGGCTGGGCTGTTCATCCCAAGGTGGGCCAGGACCACGTCGCGGTCTTCTCGCTGCGACGGCCGATCGTGGCGAATGACGGTCCGGTACGTCTGAGGATCGAACTGGATCACCGGGTGCACGAAGATCACAACATCGGACGGTTTCAACTGTCGGTCTCGAGTGCCCAGGTTCCGCTGTTGCAGAAAGTCCCCGATACCGACCTGCTCGCCACGCTCCGGACTCCGCCCGCGAAACGGACGGGCGAGCAGGTTTTGAAATTGATCCGGTTCTTCGGTTACCGGGAGCCGGAACTCGACAAGCGTATCGCGGCCGTGGACCGGAACGACAAGACGAAGCCGTCGGAGGGAGAGTTGCCCAAGGCGCGGGCGGTTGTCGAGCGTCGTCCCCTCCGCGAGACCCGTGTACACCATCGAGGCGACTTTCTGGACAAGGGGCATGTCGTGCGTCGCACCACGCCTGCCGATCTTCCTCCGTTGGCTTCCCGTGGACAGGTTCCCGACCGGCTTGACCTCGCTCGCTGGCTGGTCTCCCGGGACAACCCGCTGACCGCCCGTGTGATCGTCAACCGTGTCTGGCAGCAGCACTTCGGCCGCGGAATCGTTTTCACGGATGATGATTTCGGAAGCCAGGGCGAACGGCCCTCTCACCCTCGGTTGCTCGATTGGCTCGCCTTCCGTTTCGCCGATCCCGATGACGGAGCCTGGCGACTGAAGTGGCTGCACGAGTTGATCGTGACTTCGGCGACCTACCGGCAGTCGTCGGCTGTCCGCCCCGAACTCGGCGAACGGGATCCGTACAATTCGTGGTTGGCCCGGCAGAACCG
>DLVV01000105.1:0-1968 GCA_003445035.1 Planctomycetaceae bacterium | reverse complement strand
GAAATTGTCCGCGACCTGGCACTGTCGGTCAGCGGGCTGCTGGACCCTCGTATCGGTGGCCCGAGTGTCCGGCCTCCCCAGCCCGCCGACCTGGTCAAGCTCGGGTTCCAGAACAGCCTGGCGTGGGAGGTGAGCACCGGAGGCGATCGCTACCGGCGGGGGCTCTACACGTTTTTCCAGCGGACGGTTCCCTATCCGATGCTGGTGACATTCGACGTGCCCGATTCCAACGCCGCCTGCACGCGTCGCGAGCGATCCAACACGCCGTTGCAGGCGCTGACGTTGTGGAATGATCCGGTGTTTGTCGAGTGTGCGCAAGGGCTGGGCCGACGCCTGCTGGATTCGGTGCCGATGGTCGCCGGAATCGACCAGAGGACCCGGCTGGTGGTTGACCGGGCGGTGCGGCACGGGCTGGGCCGGGAAGCCGGTCGGATCGAGCACCAGGTCCTGGGCGACCTGTACCGGGACAACCTGAAACGGTACTGGGCCGACGAGGTGTCGGCTCGCCAGGTTGTCGGTCCCGGCAAGTGGCCGCACACGGCCTCGTTGGCCGAGGTGGCCGCAGCGGTCGGCGTGGCCCGCGTCATTATGAATCTTGATGAGTTCATCACCCGTGAGTGAGCCCACCATGCAGAACCGGACCGGTGGCGACGCATTGCGACGCGACTTCCTGCTGACTTCGGCCAGCGGCCTGGGCGCATTGGCGTTTTCGTCGCTGCTCGGCCGGGATGGACTGATGGCTGCCGATCCTGCCCCGGGTCATTCCAACCCTCTCGCCGTACGAGGTGGTCACTTTCCTGCCACGGCCAAACAGTGCATTTTCATCTTCCTGGCCGGTGCTCCCAGCCAGATCGACCTGTTGGATCCGAAACCCGAGTTGGTCAGGCACCACGGTGAGCCGTTGCCCCGCGAGTTGACCGAGGGTGTGCGGCTGGCGTTTACCAACGCCAAGACCGCGAGGTTGAAGGGCAGCCCGCGCGTGTTCACGCCGGCGGGGGACTGCGGCACCGAATTTTCGGATCGCCTGCCGTTTATCGCCCGCAATGCCGATGACATCGCGGTGGTGCGGTCGATGCACACCGATGAGTTCAACCACCACCCGGCCCAGTTGATGATGCACACGGGAGTCGGGCGACTGGGTCGTCCGAGCGTCGGGGCGTGGGTGACCTACGGGCTGGGCAGTGCCAGTGAGAACCTGCCCGGTTACGTCGTGCTCTCGGCCGGTGCCGGAGCCAGCGGCGGCACGTCGAACTGGTCCAACGGATTCCTGCCCTCGTCGTATCGTGGCGTGATCTTCCGCAGCCAGGGGGATCCGGTGCTGAACCTGGGGAACCCCGGTGGGATCAACAGGGCCGACCAGTCGCGCAGCCTCGATGCCATCCGCCGGCTCAACCAGCAGCGACTTGCGCTGACCGGTGACCCGGAAATCGCCAGCCGCATTTCTGCCTACGAACTGGCATTTCGCATGCAGTCGGCCGCCCCCGAACTGATGGATCTTTCGGGTGAGACACGTCGGACGCTCGAGGCCTACGGCGTGGACCGGCCCGAACCAGCCAACAACCGCCATCGGGGCTACACCGGTAACGCGCACGCGACGTTCGGCCGCAACTGCCTGCTGGCTCGCCGGCTGGTCGAGCGGGGTGTGCGGTTCATCAGCCTTTACCACGCCTCGTGGGATCATCACGACGCGCTCGACAAGGACCTGGAATACAACACCAGCGTGGTTGACCAGCCGGTGGGGGCGCTGCTGAAAGACCTGAAACAGCGAGGCCTGCTCGACTCGACACTGGTCGTCTTCAGCGGGGAATTCGGACGAACCCCATTGGCCGACACGCACGAGGGCAAGGGACAGGAACCCGGACGCGACCACCATCGGTATGCTTACAGCCTGTGGATGGCCGGTGGGGGAGTGCGGGGCGGGCAGGTGGTGGGTCGGACCGACGATTTGGGCTGGGCACCGGCCGAACG
>DLVV01000018.1:13779-21715 GCA_003445035.1 Planctomycetaceae bacterium | reverse complement strand
TGGCGACGGCGTAGCAATTGGATGGCCACGTCGCGAGGCCCAATGCGAATTTCATGCGCCGGCTGTGTTCGAAGACGAGTTGGCGGTGGAGATCACTGTCGAGCGAATGGGCCGGTCGTCATTGACGCTCGGCTACGAGTTTCGGAGAGGGCAACAACTGATTGCCAACGGACGAGTGAAGACGGTGTGCTGCCGGGTGGCACACGAGGCAGGACTGACGGCGATCGAGATTCCCGAGCCGTTGCGTGGGCGGCTGGGCGAACTGGTTGATACGGAGTGACAGAGTGACCGGCGACGAACATCAGCAAGGGGCACACCTGGCCGTTCACGGGTTGGAGAAGACCTTTCAGAGTGGCGATTCATCGCTGACGGTCCTTTCGGGGCTCGAACTCGAGATGAACCGAGGTGACCAACTGGCGATTACGGGCCCTTCGGGGTCCGGAAAAAGCACGTTGTTGTACATCGTCGGAACACTTGACGAGCCAACGGCGGGCACCGTCGAGGTGGCTGGGATGGATCCGTTTACTCGTGACGAGAGCGGGTTGGCGGACTTCCGGTCTGACGAGGTGGGTTTCATTTTCCAGGACCATCACCTGTTGCCGCAGTGTACGGTCCTCGAGAATGTGATGATTCCGCTGATTGCGGCCGGAGGAGTCGGAGCGTCCGGCGAGGAACGAGCCAGAAGTCTTCTCGACCGCGTGGGCCTGTCGGAACGGAGTGGGCATTTGCCGGCGCGGATTTCCGGCGGGGAACGTCAACGGGTTGCTGTGTGCCGCGCACTGATCAACGACCCCTCGCTGTTGCTGGCTGACGAGCCGACAGGAAACCTCGATCAGAAGACCGCCGATGCGGTGGGGACGCTGTTGCTGGAACTCTCTGAGGAGCAGCAGGCGATCTTGATCTGTGTGACCCACAGCGAGGAATTGGCCTCGCGATTTCCGCGACGTTGCGAATTGGCCGACGGCCGACTGGTCGACGTGGGGGCGGCCGAATGACGAGATGGTCCCTGCTGCTGTCGACGGTGCGATTTCACTGGCGGTCCAACCTGGCCGTTTGCCTGGGAGTTGTCGCGGCCACGGCGGTGATCACCGGGGCCCTGGTCGTTGGGGATTCTGTACAAACCAGCCTCCTGCAAATGCACCTCGATCGGCTGGGGCGGGTGGACATGGCGATTATTGGCCGAGATCGATTTGTGCGAGAGGATCTGGCCGGCGAAATCCAACAGTTGGCCGGCGGAGATGTGCAGGTTGCCCCGCTGATGATGATCCGGGGAAGCCTGGAGACCGGAGGAGCCGATGCGGTTGGTGAGCGAGCGGGATTGCGAGTGGGAGGTGTCATGGTGTACGGCATCGATGCTCGTTTCTGGGAACTCACCCAGCACGGAGGGCTGGAGCCACCACAACCGGGCGAGGTCCTGCTTTCCGAAGGAGTGGCCTCAGAGCTGGGCGAATCGGTTCAGCCCGGCGAGGACGTCCGCCTGTGGATGGAAATGCCCAACTTCATTCCGAGGGATTCACTGCTCGGAGAACGTGACAACGATACGATCGACCTACCCCTGAAGGTTCGGGCCGTGGTCGGTGCTAGCGATCCGGTGGCCCGCCGTGGTGTGGGACGATTCGACCTGAATCCCAGTCAACAATTGCCGAAGGTGGCTTTTGTCGCTTTGTCCACACTGCAGGAGACATTCCGGCTCCAGAAACGGCGGGTTCGCAACCGCGAACAAAGGCGTACCGATGAGTATCCCGCGCGGGTGAACACGATGGTGGTCGCCGGTGGAAATCCGCAGGTGGTCTCGAAGGCGGTGGAGAAGGCGATCACGCTTGATGATCTTGGCCTGAGCCTGCGGCGGTTGGAAAAACGCGGTTACGTGGCGTTGGAGAGCAACCGGATGGTGCTTGATGACGTGATGGTGGCGGCTGCGGAGCCGGTGGAGTCTTTGAAGTCTCGAGTTCTGGTCCACCTGGCGAACCGGCTTTCGAACGCCGACGATCCGGCGAAATACTCGATGTATTCGATTGTCGGTGGACTCGAACCCCGTGAAGTCGCCTCCGCGCCCTTCGGACCATTCCTCGCCGGCGACACCTCCGCGGATGCCATCTCGGGATTGCCTGATGATGGGATTGTGATCAACCGGTGGTTGGCCGATGACCTGGATCTCGAAGTGGGCGGACGCCTGAAGATGACCTACCACCTTGTGGGATCCCATGGCGAACTGCCAGAGGAGGTGCGGACGTTTCGCGTCCATGCGATCGTGGAATTGGCGGGTCCGGCCGAGGATCGAGGACTGACGCCGCACGTGCCCGGCATCACCGACGTGAGGACATTTCGCGATTGGAGGCAACCGTTCGAGATGGATCTCGACGCGTTGACCGACCGCGATGACGACTACTGGGATGACCACCGGGCGACTCCGAAGGCGTTTGTAACCCGCCGGGCCGCCATCAGCATGTGGGAGAGCCGATACGGTAAGTCGACGTCGTTGCGAATTGCGATCGATCCGGCCGATGCAGACGCCATACAGAAGCTCGACAACACGATTCGAGCGAATATCGACCTTTCGGCGCTCGGCCTGTCTGTCCAGCCGGTCAAGGAACACGGCGTACGAGCTGCCAGTGGGACGACTCCGTTCAGCGGCCTGTTTGTCGGGTTCAGTGTTTTCCTGATCGGCGCGGCAACGATTCTGGTGGGGTTGCTGTTTCGACTGGGAATTGAACGGCGAGTACGAAGCACCGGCCTGGTGCTGGCATTGGGTTTTCCGGTTCGGCTGGTTCTTTTGCTGTTGGCCGCCGAGGGTGCGGTGGTCGTCACGGTCGGCGGAATTGTCGGCGCATCGGTCGGAGTCGCCTACGCGGACCTGATGGTGTACGGCCTCACCCACTGGTGGGTCGGTGCGGTCGGAACCTCGTTCCTTGAGGTCGATGTGCAGGTGCCGAGCCTTCTGTCCGGATTCGCTATTTCCGGGGCTGTGGCGCTTCTGGCAATTCTCTTTTCGGCTCGCGGGATGTTGAAAATGCCGGCGCGGGAACTGTTGGCGGGGATCGTCCGTCGTACGACGGGGCAGGCAGATGCCGGTGGTCGAAGTCGACGGGTATTCTGGACATCGATCGGCTGCGCGTGCACGGGCCTTCTTGTCGGTGCACTCGCGCCGGACACTCTTCTGTCGCAGGAGGCGTTTTCGGGACTTTCCGTGCGCATCGTCCTGTTCTTCGTGTTGGGGATGTCCTCGCTGGTGGCGTCGATCGCCGTCCTGGCTGTCATGCTGGGTAAGAAGCGAGACGGGGGCCTGGATGGGCAGGGCACGTTGGCGGTGGTTCGGCTGGGGTTTCGTAACGCCGCGAGACACGGGGCCCGTAGCGTGTTGTCGGTGGCCATGATTGCGTCGGCCGCGTTCCTGATCACAGCGGTTGCAGCCGGCCGACGAGACCCGGTGGCGGAATGGCCAGATCGTTTGACCGGGGCCGGCGGTTTTCTGTTGGTCGCCGAGTCGAGCCAGTCATTGATCTACGATCCGGGCACCTTGAACGGGCAAGCCAAGCTGGAGCTCTCAGAAGACCTGCCAGTTGGGCAGGCTGCGTTGCTGGAGACGATCGATTTCCATTCTTTTCGAGTGAAGGCGGGCGAGGAATCGAGTTGTCTGAACCTGTACCAGACGCGGTTGCCGACGATCCTGGGAATGAGCCGCCGCACGATCGATCGAGGCGGTTTTCGATTTGTCGGCGCCGCGGAAACGAATCCATGGAAGCTGCTCGAAGAAATGCGCAAGTCGGATTCGCTTCCGGGCGGTGAAACGCTTCCGGTCTTTCCCGTTGTGGGAGACATGAACACTCTTCAATACAGCCTGCACAAGGGGGTGGGCGACCGGATCGCCTATCCGACTGAAGAGTCCCCGACACTGTGGCTTGAGATTGTCGGGATGCTTGACGCCAGTGTCTTCCAGGGGGTCCTGGTGATGTCGGAGGCCCATTTTCGTGCGGCGTTTCCCGAGGAAGTGGGATTCCGGTATTTCCTGGTCGGGGACACACGCTTTGGGGATGCGGGGGAGTCACCCGGAGACCTGGAAGAATTGGACGGTGTGAGAACCGGACAGTTGAGCCTGCTGGAATCCAAGTTGGGTGAGTACGGTTTTGATGCCGAGCCGGTGGTCGATCGCCTGGGACGGTTTTTGTCGGTCCAGAACACGTACTTGATGACCTTTCAGGTGCTGGGGGGGCTGGGATTGTTGCTGGGCACGATCGGGCTGGCCACCGTGATGCAAAGAAATGTGCTGGAACGTCGCAGTGAACTGGCGTTGTTGCGGGCGGTCGGTTTCCGTCGTTCGGGGTTGCGTTGGCTGGTGCTCAGCGAAAACGCGTTTTTGCTGGGCTGGGGCCTGTTCAGTGGCACCGTGTCGGCGCTACTGGCAATGTCTCCTCACCTGGCGACGGCGGGTGCGGATGTCTCGGAACTGGCCAGGGGGCTGGCCCAGTTGTTGTCCGGCGTCGTCGTGGTCGGAATGCTTGCTGCCGGGCTGGCCGTTGCCGAAGCGGCGCGGACCCCGTTGGTCACGTCACTTCGTAGTGAATGAGTTTCGCACATTCGTCGACTCGCGACGGGGATGCGGTGACCGGGCGAAATGTCTAGTATGGCCGCAATCGCGTTGGGCCGATCCCGGATTTCGGGGTGGATCCGCCGCGAAGAGCATCATCGTCAGCAGAAGGGATTCCGATGAAACACCAGTTGCCGATTCTCTTTGCCCTGGGGACCGCATTGTGCTGGGGATTGTACGGCCCCACGTTGCAGCATGCCCGAGCCCCTGGATCTCCGCCGTCTCCTCCGCCTGAAGGCTGGAGTCCGTTCAAGCCTTACGTTGGCATTGGGTTGGCATATCTTGTGCTGGCGATCATCGGCGGCCTGATCATGATGAAGGTCAAGGGCGACACGTTCAGTTTTTCCGGGAAACAGTCGCCAGCTTTGATCTGGGGTTTTGCGGCAGGTCTGCTGGGTGCCCTGGGAGCACTCTGCCTGACATCGGCCATGTCGACGTTCATCGGAAAGCCGATTCCTGAGCTGGTGATGCCGATCGTATTCGGAGGTGCAGTGACGATTGTCGGTGTGCACGCGGCGATCTCACACGGCGAAATGAAGCCCATGATGGGCCTGGGGATTCTTCTGACCGGTGTCGGCATCATAATGATCGCGTCGAACACGCCGCACGGGCCCGCTCACAAGCCTCCGGCCTCGGAATCGTCGGCGGCAGAAAACCCCACAGTCCCGGCAGGCAAGGCCCCGGCGGCTGAATCGCCGGACGATGTGGGGTGATGGCGTCGGCGCCCATCGGTGGCAGGGCCATGAACGGGATGGTAGGATCGCGGCAACTTGGTTCGAGGAGCAGCTCTTGGGCTTGGATGACTCCGGCCCGGCGTTGCCAAGGTGCGAGGAACGCAGGCCATCGGTGGCCTCAAAGGACCTGTTTCATGCGCAGTCGACGTGTTTTTTTGCCGGTGACCTTCTGCCTGGCCTCCTTCCTGTTTCTGTTGGGATCGGGATGTGGAGGTGACAGTGAGGGCGATGCTGGAGGAGCGGCGAAACCCAAACGTCGTCAGTTCCTTAGCATGGGAACTGCACCCGTCGGTGGAGCGTTTCCGGTGGTGGGTGGTGCGATCGCCGAGGTGCTCAACAGCAACAAGGGCGAAAACAACTGGAAGGTCCAGGCCAAGGGGACCAAGGGGTCCAAGGCGAACATCCGCGATATTCAAAACGATAAGCTGGAACTGGCGTTGTCGAACTCGGCGATCAGCTATTTTGCTGTTCGGGGAGAGGCCAGCTGGGACAAGAAGTACGACATTCGTACGATCGTGACGCTGGCCCCCAACGTGGCGATGTTCATCACCAAAAAAGAAACCGGCATCAAAAGCATTGCCGGGCTGAAGGGCAAACGGGTTGTGGTTGGCCCATCGGGAGCGGGCTTTGAGATGTTTGTTGGCCCGTTGCTCAAGGGGCACGGTCTGACTTACAAGGACTTTTCTCCGTTGAACAATACGCAGGGCGGTTCGGTCGATCTGTTGGCCGATGGCAATGCTGACGCTGCCTTCCTGGGTGGGGCTGTGCCCACCGGGGCGGTCACACAGGCGTGCAGTTCCCACGACATAGTCTTCATTCCTTTCGACGCGGCGGTCCGGAAGAAACTGGTGGCGGACTACGAGTTCTTTCAGCCGTTCACCGTTGCCAAGGACAAGTACTCGGATCTCGACAAGGACTTCGACGGTTTGAACGTCGGGTCGATGCACCTGATCACCTCGGCCAACCTGGACGACGAGGTGGCCTACCAGTTGACCAAGACGATCTGGGAACATCGTGCCGAGATCGCCGGCAAGCACCCTGCCGGCCGTGCGATCAACGAAAAGAACGCAGCCCGCTACACCGGGACGGAATTTCATCCTGGCGCAGCGCGTTTTTACAAGGAAATCGGGATCTGGCCTGAGGGTGATGGGGCAGTTACCGCGGCAGACGCCGAGAAGCCGGCCGGCGATGCCGCCGAGGCGAAGGACGCCAAAGCGAAGGACGCCAAAGCGAAGTGAGTCGGCAGGGGAGTGCCCAAGCCGTGGGAGATCGGCTTCGCCAGAGTGTGGTGACCGTGTTCGGGGTGGCTTTGTGCCTCTTCACGGTCCTGGAGATGAACTACCCTCGGCTGCAACAGCAGTCGGCGCTGGCGCTGTTCATCCTGATGGGCCTGGTGATCTGTTTTCTTGAGAGCCCTTTGCACGAGAAGCTGAAGGACTGGCGATCTCTGCGGGTGCTGGACGGAGTGCTTGCCGCGGCAGTGGTTGTCACCTGCGGCTATGTCGTGTTCCAGCTTGAACCGGTGTTCAACGAGTTTTGGTCGGGCGGAGAGTCCCTGGGCGATCGGGCCGGCAACGAAACGAAGCTGGATATCATCATTGGGACGATCGGCCTGGTGCTGGTCTTCGAATCGACCCGTCGCACGATCGGTTGGATCGTTCCCGCACTGGCCCTCGCGTTTGTCGCGCACACGTATTACTGCTACGCGTCGATCGAGTATGAGTGGCCGGAAATGCCGTCCTGGATGCTGCCGCATTCGGGTCAGAGTGCTGCTGACATCGTCAGTACGACCTACATCCAGACGCTCGGAGTGTTTGGTCCGGCGGCCGGGGTGATGTTCAAGTACGTCTTCCTGTTCGTGGTGTTTGGGGCGTTTCTGGAGATGTCGGGAGCAACGCAGTTCATCATCGACTTTTCCGAGCGGGTCTTTGGAGGAAGTCCGGGCGGACCGGCGAAGGTGTCGGTGCTGGGGAGCGGGCTGATGGGTTCGCTTTCCGGAAGCGCCGTCGCCAACGCAGTGACCACCGGGACGTTCACCATCCCGATGATGCGGAATGTTGGCTTCAGCCCGCATATTGCGGGAGGGATCACTGCCGCGGCTGCATCGGGAGGCGCATTGGTGCCGCCGGTGATGGGAGCGGGCGCGTACATGATGCTCGAAATCGTTGAACCGAACGTGACATTCGTTCAGGTGGCCACGGCGGCAGCGATACCGGCGATTCTCTACTACCTTTCGATCTGGATGATCGTGCACTTCTACTCTCGACGAGTCGGCCAGGCGGCCAAAACGACTGATGAGAGCCAGTCGATACGGCTCTCAAAGTTTGAGGCCACCGTGTTCTTCGGCGCCCTGGTCGCGTTGATCGGACTGCTGCTGGACAATTACACACCATTCAAGGCCGTCTCCGGGGCCCTGATGGTGATTATGGTGTGCACGGTGTTTCGTCGAGAGTTGCCGCTGGAGACCCGTGGTCGAGTTGCGGCACTTTTGACCTTCATCGCGGTAGTCGTCATCAATCAGCTGCAGTGGATGTGGTCCGGGTGGATGCCGGAGGTGGTGTCGGAGTTTCTCAGTCCGTATCAGCCCGGAGCGTGGACCGACCCGAGTGTGAACTCG
>DLVV01000018.1:10730-13409 GCA_003445035.1 Planctomycetaceae bacterium | reverse complement strand
GTTGGGCTATTTGCGTTTGGCTTGTGGCACAAGTCGTGGCGTCCAACGATGCTGACTGCTATGGGGCGGGCGGCCAAGAACGGCGTGTCACTTGTGGCCGCCAGTGCCTGCGTCGGCATCATAATCGGCGTCGTGCAACAGACCGGAATCGCCACGGATTTCAGTGCGGTGATCAAGGGGGTCGTCGCCACAAATCTGTTGTTGGCGCTGATCGGCATCATGGTCTGTTCGATCATCCTGGGAATGGGAGTGCCCTCGGTCGTCTGTTACCTGTTGATGGCGACGCTGATGGGTTCCCTGCTGGGTGAACTCGGCGTGATTCCACTCGCGGCCCACCTGTTCATCTTTTATTTCGGAATGATGTCGATGGTGACTCCGCCGGTCGCACTGGCGGCGTATGCCAGTGCGTCAATCGCCAAAGCGAAGATCATGCAAACCGGGCTGGCCGCATTTCGTTTCTCCCTGGTGGGGTTCACGCTTCCGTTCATGTTCGTGTATCGCCCGGCGCTGCTGCTGATGGACGGGGCGAAATGGAAGGCCTGGGACGTGGCCAACCGGTCGGGGCAACTGGCCGAGGCCACCGAACTGCTCAAGGAGGCCCAGGCGGCCTACGCCCCATGGGACCAATTGATCCTGGCTGTCTCGACGGCGATTGTTGGCGTGGTGGCACTTGCTGCCGGGATCGCGGGTTTCTGTCGAAAAGAGGCCAATTGGCTTCAGCGGGCGATGTTCCTGGCTTCGGCTGGAATGTTGCTTTACCCCGACATGTTGCTGAACATTGGTGGGGGCGGGCTTTTTGTCGTCGCCGTGATGGTCAACTCAAAGGCGGGCAGCCCGGGTGGCTCGACGTCTCCCGATCAGGTTGGATCTGAACCGCGTTCCGACGCCACTGGCGAAACGCTCTGAATGGCTTTCGAACGGAGGCTCCAATGCCCTCGATGATCTCCGCTCCGCAACCTCTGGCCGTTGAGGCGGGGGCGAACATGCTCGCCGATGGCGGGAACGCTTTTGATGCGGCGATCACCTGCGCGGCCGTGCAGTGGCTGGTCGACCCCCACTCGTGTGGGGCCGGTGGTTACATGGTGATGACATCGTTCTCGGCGGAAACCGGTGAGGCCAACCCGGTGATCGACGCGCCGGCGGTTGCCGGAAGCGGTGTTTCGGCGGAGATGTGGCAGGACATCCTGATTCGACCCAATCCCGAAGGTTGGGGATATTTCCTGGAAGGCAAGGTCAACGAAGACGGTTACCAGAGCGTCTGTGTGCCGGGGATCGGCCGCGGACTCGGCCTGGTGCACGAACGCTGGGCCAGTCGCAGCTGGGACGAATTGCTTGCTCCGGCAATCGGGATTGCCGAGGACGGATGGATGGTCGGGGCGCTACAGGCGGCACGATGGAAAGAGCCACCGGGGTTCTACGAAGGATCCTCCGGGCGACAGAAACTCGATGTCACTCCGTCGGCAAAACGGATTTATCTGAAAGCGGACGGTTCGACGTATGAAATGCACGAGATGCTGTCGAACCCGGACTATGCCACCACGCTGCGACGAATGGCCGAGGCGGGGCCGGAAGACCTTTACACCGGGCAATTGGCCGAGGCGATGTCGGCCGACCTGGCAGACAATGGCAGCTGGGTGACGGCCGGGGATCTGGCTGATTACCGGCCTCGAATCGAGAGCCCGGTAACGGTGACGTACAAGGGTTACACCGTTGTCAGTAATCAGGCTCCCCACGGGGGTCCGACGTTGGCCGCGATTCTGAATATTCTCGGAGATGATGACCTCGCCGGGCTCGGGCACAATTCTCCTGAATACATCCTCCGCGTTTCCATGGCCATGAAGGCGGCGTTCGCCGATCGAAACCGGCACATGGCGGACGAGCAGTTCGAGGACGTTCCGCTGGAGTGGATGATATCAGACGAACGGGCGGCAGAGTGGCGAGAGGTGATTGCATCGGGCCAGCCGATTGACGTGGGCCGCCAGCAGGCCGATTCGGGCACCACGCATGTCAGTGTGGTCGACGCAGCGGGCAATTGTGTGTCGCTGACCCACTCGCTGGGGACGAGTTCCGGCGTGATCACCGATGGCCTCGGATTCATGTACAACAACTCGATGGTCAACTTCGACCCGGTTCCCGGGCGTCCCAACAGTATCGCTCCTGGAAAAGGGCGGAGTACGGGGATGACACCGACGCTGGTGCTCAAGGACGGGCGTCCAGTGATGGTGCTCGGGGCCCCCGGTGCGACACGAATTATCACGTCGGTCCTGCAGGTGATCCTCAATCACCTGGAGTTCGGGATGAGTATCACTGACGCGGTACATGCGGCCCGGTTTGATTGCCAGGGGGACGTGATCAAATGCCAACGGAGGATCCCGGAGTTTGTGTGTGAAGAAATTCGCAAATCTCACGCGGTCGTGCGGATACCTCGCAGCCATGGCGGGTTGGCATTGGTGCATGCGGTGGCGATCGATCCGGGCAGCGGTGAATTGAGCGGGGCCGCGGACACCGGTGCTGATGGAATGGCGCTGTTGGTGCCGTGATCCCATCCGGGGCTTGAACAGATCCTTGACGCTCGCTTCGGCCATCTGGTAAATTCACGGTTGATTGCTGATTCAGTTACCGGGTGTCCCTGACAATGACGATGACCGAGCACTTGCTGCTGGGCCTTCTGCTTAGCCC
>DLVV01000018.1:0-10353 GCA_003445035.1 Planctomycetaceae bacterium | reverse complement strand
AAAAGACGAACCCCGAGCCCCGCCAAAGGACTCGGGGTTTTTTGTTTCTCGACGGCGAAGCGGATCGTCCCGGGTAAAGTGGAATCGAAACAATGCCGACTGACACGATCACGATTTTCGACACGACGCTTCGGGATGGCGAGCAGTCTCCCGGATGCAGCATGAAGACTGCCGAGAAGCTCGAGGTGGCCAACGCCCTTGTCGATCTGGGCGTGGATGTCATTGAAGCGGGGTTTCCGATTGCCTCGCCCGGAGATTTCGAAGCTGTGCAGATGGTTTCTCGTCAATTCGGTGATCGCGCGACGATCTGTGGGCTGGCCAGATGCCGACGGGAGGATGTCGACCGGGCGTGGTCGGCGCTAAAGGACGCCGAGCGGCGGCGACTCCACGTGTTCCTGGCGACAAGTTCCATCCATATGGAACACAAGCTGAAAATGGACGAACAACAGATCATCAATACGGCTGTCGAGATGGTCAAACGGGCTGTGGACTATTGTGAGGACGTTGAGTTTTCTCCAGAGGATGCGGCGAGGACGGAATTGGACTTCCTGTGCGAGGTTGTCGAAAAGGCGATCGAGGCCGGGGCGACGACGATCAACATTCCCGATACGGTCGGGTACGCAACGCCGTCACAGTTCGGATCGGTGTTTCGCCACCTGAAAGAGAATGTGTCGAACATCGACCAGGCCGTGCTCAGTGCACATTGTCACAATGATCTCGGGCTGGCCGTCGCCAACAGTCTGGCTGCCGTTGGCGAGGGGGCTCGGCAGGTCGAGTGCACGATCAACGGGTTGGGAGAACGTGCCGGAAATGCGGCGCTGGAAGAGATCGTGATGGCTCTGGCGACGCGAGGAGACTATTTCCAGTGCGACACCAGGGTGAACACCGACAAGCTGTTTCCGACCAGCCGATTGGTTTCGAGTATCACCGGCATGAAGGTTCAGAGGAACAAGGCGATTGTCGGGCAGAACGCGTTTGCTCACGAGGCGGGAATTCATCAGGACGGCTGGCTGAAGGAACCTAGCACCTACGAGATCATGCGTCCCGAGGATGTGGGGGTACCCGGCACGGACCTGGTCCTTGGCAAGCACAGTGGGCGACACGCATTCGGTGACCGGGTGAAACTACTTGGCTACTCGATTGATGACGATGTGTTTCAGGCCGTATTCAAGGACTTCACTGCTCTGGCGGACAAGAAAAAGGATGTCTACGACTCGGACATTGCGGCGTTGATCGACAACCGGATTGCGGACACGCCGGATCACTGGCAGCTGGTCAGCTTGCACACGTCCGCCGGCACCGGCACGATTCCGACGGCCACGATCGAACTGCAGCACGACGAACAGACGATTCGACGGGATGCAGCGACTGGTGACGGACCCGTCGATGCGGTGTTCCGGACACTGGAACGCATCACCGAGATCGATGCGAGGCTGGAAGACTACGAGGTTCGGAGCGTATCCAGGGGCAAGGATGCTCAAGGAGAGGTTCTGGTCGAAATCGTGGTGATGGGCCGCCATTATCACGGCAAGGGGGTCAGCACTGACATCATCGAAGCGAGCGCCCTGTCTTATCTGAAGGCTCTCAACAAGGTTGTCGCAGACACGCAGGTCAATGAAATCGATGCCTGACGCGGCCGCTACAGACAGCGAAGGCCATTCCGCATGACCAGTCGTCAACTGTTCTGGCTGTTACCGGTTTCCGCAGTGGTTCTGGTCGGCGTAACCCTCTGGGAGCGCACACAGGGACGAGTGGGGAGTGGGCGGCCGGAAGTGCAGGTGGCTGCGGCTCATCAGCCGGTGGGCCCCGACCTCCAGTTTGAATTGTACGATGCTCACAATCGGACCGTCCGACTGTCTCGTTATCTTGGCCGGCATCGTGTCGATCTGGTCTTTCTGGCAAGCGACGGCAACGTGAACGACGATCCGATCTTCAAGGCAGTCGGCCGGCCGTCATCTGACAGGATTATTCTGGTGGTCAGCCAGAATCTGCCACAGGTGATTCGCCGGCAATTGGGCCAACAGCAGGACAGCACTTCCGTCGTACTCTCGGACGCTGGAGGTCGGATGGGACAGGTGCCCGGAGCCGCCGCCCGGGCCTGGGGGGCAATGAGTGATGAGGGAAGGGTTGCCAGGACCAGCTGGTACGTGATTGACAGGGCGGGCCGAGTGGACTGGTCCGCTGGTCGTCCAGTTGCACGGAAAAGCGGCGGGAAGCGTGTTGTTCGAAAAGCCACTGAAAAAACGGATCGATGACCCATGGCCGACCGGCTCCAGGCTGAAATCACGGACGCGAGTGGCAGAGTGCCGGGGCGGTGGGTGGCGTGCGGCATCCTGTGCCTGGGCCTGATCTCGACCACGACATTGTGGATTTACACCGATCTTCACACCGCCCCGTTTCTCGCGTTGCGTGATGCCATTCATGATGAATTTCCATCGTCGGCTCCACAGGTTGAGGGCGGGCAACGAAAGATCCATAGGGGAAGTCCGAGAATTCTGAGGGTGACCCTGCGTGTTAGCTGGGATCCCCACGAGAGGGACGAAGAGGTGGCGGACATGTTGAACCGCCTGGTCGAGTTGGCCGACAGACATCAGGGGCTGACAGGATATGACCAGTTCGACGTGCACCTGGTCTGGTTTCGGCCCGAGCAGAAGGCGGTGTCGCGCCACGAGCAACGAACAGTCAAAGCGTTGATCGAAGCCGGGCAGGTTCGACCTGGGGCCGATTAGCTCCCACGCTCGAACCCCAGGGCTGCGAGTTTGGTGTGAATCCGCTCGTTTTCCAGCAAGGCCTGAAGGGCTAGCACCGCGGGTCGATCCGAACGTGTCATGGGAACCACGAGGTCAAACTGTTCGGGTTGAATCGGCAGGAACCCGAGATCGTACATCCCGGCCACCGGAGCAATTCCGATTCCCCAGTCGGCCCGCTCCTGGGCGATAGCGGCTGCGACGGCATTGTGTGACCGCACCTGCATGGCAAACCCCGGAGGAGTTGCTCCGTCGAGAAGTCGGTCGATTACGACACGAGTGCCGCTGCCGGCGTTGCGGTTGACCATCCGCAATTCGTTGTTGTCCAGGACGGCTCGGAGGGTGAGTTCCCAGTTGTCCTGTTTGAACCGGCCATCATCACGGCGGAATACCAGGCCCTGCATTCGTTGGTACCCCGGAACCAGCAGCATCTCATCAGTGAGAAATGGCCGATTGTATTGCCCGGTTTCCGGATCGAGGAGATGGATTCCGCCACAGTCACACTCGCCGCGACTGGCGGCCGCCAGTCCGCCGGAACTTCCGACGTAAAGGGATTTGGTGGAAAACCCCTGGGATTGAAGTTCCCCGAGCAACAAATCCAAACCGATGCAGTGGCTGCCAATCACGACCAGGTCGGCCGGAGTGAGTTCTCGCCCAAGCAGTTGGATATCGACTTCGGCCCCAGCCTCGAGGAATTCTGTCTGAGAAGGGATCGACAGGAATCCGTCGGCTGCGCTGAAGGTAGTGACCGAACCGGACCCTTTGCCCATCGGGTAGGCGGCCAGGCCATCTTCGCCTGGTGCCAGGTTGGTGAGTACGTATTCGGTTCGTCCGCGTTGAGAGTTGACGCGCATTGGTAACCGGGCCGAGATGGTGGGGAGATCGGCTAGAGGCCTGCCAGCAAGGCGGCGGATGACCGGTGCGACAAATTCGTGAAACGTGAATACCGCGCTTGTCGGGAATCCGGGGAGGATCACGATCGGTATCGTGCCTGTGACCGCCAGGCAAATCGGCTTGCCGGGTTTCAACGCCACACCGTGAGCGACGATTCCAGGCTTGGGAAGCCGTGCGACGACCTGGTAGGACAGGTCGCCAGCTCCCTTGGAGGTCCCGCCGGAAAGAACAACGATGTCATGTGCCAGTGCCGCGTGCACGGCCTCGGACAGTTCCTGTTCGTCATCCCCGAAACAGCCCAGCACTTCCGCGTGGCCACCAAGTTCCTCAACCGCTGCGGCAATGATCGCGGCATTCGAGTCGTAGACCCCGCCGTAAGTCATCTCGGCGCCGGGAGGAATGATTTCGTCACCGGTGGAGATGATCGCGACGGATGGTCGTCGAAACACCTCAATCGTGGCTCGACCGATTGCCGCAAGTACGCCGATTTCACGAGATGTCAGCAATTGTCCCCGACGAAGGACCGTTTCACCCCTGGCAATGTCCGTTCCGGCGAAAGTGATGCGGGAACCCGGGGTTGCGGGTTGTTCCACGAGGAGGCGGCCGTGTTCGTCGACCCGGGTGTGTTCGACCATCACAACCGCATCGGCACCTCGCGGAACCACGGCGCCGGTCGCAATGGTGGTGGCCGACCCGGGTGTGACATCACTGGACGCACGAACCCCGGGCACGAGCACTTCATCGTTTAGTGCGAGTTGCCTGGGTTGCTCTTCCATAGCGCCGAACGTGTCTGCCGCCTGCACGGCAAAGCCGTCAACGTTGGAACGATCAAAACCCGGCACGTCGAAGTCGGATGTGGTGTCGGAAGCCAGAACACGGCCGAGGGCCTGGTTCAGCGCGATGTCCTCGATGCCCAATGGTTCCAGGGCAAGATGTGAGTGGAACAGGTGTTCGGCCGTGTCGCGATCGACAACTTCCAGGAATTGTTGCTGTTTGGCAGCGAGGACAGTTTCCGGAGATGGCGTTTCGTTCACTTCGGGTCTCCCCGGTCGGGCCGTTGCCGATCATATCTCCAGACCTGGATGGTCCGGCCTGCGGCATAGCCTTCCAGTTCGGGTGGGACCAGTACAAAACCGTCGGCGCGGGTGGTGGATGACAGGATGGATGCTCCACTGATCGACAAAGGGGAAATGGTCGTGTCGTCCTCGGAGATCGAGACGCGACAGTAATCCAGGCGGCCGATGTCCGAGGCGATCTTGTCGTCAAGAATCGCTTCGAGTCGCATGTAGGGCCAATCGGGAGACATTCCACTCATTTTGCGAACGACTTCACCGGCGAACACGTCGTAGGCAGCCAGGCACGAGACGGGATTGCCAGGAAGGAGGAAGACCAGGGAGTCTCCCACACGACCGATCCCGGTCGGGCTGGATGGTCTCATGGCGACACCATGAAACACGAGTTCACCAAGTTCCGAGACAAGGGTTGGTGCGTGATCCTCTGTGCCGACGCTCGTTCCTCCGGAAACCAGTATCACGTCGGCGCCCCGGCGCGACAGAAGTGACGAAATCGTCTGCCGGTCGTCGGAAACTGGCTGGATCGGTGGCCGGGTTTCCAGGACACCCCCGTCTCGTACCGCCAGGGCAGCGAGCATCAGGGAATTCGACTCGTAGATCTGGTCATCGCGTCGGGGATTTCCGGGAACGACCAGTTCGTCACCAGTGATCAACAGGCGGACTGTCGGGCGACGGATGACCTCCACCTGGTCGATTCCCAGCGAGCCAATGAGCGCCGTGTCCTGGGGGCGAAGAGTCCGGCCTGGATCAAGCAGGGATTGTCCGGCCTGGACGTCCTCGCCGCGGCGTCCGATGTGACGGCCGGGCGCCATGGCACTGGTGATTTCGACACTCCCGGAGGACTCGCTGGCGTGTTCGGCCGGGACCACGCAGGTGGCGCCGTTGGGGATCGGCGCCCCGGTCATGATCCTGGCAGCACTGCCGGTGTCGATGGTTCCGGAGAATCCCGAGCCGGGCAACGATTCTCCGATGACGGAAAATGACAGTGGGTTGTACGGACTGGCGCCGTCAGTGGCAGTCGCCACCAGGGCGTATCCGTCCATCGCCGAACGGTCGAACGAGGGCACGTCGATTGGCGCAGTGATCGTCTGTCCCAGCACTCGGCCGGACACCTGTCCGACGGGTACGATTTCGGGGGGAAGCGGTCGAGTCTCGGCTCGCAGCCAGGTGAGGACGTCAGGCACAAGGGCTCGCTCGGCAAAACCCTTCATGCGAACGTCACGCGGCGTTGGGTTCGATGGAGACACGTGCGGGATCCGAAATATTGGATCAGGGCCTGGCCGGAAAACCGGCGTCGATGAGAGCCTGTCTGTATTCGTCGGGGCAGTTCAGGTTTCGGAACGAGTCGAGTGCAGGATCCACTTCGCGAAGACTGTCGACATCGACCTCGTGGACGCGAGCCTCTTTGAACAGTGACAGGGGCCGCCGGGCTCCTGAGTGCAGCAGGCGATCGATCACCCCCGCGAGCGAGGTGCGGTAAACCGCAGCCAACGGGTGATGGTAGTCGCCGTCCTTGGGGATTGCCAGATCCGCAGAACCGAGGCGATTGACCATTTCGTTGACAAGTGCCGTTCGCAAAAAAGGTGCGTCGCAGGATGTGACGTACGCGATGTCGGCGTGGGGTGCGAGTGCCAGGAGCCCGGTGTGGATTCCTGCGAGGGGGCCGGCATCTGTGTGGATGTCACGAGCAACGAGGATGGATGGGGGCAGTTGCGGGAGTTGTTGGTCGGGTGCGGCGACGACGACGACCGGTGCCAACGATTCACACAGGCGATCCACCATGTGCTCGAGCATCGTTGTTGGCCCGAACGGAAGGGAATACTTGGCGGATCCCATGCGACGGCTGTGGCCACCACAAAGGACAATTCCGCCGACGGTCAATCGCGGCTCCTGTTGCATATGGTGATTGTAGATGTCTGGGCGATACGACGCATTGGAGGACGGGGTTGAGTTCGTGGGCCCTTCTGACCTAAACTTCCGCCGTGGCGGAAACGCATTGGTTTCAGGACGGCTTGTGCTTCGAATGCACCCAGTGCGGCAATTGTTGCAGTGGGGCACCGGGCGCCGTCTGGGTCGATGACGACGACATCGATCGGATCGCCGAATACACGGGAAAAGGCGAAGGTGAAATCCGTGTGATGCACACCCGGCCATTCGCCGGGCGAACGTCGTTGACCGAATTTGCGAACGGGGATTGCACGTTCTTTGACGCAGAAATGCGACGCTGCCGAATATATCCGGTTCGGCCCACACAGTGCCGGACATGGCCATTCTGGGGTTCAAACCTTCAATCACCGGCGACATGGAAAGCGACGCAAGAAGGCTGTCCTGGTGCGGGACAGGGACCTCTAGTCCCGCTGGACGAGATTGTCGGATTGGTGTCAGAGTTGGATATTTGACCGGTTGGAAAACGAGACTGGCAACCAGGGCGGTTTGTAACGATTGTGCTGAACACCGGGGTCGTTGGGGTCCGATAAAACTGGTAGATGTCCGTCTTGACACGAAATGGAATTGAAGATTACGCTTAAGTCTGTGCAGAGCCAGAAGATAGAACAAATGACTCTGCAGGGTCGCAACCCAGCACGGCAGACCATCTCATGACCAAAAAAGACATCGTCAAGAAGATATCGGAGGATTGTTACCTGACGCAGTTGACGGTCAAGGAAATCGTCCAACGGACTCTGGACGAGATCGTCGAAGCGTTGGTCGTGGAGGGAAAGATCGAACTCCGGAATTTCGGCGTGTTCAAAGTCACGAAGCGAGCCGCTCGTCCGGCCCGCAATCCTCGCACAGGAGACGCGGTGAACGTACCGGCGAAATGTGTTGTGACGTTCAAACCCGGCAAGGAAATGGAAGCCAGAGTTCGAGCATTGGACCAGGTTCCTTCGTCATCGTTCGTCTACGAATCCGCTGCTTCCCCTTCCCCGCCGCACACCTCCGACGATTCAACTGTCGCTGAATTTGGCTCGCTCGATTCGGAACTTTCTGCGGACCCGTTTGCCAGCGAATAGTTTCTCACCACGTTCCGGCAGCGGCCTCCACTTCTGTCCTCTCACACACTCTCTTCTCTCCCCACTTTCACTGTTTACAACCCGGCCTGGCTCTCGCCATCTGTGTTCGCCCCATGCGGCGAGCTCTCGAGCGGGGTCTGCATCCATGGAGGGATGTCTGATGCGTAGGAAAGTCTTGTCCACCGTGTTCATCGTTGCGATGGCCGTCGGCTGTATCGTTCCGATCTACGACACCTCACGAGATATCCGTACGAGGCAATTGATCTTCGTTTCGGAAGGCCTACGGCATATTCCTCGGATCTGGGAACGGATCTGGGGCCTGGAGATGCCGGATCTGGCGACGCCCTATCGCACCCATGGTGGTGTGATCTGAAGTGAGCGGCGTGTGTTGCGGGCGCATTCCTGGAGACCGTTGCCGGTCCGCAGGGTGGCCAGTAGTATGGCCCGCGTGCCAGATCTCAACGTCGACCTGAATCGTCTGCGACTCGCCAATCCGATCCTCGTTGCGTCCGGAACGTTCGGGTATGCGCGAGAGATGGAGGCGTTTGCGCGGTTTGAAAATATCGGGGCGGTGATCCCGAAGACCGTCACCCCGCAGCCCCGCATTGGAAATCCGCCACCACGGACCGTGGAGACCACCTCCGGCCTTCTCAACTCGATCGGTCTTGATAATGACGGGTTGGACTCGTTCGTCGAAAAGCATCTTCCGTACCTGAAAGAGCTGCCGACGGCTGTGATTGCCAACATAGCAGGCCACGATGTGGACGAGTTTGAGGCGATGGCGTCGGTTCTGGATTCGACCGAAGGGCTCGCAGGGATCGAGTTGAATATTTCGTGCCCCAACGTCAGTGGCGGTGTCGATTTCGGGACGAATCCCCAGTTGGCGGCTGAAGTGGTCAAGCGAGTGCGTGGTCGGACATCCCTTCCAGTGATCGCCAAGTTGACTCCGAACGTGACTGACATTGTTGCTGTCGCGATGGCGGTGGCCGACGGCGGCGCTGATGCCGTGTCACTGGTCAATACGTACCAGGGGATCGCCGTCGACTGGCGAAAGCGGAAACCGGTCCTGGGAAATGTGACCGGTGGACTGAGTGGCCCGGCCATCAAACCGTTGGCCTTGTGTGCGGTTTGGAAGGTGGCCTGCCAGGTGGATATTCCGATTGTCGGCGTGGGAGGAATTTCGTGCCTGGACGATGTACTGGAGTTCCTTGTCGCCGGGGCGTCCGCCGTGCAGATCGGTACGGCGAACTTTTATGATCCGGGCTTGGCCAGTCGGCTTGTGGATGAACTGGATGGGTGCCTCGGCGAACTCGGCGTGGATTCTGTCGGTGACATCGTGGGGACACTTGAGTCGGCTCCAGCGGCGGCACCCGCCGGCAAGACGACGACCTGATATTTCGGATTTGGGGTGAGTCGATGCGAGTATTGTCAGGGATCCAGCCAACCGGACGGTTTCACTGGGGTAACTACTTCGGAGCGATACGGCAGTACATTGCGCTCCAGGAGAACGAGCAGGCGTTTTACTTCATTGCCGATTTGCACGCGCTGACAACCATCCGCGATGCCGGCGAACTCGCGTCTTTGACTCGCGACGCGGCCCTGGACCTGTTGGCCCTGGGGCTCAACCCGGACAAAGCCACGCTGTTTCGACAGTCGGATGTCCCGGAGGTGACCGAGTTGACCTGGTTGCTGCTGACGGTGACCAACCTCAGTTGGCTCGAAAAATGCCACGCGTACAAGGACAAGAAAGAGCGAGGTGTGGCGGCCGACGCCGGGCTGTTCACCTACCCGGTCCTGATGGCCTCCGACATTTTGATTTACGACAGTGATATTGTGCCGGTCGGTGTCGACCAGGTGCAGCACATAGAAGTCACCCGGGATATTGCCGAGCGATTCAACTCGATCTACGGCGAAGTGTTCGTATTGCCTGAGTCGCGCGTTCTGGATGCCAGCGCCAAGGTGCCGGGTACGGATGGCGAAAAGATGTCCAAAAGTTACGGGAACGTGATCGAACTGTTCGAGACTCCCAAGCGGGTTCGAAAAAAAGTGATGTCCATCAAGACGGACTCGACTCCGGTCGACGATCCCAAAGATCCTGAAGCGTGTTCAGTGTTTGATCTGTTCAAGTTGTTCGCCGATGAACAACAGATTGAAGACCTCTCCTCGCGTTATCGTGCCGGCGGACTGGGTTACGGAGACGCAAAGCAGGCACTGTTTGAGTTGTCGCAGGACCATTTCGCCGAAGCGCGGGCGCGACGGGAGGTGCTGGAAGCCGATCGTGGCCGACTCGAAGAGATTCTTGTCGCCGGAGCGGAAAGGGCCAGGCAAAAGGCGGCAGAAGTGCTGGGCCGCGCGAAGGCGGCCTGTGGCCTGGGCGCGATCTGAAAGGCCGGATCAACCGCTTGCTTCGGTGGCGTCTTCGGACTCACGGAATCCGGCTGGCTGAATGCTGTGGCACCACGGAACGGAGATCACCGCCCCGAGGATCGGTGCGAGGATATAGAGCCAGAGAATGTTGAGCGTCTCGGGCCGCCATGCCATTATGGCCGGTCCGATCGAACGCGCGGGATTCATTGAGGCCCCGGTGATGGGGCCTGCGAACATGGCCTCCAGGGCCACCACGGCGCC
>DLVV01000052.1:4795-12405 GCA_003445035.1 Planctomycetaceae bacterium | reverse complement strand
GGCACCCAGGTCACCGACGCCGGCATGGCCCATCTGGTCACGATGTCCCATCTCGAACGACTCAGTCTCAACAACACCGGCGTCACAGACAGTGGTCTCCAGACGCTTTCCACTCGCGATTCTCTCACCCACCTCGACCTGCAGGACCTGAAGATCAGCGAAGCGGGATGCCGATCGCTGTCCGAGATCGAGAACCTGGTCGAATTGAGACTCAACGGATGCCCGATCGGCGACAAGTCGGTCGAGGTTCTGTCCCGACTCGAAAATCTCGAACTGCTCAATCTCAACCGCACCCGGGTATCGGATGCCGGCCTGGCCACCCTGCACGGTCACAAGTCCCTGAAGATCATCTACGTGGAGACGACTGCCGCATCGGCCGAAGCCGTCGCCAAACTGGTCACCGCGCTGCCCGGATGTCGCGTGGTGAGCGGCACCAGCATCGGGCTTCCCGATCCGGGCGCGTCCTCACGTTGACCGGCCGGGGTTCTCCGGAACCGGGTCTTTCACCCGGGAGGGCTCGATCGAGCGCACCGTGACAGCGTAGCCCAGGTCCCCAGCCGCTCGCACCAGGTCCTCGAGCCGGCAACTGACCGCATCCACGTACAGGGTCGCGGTGCGGTCCTTGATGCTGACGGTCACCGGGGGATCGGGCCTCACGCACGGCAAGGCAGCGAAAGCTCGCTCGAGCCTCGGACGTCAATCACGAGGTCAACTGGCACCAGGCACAAACAGAACAACCTTCGCATCCCCGCTGTCCGGCAACACGGTGGCGGCCAGGGGCACAACCGCGACCGGATTCCGATCGCCACAGCCGGCCAACGTCGACAGGGCAACCAGCAGCAGCACTCGCCGAAAGCCGTTCATGGTGTCACGCTCTACTTGAGGCCCGGGGCACGATCGCATCACAGCAATTCGCGGATCGGAATCCCATCCGGGAGGATCGGCAACGGTCGCCCGGTGAAATCAGGAAAGGTGTGCTCGGTGTCAATCCCCAGGTGACGATACACCGTCGCCCACAGGTCGTTGGGCGACAGCGGCCGCGACCGGGGATGCTCGGCCTTCGAATCGGTCGAACCGATCACCTGGCCGACTTCGAGTCCGCCACCGGAAACCAGCATCGACATCGCACCGGGCCAATGGTCCCGCCCCGGCTGCAGCACCTTGCTGGCTGTTCCTTTCTGAGAGTTGATCCGTGGCGTGTGGCCGAATTCTCCGGTGACCACCAGCATCACACGTCGATCCAACCCGCGCTGGTACAGGTCCTCGATCAAGGCGGACACCGCCCGATCGAAGTGGGGGAGTCTCCACCGGGCGTCGTGAAACACATGACAGTTCACGGCATGACAATCCCAGTTGTAGACAACGTTGTTCCCGGGCGAAGGTCCACCGGGATGTTCCATCACGACGTTGGCAAAGCTCGTCCCGGCTTCCACCAGCCGCCTGGCCACGAGGGCCTGTTGGCCATAAGGCCCCATGCCATAGCGTTTCCGCACGGCCGGATCCTCCTCGGTCAGATCGAAAGCCCGGCGAGCCTTCTCGCTGGTCAGCAGATCAAAGGCCTTCTGACGATAACGATCGCTCGATTCCAGCAGCCCCGCCTGATCGATCTGGCTTCGAAACCGGTCAAACCCACTCAGCAGTTTTCGGCGATCGTCGATCCGTCGATCCAGTTCCGGCAGCACCGAAAGATTCGGAACCGACCAGTCCTTCTCGCTCGGATCACCGCTGACCAGGAAGGGAGCGTACGACTGACCGAGATAGGCAGCTCCCTGGGAATAGGCATCGACGTTGGTCCCGGCACGCTGTCCGGAGGTGAAGACCAGTGAGTCCCGGCTTCGCGACTCCCGCATCCTGGAGACAATCGAACCCACTCCGGGTGCGTCGTTGACGAAACCCGTCGGCGACTTGGGGACCCGTCCAGTCAGCACCCGCTTGTGGGCCCCGTCGTGTCCGGCAAATCCGTGGGTGACCGAACGGATCAGCGCAAACTTATCGGCGATCGCCGCGTGCATCGGCAGGTGCTCGCAGACGTCGATACCACCGACCTTGGTCGGGATCGGGTTGAACTCGCCGCGATACTCTCGCGGAGCCTCGGGCTTCAGGTCGTACGTGTCGATGTGCGACAAGCCACCGGTCAACCAGACCAGGATCACCGCGGTTTCCTGTTCGCGGCCCCGTCCCGTTTCGTCCGCCTGTGCCGCCTCGGCTGTCAGCCCCCGCAACCGCAGCACTTCGGAGTGCCCCATCGCCAGGCTAGCCAGGGACCCGGCCGTCAGAAACCGGCGGCGGGTCCATCGTTGCTTCCGCCGCACCATCTGCAGTCACACTCCTGTCAAGTCCGGCAGCACGATCATCCCGTAATGGCAGCCGACGCATTTCATGATATCATTGCCCAGTTGGCTGTCCTATCCGGTTTGTTTCGAACGGAAGATGAGACTCGCCGGACCAACCGTCCAGGGTCCCCGATGCCAATCCTGACACACGGACGCCCGATCAGTGAACTGGTTTAATCAACACCGTTGGCTACGACGGCTAGCCCTGATCAGTTGCGTGTTCCTGGCCGGGTGCGGCAACGACGACGCTGCGGCAATCAAAGCCCTCAAGGCCCTCAAGGTCGGGATGGGCACCGACGAAAACGGGTCGGTGATCGAGGTCGATTTCTCCAACAGCCAGGCCACCGACGACGACCTGGTCCACCTCAAGGGGCTCCCCAAGCTCTCCACGCTCTTCATCGGTTCGCGAATCTCTGACACGGGGATGGCCCATGTCGAGGGTCTCACCACGCTGACGTTCGTCGACTGCACGTTCAACACGAAGATCACCGACAAGGGGGTGGCCTATCTCGCGAGCCTGACCAACCTCGAAGGCGTTTCCCTGGCCGACACCAAGGTGACCGACGACGGCCTGAAACACCTGCGAAACCTGAAATCCCTGAAGGGGATCAGCCTGCCCGATACCCGAATCACCAATGCCGGCCTGGCCCACATCAAACACCTGGCCAACCTCGAGAGCCTGGGACTTTCGAGTACCAAGGTGACAGATGACGGCCTGGTCTATGTGGGGATGCTCACCAAGCTGACCGGACTGACACTGGCAATGACCGACATCACCGACGAAGGCCTGGAGCACCTCACGACGCTCAAGAAGCTGGAAGGCCTCAGCCTGGCAAAGACCGGCGTCACCTCCGAAGGCGTCGTCAAGCTGAACAAGGCGATACCCCGTTGCCGGATCTTCTTCCGGTGATCGGCCGCCGTCATCGACCCCAGCGGCCTCGCACGGTGTTCCCGTCGACGGTCGTTCGCCCTCGTGACTCAATGCTGACAACTCGCCCGGGTTCGCTGCCCCGTCGCCACGATCTCCGAGTATGATCAACCTGGTTCCCGGCCCCCCAGGCACTCGCCCGAATGGACATCGTCCCCACCACACGTCGCACGGTGCTGCAATCCGGAGGGTTGGCCGCCGCGCTGTCGGGGATTCCGCTGGCCGCAGCCCGCAAGCCGAACATCCTCGGCCCGCAATTCGGTCGCGCCCGTTCTTGCGTGCTGGTTTTTCTCTCGGGTGGACACCCCCAGCACGAAACCTTCGACCCCAAGCCGCGGGCCCCGGCCGAACTGCGAGGCCCCTTCCAGCCGATCAGCACGAACATTCCCGGGATCCAGTACTGCGAGTTGCTGCCTCGGATCTCCCGGATCGCCGACCGGCTGTGCACGATCCGCTCGCTGGCCACCGACGACAACACGCACGGCAGCAGCGCGTACTACTACTACACCGGTACGAACAAGGTCAAAGGCGGGCTCCCGCTGGGAAAAACTGACCGTGCGGCCAACCGGCTGTCCGACTGGCCGTCGTTGGCCTCGGTCATCGGCAAGCTGAGGCCCGCCTCCCGCTCACCGTTCTCCTCGGTCATCCTCCCCGAACTGATCCTCAACAATCCCGGCTACCTGTTCGCCGGCCAGGACGGCGGGTTCATGGGCCGCAACTGGGACCCCCAGGTGTTTCCCTGTGATCCATCGCGACCCGAGTACGAAACGGACATCCTGGGAATGGTCAACGAGGTGACGGGCCCCCGGCTGGCGCGGCGGCGGACCCTGCTGGACCAGTTGGGAGACCGGTTTGCGACCGGGCAACGCGGCGCGGCAGCGACGACATTCGGCCGGCATATGCGGCACGCCTTCGAGGTCCTGCTGTCCGGTCCGGCTCGCGGAGCCTTCGAGCTGGACCAGGAACACGATTCGCTCCGAGATCTCTACGGACGCAACAAGTTCGGACAGAGCCTGTTGCTGGCACGACGACTGGTCGAGAGCGGTGTGCGATTCGTCCAGGTCAACTGGCCCCGCGAGCCGGGAGACCTCTCGGTGGGCAACCCCGTCTGGGACACTCACTTCGACAACACGGGCCGATGTCGCGACACGCTCTGCCCCCCCTTCGACCTGGGCTTCTCGACCTTCATCGACGACCTCGATCAACGCGGCCTGCTCGAAGACACCCTGGTCGTGGTGCTGGGCGACTTCGGACGCACACCCAAGATCAACAAGAACGGCGGACGTGATCACTGGGGACCGGTGATGAGCGGCGTGCTGGCCGGGGCCGGAGTGGCCACCGGGCAGGTCGTCGGAGCCAGTGACCGCAACGGATCACTGCCCTCCGAACACCGCATCCCCCCCGAAGACCTTTCGGCCACCATCTTTCACCTGATGGGAATCGACCCGGAGACACACATCGAGGTGTCCGGCCGGCCGTTCAAGATCACATCCGGACGGGTGGTCGACGAGGTGCTGGGCTCGGGACCGGTCACCGACACGCGGACGCCGGCCGGAGGACGGATCGATCGGCTGCCGGACTTCAACCGCGGCCCGATCAGTAACGGGACATTCACCGTCGGACGGACGATCGAAGGCCCCGTCGGCAGTGCCGAGAACTGGATGGGACTGCCCGCCTGGGACCCTCTTCAGTCCGGAGGTTTCTGTGTGGCCAGCCGCGTCGCCGTCGAATCCGGCAAGCGGGTCCGACACGAGGCACAGATCGGCTTCGGTCTCGCCGGCCGCGCGGCTGTCGGGATGATCGAAACCGGAACCCGCGTGCTGCTCGCCCAGGAAATCTACAACCAGCGACCGGGACGGTACACGTTCACGGTTCGACTGGCCGCCGAGGCCGATCCACACGCCGCCAGGGCCTGGGCCACGCGGTTTCGGGCCCGGATCGCACTGTTCCGGTTCACCGACCTGACTCGTGACATGACCCGAATCGCCGACTTGGCGTCGACCCCCTTCACGCCGCCGTTCGGTGCGGACCCGATTGACGTGTCGGTCAGCCGGTTGCTCAAGGATCAACAGGGAGGAGGAGGCGAACTGCTCAAGGGAATTGGTGTCGCGGTGATCGTCGAACACACCGGCAAGAGCCTTGACCTTGCCACATCGGAATTCAAGTCGGCCATCCTCCGCGTCCAGAAAGCCCGGGCCCGATTCCTGCCCCGGGACTTCTCGTTTGCCAGCCACGACGAGAACCGGGACGGGCAACTGGACCGAACCGAGGCACCGCAATTTCTCGAGATGGACTTCGACGGGCTCGACGCCAATGGCGACGGATTCCTGTCCCCCAAGGAAGTCGAGGCGTAGCGATTCCGATCGCGGCCCGGCCGAATTGGTCAGCCTCGCTTGATCCGTTCTCGCAGGGCCATGAAAAACGTGAAGCCGTCCTCGAAGACTTTCCGAAAATCGGCCGGGGTGGCCAGCTTCCGGGACTGGTAGACGATGAACAACTGCGGCCGGGTCTCGATGGAAATCCCCGGACGGTCGGCAAAGAAGTCGAGCAGATCGTTGTCGAAGAACTCGTGGGTTTCATCCGAGCCGTCCGACTGCAGCACAAACTGGCTGGAAAAGCGGAGATGCTGCTCGAAGTTGATGTCCCGCAGCCCCACCATCTGGCTGACCCGATCAATCACCTCCTCGGGTCTCAGGTGAAACCCGGGCAGGCGGAGTTGGCCCGACTCCATTGCGGTGACGGTCTGCCGATGAACGCGGCGATTTTTTCCGTAGCCGGTGACAAAACGATAGTCGAAGATCCACAAACGCACCTCATCGGTGCCACCGGTGCAGACGTTGGTCAACTTCCGTCCGCGGCCCTTTTGCATCAGGGCAAACTCCGCAAATTGGGACTGCAGTTCCTGATCCTCGTCCGGCTGAAAATCGAGGCCCAATTCCAGCGCAACCTTCGAGAGAGCTTCGGTTCGTTTCCTGTCATTCACCCGACGGATGAGGTAAATCGAGGGCAGCAGGAGCGGGATCAGGATCGAGAACCCGCAGCAGCAGCAGACACCGACCACGCCCGCCGCTTCTTCCGCTTCTCGCTGGCCGTCCGGCGGGAGTTGCTCTCCCTCGCCGGGTTCATCATCCACGGGAGGCGGTGCCGGGGCATCGCCTGAGACGGCAGGGGGCACATCACCAACGGCGGGCGGATCCATCGCCTGCTGCGCCCACGCCGAGCAGGGCATCACCAGCAGAACCAACCACGGAAGCCGTCCCACAGATTCCTTCAACCCGGAAACCATCCGCCACTCACTCGCGTCCCGGACGGTATTTCTTCCGCCACTCGATCGGCATCGCACGAACGTCACTGTTGTCCTTGTAGGCAGTCCGCAAGCCGTCCAGTTGTCGTTTCAACCCGGCAATGGTCTTGGCGTGCTTCGGATCGCCGTACCGGTTCGACAACTCGTCGGGGTCCTGTTCCAGGTCGTAGAACTCCCACTCGTCAAACTGGTAGAAACGGATCAGCTTGTAACGACTCGTCCGAATGCCGAAGTGCTTGGCCACCATGTGGTAACTGGGGAACTCGAAGTAGTGGTAATACAACGAATCTCGCCACTTCGGTTTCAGCCCCTTCAACAGTGGCACCAACGATTGGCCTTGCATGTCGGCGGGCATCTTCACCCCGGCCATCTCGAGAAAGGTCTCGGCGTAGTCCAGGTTCTGGACCAGGTCGGTGTTGACCGATCCCGGCCGGGTCACGCCCGGCCAGCGGACGATCAGCGGCATCTTCATCGATTCGTCGTACATCCATCGCTTGTCGTACCAGCCGTGGTCGCCAAGGTAGAACCCCTGGTCGGAGGAGTAGATCACGACCGTGTTCTTTTCCAGCCCCGTTGACTTCAGGAAGTCCAGCAACCGTCCGACACTCTCGTCGACACCCTTGATGCACCGCAGGTAGTTGCGAATGTACCGCTGATATTTCCACCGAACGAACGCCTTGCCCTTCAGGCCATCGAGTTTGAGCTTCTCATTCTGGGCCGCGAAGCCCGCCTGCCAGGCAGACAGTTGTCGGGGCGTCATCTTCTTGAGGTTGCGGAATCCGGACTTGTCGACCGACTTGCCCTTGTTGGGATCCCAGCCATTGACCGGCGGACCGAACAGGTCGTAGACGATGTTCAAGTGTCCGTCGATTTCCATCTCCTGGTGCCGGGCCGGGCTGGCGTTGTCCTTCCAGCGATCAAACAGCGTCGGCGGCTCGGGGATCTTGATGTCGTTGTAGAGCGCAAGATGACGGATCGCCGGCATCCAGGTGCGATGCGGGGCCTTGTGCTGGCACATCAGCATGAAGGGCTTGCCCGATTCGCG
>DLVV01000052.1:3809-4389 GCA_003445035.1 Planctomycetaceae bacterium | reverse complement strand
AAATCAGGATTGTAGTACTGTCCCTGCCCGGGAAGGATCTGCCAGTGATCGAACCCCTGGGGATCTGACGACAGGTGCCACTTGCCGATCATGGCGGTCTGGTAACCGGCCTTCTGCAGCAATTTCGGAAATGTCTGCTGACCGCCGTCGAACTTGTTTCCATTCCGCATGAACCCGTTCAGGTGACTGTGCTTGCCCGTCAGGATCACGGCGCGGCTGGGGCCACAGATCGAATTGGTACAGAAACTGTTCCGGAACAGCATCCCCTGGCTCGCCAACCGATCGATGTTGGGCGTCGGATTGACCGACCGCAGCCAGCCGTCGTAAGCACCAATGGCATGCGGCGCGTGGTCATCACTGAAGATGAACAGCACGTTGGGGCGATCGGCAGACAAGACCGGTCCAACCGCACCAAGCAGCAGCACCAACGACCGCAACAGACACGAACGGATCAACATGTGCAGAAAGGTCCTTGCTGAGAACTCGCGGTCAACTACCGACCAGGACGGCCAACGGCCGATTACTCCCAGTTGTCGTCTTTGGCCCAATCAGCCGAACCCTGGTCGGCCACACCCTGGTC
>DLVV01000052.1:2250-3483 GCA_003445035.1 Planctomycetaceae bacterium | reverse complement strand
GGCCACACCCTGGTCGGCCACACCACCATCCAACTGGTAACCACCGCCTCCGAGATCCGGTTGCGGTTCTTCCCAGTATTCTCCGACGGGGCCAGGGGAAACAGCCGCGGGAAAGATCCGGCGATAGAGCATCGCCTGGGATCCGAAGACGATCGGGAGCACCAGGAACACCGGCAGGTAGCAGAAGACCGCAGCCACGCCCGCGACCACCGCATTGAGAATCATCAACCGAAAAACGTTTCCAAAATTGGCCAAGGCGGCACGGGCACTGAGCTTGACGGCTTCAAGGCCCGAGAGGTGATGGTCTACGATCAGCGGCCAAGTGAAGGCGAACAGGGCACCCACGAGGATGCTCACTCCAATGATCAACCCGTAAAAGAGAAAGATGCCGATGGCGAGCGCCCCCATGGCTGCCTCGGGGTTGCCGCCAGGCTGGCCACCCGCGGCGGCCGCCCCGAGAGCCAGGCCGCCAACAATCAACACGCCAAACGACAAAACCATCACGCCGATCGAAACGCCGAGTTGGATCAGCATCGCAACCAGGCTCTCCATGAACACATCGAATCCCTGGAACAACAGAGAGAAGGTCGGTTCCTCGTTCCGCATCATTGCGAAGTAACACATGAAGATCCCGCACATCATCGGGCCCATCAGGACGCCCATCGGGGCAACACCACCGATGAGGATCCCGAGAAAGCAAATTCCGACCATGATCCAGAAATGGCCGGAAATCAGCGTCCGGGCCTCGCTGAACATCTCACGGGAACTGACCCGGTCAGTGCGAAACTCAATCTGGTTGCCGCTCATTCCACAATCTCCGGTCCCGGTGTGATCCGGTTTCCAGCCAACGGGCCGTCATTCCGCCCCCGCGCACTCAGGATCGTATCGTCCCGATCGATTTCCGCAAACGGTTTCGTCAGAGAGAATGCCAACCGATCACGGCCCCGGTGATTGCGGCCGGCCGCCCAGCAATCGGCCGATGGCCTCCAGGAGCAGGCTTTCACTCGGACCGGCCAGGGCCCAGGTCTGTTCGTAGCCCCCCCTGTCGGTGAATATCCCGTCGCCGCCGATGTAACTCATTCCACAGTCCCCGAATCCGGCCACGGCCACAAATGACTTCGGTGCCATCTTCTGGGCCGCCAACTGGTATTCGACAAAAGGCTCGCCGGGCAAATGCACGATCTGGACCGGGCCGATCGCGAGTCGATACAACAACACCTGATCCCCGTCGGC
>DLVV01000052.1:0-1851 GCA_003445035.1 Planctomycetaceae bacterium | reverse complement strand
ACACGGCGACAGTGCTCGCTCGAAAACGTTGGCTCACGTCGGCTGCCGAATCGAACCGGCAGGCTCTTCCAGCCGAAACCGTCGACCTGGAACCGCTTGACCTCCGCCACCGACTGACGTATTCCCCGATCGAGCCGAACGACCAGCCGATCCCGCGCCGCACGTGTGCCGTCGTTGTACTTCCCGAAGGCCACGTCCCCCCCGCAACCGCTGAAGTAGACCTGGAACACCCCGGTCTCTTTCTGCAGCCGCTCGCGAACAATGCCCGGCACGTCGTAGGTCAACCGCCGATCCCCGTAGAAACTCTGGGGGTGAGTCGCGTAGTAGTGCAGTTGTACGACCGCCCTGCGACCGTCAAACAGCGTGACTGTCTTCAACCACGGATCGATCCGCCCCTCGGGTAATGCCCGCAGTGCCGCGTCCCTGGTGCGGCTCATCCTGGCCGTGATCGCTCCGTCTTTCTGCCGCAGACGCCGACTGGAAGCCATCTTTTCGACCTTGGCCTGGCTGGTGCCAACATGCGACACCGGTCGGGATTTCGACCGAGCCGCACGGACAGCGTCGGCAATCCGTTCGGCGGTCAACTTCAGGTACAGGGCCGTGGCAATCCGCCTGGGACTGTCGACAGGTAACATCAGGATCTGGGCGTCGGGGTCCAGGGCCGGGGCCGTGTGCTGATGCAGGGCGTGCACGCTGACCCGCGACGGTTGGGTCCCTGCGGCAGCCGCGATGCGGGACTGTAGCAGCGACAGGGCGCCGTTGTGAAATTCCATCCAGTCGATGGCACACAGCACAACCGGCTGCCCCGATCCCTCCAGGATGATCCCCTTGGCCAGCAGCGGATGCTCCTTGGTCAGAGCCGAAGCAATGAATCCCAGGCCAACCGGCTGACCCAGCGGTGGCGAAACGTCGGCGACAAAGACAGCCACCTTCAGTGAAGGCTCGACGGCCAGGACGCGAGCTTCCGCCCCGGTGATGGTCAACAACAGCAGGACAATCAACCACGCCGGCCGGGTCCGGAATTCCAGAATCCGTTTCATAATCTCTGACCAACAGCCTTTCATCACAACCGGGAACACTCGGCCGTTATCGAGCCGGGGCACCCGGCTTCCTCGTGCCCCGTCTCCACTGGACAGGCGTCCAATCGGACGGATGATAAACCAGATACCGGCCAATTGCTTACAAGGTCCGGCCCAACCCGCACAATTGTTGACCAGATCCGACGATGATTCCCGCTCGTCGAACACCGTCCGTTGCCCATCTCCTGGGGCCCTTGCTGATCATGTCCGGACTCTCCTCCCCCGTCGTGGCCCAGCTTCCACCCGACATCGCATCGGTCCCTGCAGACCTCACCCTGCCGAAACTCTCACCTGGAATCGCCGGCCCGGGAAAGCGGGTCAAGGAGGTGCTGAAAGGGAACGAATCGACGGAACTCTACCACGTCACCTGGCTGCCGACCGACTGGAAGGTGGGTGAACAATATCCGGTGATCGTTGAACTGGCCGGCAACGGCCCTTACCGAAACGGATTCGGCGACGTCAGCACGGGGCGACCCGAGGGCAGCAAACTGGGATACGGCATTTCCGGCGGCCGCAACTACATCTGGATCTGCCTGCCGTTCATCGACGACACCGGCAAGAAGATCGCCACCAGTTGGTGGGGCAAACGGCCCGAGTACGACCCGCAACCGACCCTGAATTACATCAAGCGGGCAGTTCCCGAGTTGTGCCGCCAACATGGCGGGGATCCGGATCGCGTCGTCCTGGCGGGTTTCTCACGAGGAGCCATCGCCTGCAACTACATCGGGCTCTACGACGACGAGATTGCCAAGCTCTGGGCCGTGATGATTCC
>DLVV01000400.1:5482-24959 GCA_003445035.1 Planctomycetaceae bacterium | reverse complement strand
CTCGGGCACCACAGACCGATCCTGTTTCTGAAAGATCAACCTCGCTGCCGTGTCACGACGCCAACCATTGGGAGACTTTAACTCCGCAACCAGTTTTGGTCCCGCAACTCGCCCCAGCCCCGGTGCCGCCTCATCCCTGTTGGCGATCGTGTGCCCAATCGGGACGATACGGTAAATTCGCCCCCGGTCATTTCCGGAGTAGTTGTCGGGCCGTTCCTTCAGTTCGTCCGGCACCCACTGGGGATGTTCGACAACGGCACGATACATATCGACAACATAAAGGGCTCCGTCAGGCCCAACCTCCAGGTTGACCGGCCGGAACCACTCGTCACGTGACGCGAGGAATTCGATTTTAGGGCGTCCGGGCATTCCTGCGACAGTCGCACCCGACGAAGACAACACCTCGCGGTGAACCAGGTTCCCGGTCGGATCACAGGTGAACGCGTTGCCCTGGATGTCCTTCCCCAACATTCCCCCGCGATAGATCGTGACTCCGCAGGCCGCCGTGAATTGGCCCTCGTGCAGGTTTGAGGTCACCCAGATCTTCGAGATGGGAAATATCCTCGAGGCGGCTCCGGAAGTCACCACGTCGTACATCACTTCGGAAACGGCCAGACGCGGATTCGCGGACAGGTATTCACCCGACAGCACGACGTGCCGACACGGGTTGCGGTTGCTGCAGACAAAGCGGCGACCCAGGTCATCGAAGGTGAGTCCGAACTGGCCATTTCCGTTCACCGCTTCGCAGACGCCGTTGAGCGGATTGAAACGAAAATCCCGTCCGCTGATTGCCACCGGCTTGGACTTCCCGGCCCATTCGGCCCGCTTGGCCGTCACGACGCCGCCACGAAGCCCGTTGGCGACATAGATCCGATTGTCGAGCGCGAACGTCGGATGGTTCGCTCGGAGTTGCGGGTTCTCCTGTTTGAATCCCGAATACCAGGTCTGACGGACATCGGCGACGCCATCCCCATCGGTGTCCTCCAGGTACAACAATTCTCCTGCGGCTGTCACCAGGATGCCATCGCCCCATGGTTGAATACCGGTGGCAAACAGCAACCCGTCAGCAAACACTCGAGCAGTTTCGTATCGCCCGTCTCCATCGGTGTCTTCGAGCCACCGGACGCGAGACAGCGGCCGGCCACCCGCAGCTGGGCCGTTGGGGTAGTCACCCATCTCGACAACCCACATCCGCCCGTTCTCATCAAACCGCAACGCAACGGGATCAATGACCTGTGGTTCGGCCGCAGCCAGTTCGATCCGAAACTTCGGATGCAACCGAAACTCCGACAACGACGCGACCGCTCCCAAAGGGCTCGCCGGACTCTTTTGTCCCGCCCCCGCCTCCTCGGCCCGGCCCACGACGGGACCGGACAACAACAGCCAGGACACAATCAGAATCGTCGTTACCGACAGCCGACTACGCCAGGTCGCCACCCAACTTTTCATTGCCAGCTCACCCCGTTTGAGTAACTCCTCAACGGGGGCAGCATACCAAAAACACCCGTTCAATCCCGGATGTGGAACAGCCGCCTGAGAGCATCGAGCAGCCCGTGGGGCGTCCCGTCACGAGCTTCGTCGCGCAACGCTTCCAGTGGAGGATGCAACAACTTGTTGACGATCCGGGCCACGGTCTGTTCGACCTGGCCGATGTCGTCATCGCCCAGATGCGACAACTTGCTCCGGAGCCTGTCCATTTCTGCCTGGCTCACGTCCGACCACTGCTCTCGAAGCCGCTTGACGATCGGCCCGGTCGCACGATGGTAGACATCCTGCATGAAACGTTCGGATTCGTTTTCAATGATCGAGAGAGCTTGCACGATTTCCTGCGACCGCGACTTGCGGTTCCGCTCGCAGGTCTCCTGAAGGTCATCGACGTCATACAGGAAGACATTGTCGTCCAGCCCGGCAACTTCGGGTGCGACGTCTCTTGGTGCCCCCAGGTCAAGAACGAACACCGGGCGATCCCGCTGCCCGTCGCGTGCCCTGGAAAACATCTCGACATCAACTATCGGCTGATCGGCACCGGTCGCTGCCACAATCACGTCGGCTCCGGGCAACAACTCGGCCAACCGATCCATCCCGAAACCGTGCCCCCCCCATTCCGCAGCCAGTTCCCGAGCACGCTCGGGATTGCGGTTGACCACCAACACGTCCCGTACGCCGTCATCCTGAAGATACTGCAATGTCTCTTCGGCCATTTCACCGGCCCCAATCACCAGCACCGTCTTATCGTCGAAGCGATCGAAGATTCCTCTGGCAAATTCTCCGACCGCCACGCTGGCAATCGAGACCCGCCCTTCGGCGAGCCGTGTCTCGGACCTCACCCGCTTGGACACCCGAATGGCACACTGGAACAGAGCATTGGTCAACGGACCACATGCCTCATTGGCCTCAGCCTGGCGGTAGGCCTCCTTGACCTGACTGACGATCTGTGGCTCGCCGAGCACCATGCTGTCGATACTTGAACAGACCCGGAACAGGTGCCCGACCGCCTCCGATCCACTGTGTTGCAGAAGGTCACCCAGGAACTCCTCGACCGGCACCCCGTGAAAGTTCGACAGGAATCCCGCCAACTCATCATGTGTCGGTGCGGCGGCGTCATTGTCCTGCGCGGTGTAAAGTTCCACCCGATTGCAGGTCGACAGCACCACAGCCTCGCTTTTGGGAAAGCGATTTCGCAACTGCGTGTAAGCGTCGGCCAACTGCTCCTCACCCGTGAATGCCAGGCGTTCCCGGATATCGAGACTGGCCGTCTGGTGGTTGCAGTAAATCACCTGCAGGTTCATGACCGATCTCCCGCTTCGACGAGACCACTGTGTGGTCCACGCGGAGTGGCACTTGCGTGCCCCGAGAAACCCGGGCTGCGGCTGGCCAATACGTTCAGGCCAACGACAGTCACCAGCAGGAAGCCGCAGGCAAGCAAAGTCCGCCACGCCAATTGCTTACCGGTCGCACGGGGAGTGAGCAGAATCCAGCCGAACAGCCCCATCAGTCCCAACCACGAGATCCCGTTGATGATCACAACAGGGTCGCCCAGCGAAAGTTCTCTCCCACCGGTTGAACCGGAGAGCAACAGCACCAATCCCGTCCCCATCCCTACGGTCAAAAGGGGAACCGACACCATCACGCTCCACCAGTTCATCCGCGAGAGTCGCTCGAGGCTTGGCAGTTTCAACCCGGTCGCCGAACTGCCCTTCTGTCGCAACCGGCGATGCTGCAGCAGATACATCAGGCTCAGCACAATTCCTGCCAGCACGCCAGCCGACCCAATCGCCAGGGAACTGACGTGCAACATTGTCCATCCGCGACGTGCCGACTCCGCCGCGTTCAACAACTGGCTCGGCTCGTCAGCCAGAAAATACGACGACCCGATCAGCCCCAGCACCAGGGGAAACAGGAACACGCCCACCGACAACGCACGATCGCAGCAAGTGAGAAACAGGTGGAAGCCGACCACCAACCACGCCAGGACCAGGGTCCAATCCTGGCTGGAACTCAACAACGGAGGCAACAACTCCTCGCGGCCCTTGTCGGCGGAATTCAACAGAAACAGCGTGTGCGCCACGAAACCGGCTGCGGCAATCCCAACCGAAACCATCCAGGTCGTCCGATTGGGCTTCTTCAACCGCAACACGTCCAGCGCAAATGCCACCGTGTAACTGGCAAAAAAGCAGAAGATCGTGACGTCGGCCATCCCCGTCTCCACCGGTGCTCTCACTCATACTAGTCGCTGACCAAACCACCGGCCACCCGTGGTCTCGGACCTCTCATTTCGTGCCGACTCCGTGGTTCCGGATGTTCCGGTCATGCCGGTTCCCCTCAATTCCCGACCCTCCTGACGCCGATTCTTCAATTGAGGGATCGTGCGAAAACCCACACGGAGGCTGGGGAGATGAGATCGCCACGTTGGCTGATCCCGATCGTCTTGGTGAGCCTGTCGGGACGGACTCCCGCTCCACCTCTCGAATCTCCCCGGCCCACAGAATCCGCGGCCGCTCCCATCACGGTTCGCGACGGTTTCGCCCGTTTCCGGGTGCCCCCGCATGGCAACGGGGAACTTGTCCTCGTCGTGTCCGCACTCGCGACCGACCCGAGACCGTTCGCGGTATCGCTGAGCATCGCGTCGTCTGAGGGCCGTCGCGTGACACCAACCTCACTGCCGTTGCTGGCCATCCACCCTTACCGGAATCGACGTCAACTCTTGAAGCCCACCGTGACCCGAGTCGTCCAGACCGCGGCCACCGTGTCTTCCGCCCGGCACCGTCGCATCTTCGATGTTCCACTTCTGAATGATCTTCCGGCTCACAACGGGGGCTGTGTTCGCGTCGTCGCCCGAACCGCTGCTGCCGGCTCACGGTGCACCGTCTATCTGGACGAAGCCACCGGTCCAGGTGGCCGATATCTTGAACTCGCCGCCGCGGTCGTTTCCTGGATGGAAACCACCATCATGCCGCGTGGCGACCGTCTTATCGGCCCGCCTGCCGACATCGACAACGATGGCAAACTGGCGATCCTGTTGACCCCCCGCCTTGGGACACTGCAACGAAACCGAACCACTGTGGGCGGGTTTGTCCGTGCTGCCGATTTTCGCCCCAACCTCGAGCGACCTCTTTCCAACCAGGCGGACATGATCTACCTGAACAGCAGTCTCATTCCGGGCCCCGGCCTCGGCGACGTTCTCGCACACGAGTACCGTCACGTTCTGACCTGCAGCCACCGCGACGCTCTCGGCCATCCTTCCGAAGAGGACTGGCTCAACGAGGGGTTGGCCCACCTGGCAGAGCCCGGACCCACCAACATCATGCACAGGATTCGCACTTTCCTGGCCGACCCTTCGCGTTACCCTCTCGTTGTGCCCGACTACTATCAAGCCGGCCTGTGGAGATGCGATGGGGTCCGCGGTGCCACGTTTCTCTTCCTCGACTGGTGCTTTGAACAACACGGAGAACACCTCGCCGGACGTCTGCTCCGTTCCCGGCACTCGGGTGTCGCCAACCTCGAGAGGGTGACGCACGAACGGTTCTCCAGACTCTACCGAGATTGGAGCGTGGCGATGCTACACGGTGGCATCCCATTCCATCCCGGCGGCCCACAGGTCCTGAGGTGGACCGGTGGTGATCCGTTACGACTCGAACTCGCCGGAACCGCTACGGCCTACATCGCACCCGGGCAACTGACACCAGGAACGGTCGTGCACGTCCGAGCGCCCTCCCAGGCGCGGCTACAGGTCACAGCCACCTTGCGGGCGACTATGGAGTGACTTCCTCGCCCGAGTACTTCAGCCGCTCCTTGAACAACTGCGTCAGGCGGCGGATGGGGTACATCTGGACGACTTTGCCCTTGTAGGTCACTCGCCCCTGGCTGTCCTTGGCGATGTGTTCCTGTATGTCCACGGTCGCCAAACCGGCATACAGTGCGGCAAACGTCTCGGGATCCACTCCACGGCCCTTCTCGAGATCGCTTTTTACGTCGAGGCCTCCGACGCTGACGGCGAACAGATTCATGCCGCTGGTGGCCGCCGTGTAGCGGCCTTCTCGCTTCAACGAAGCCGCCGCGGTCTTGATGGCGTCGAACCCACTGGTGATCTTCTCGACCGAATCCTCCGACGGACCTTGCGGCGCGGCGGCATTCTGAGCCGACAACCCCTCAGGAGCCAACAATCCGGACTGGCCGGCGAAATACCCCAGGGCGAGGAGCGTCAGCAGCAAAAGGCTGTGTCGAAAGCGTTGCATCGTCTTCTCTCTCCTGCTCGGTTTGCGGGCCAGTCCCCGTTGTTGAGAACCACCCAATCGTCTCACCCGCTTCCTGCATCCGCAAGAGCGGATTCTGTGTCAAGCAGCGTCCTGGTCTACGGTCCGCGGACCGACTCTACGAGACATTTCTCCTCGAACCCGACCCGGTGTCCTGGTCACCCGGTGCTGTGCTCCCGAATTTCCGAACGCAGCTCCGGACAGCAACATCAGTCCCATCGATCCCACCATGGCCACCAGGCAGGCGATCACGGCGATTTCGTTGTGCGTGGCACCATCAATAAATTCCATCACGGTGTTTTCTCCGCGTAACCCAGGTGTCGATCTTGGTCCGGTTCATTCCAACATGACGGCCGGGCGCACCCCGGGACGTCTCTCTCGGATGTCGACCAGCAGCCTGTCGGCTCTCCATCAACCTCCCCGGGAAACCGGATGCAATGGCTGGTCCGGTTGTGCCACACTGAACGGCGGTAACTCCGTTCGATCTTGACCCGGCTCCGCGGCTTACCGTATACGCGAGGAAATGACGGGTTTTTCCGTCACCTCACGTGTTAACGGCGACTGTTTCGTGCCGCTGCTGTACCGCCACATCCTTGGCCAGCTTCTGCGCGCCTTCTTTGGCGTATTGTCCGTGCTGACAGTGGTGATGATCGTTGGCGGAGCCTTCCAGGAAATCAGCGACAACGGCCTTGGCGTTTTTCAGACGCTTCAAATTCTTCCCTACATCATCCCCAGCCTGCTTCCATTCTCCATTCCGGTCGCGGTGCTGCTGACCGTCTGCATCGTTTACGGACGGATGTCGGCCAACCAGGAAGTGACCGCAGCCAAGGCCGCGGGCATCCCCGTTCTGACACTGCTGTGGCCGGCAATCTTCCTGGGCGGAATGCTCAGTGCCGGCTCACTGATGCTCACAGACCAGGCGATCCCCTGGTCTGTCGGCAACATCCGCAGAGTGGTGGCTTTGGCAATGGAGGACATCGTCCTGGACATGTTGCGGACTCACAACGAACTCGCCTTGCCGCGTGGCGGAATGTCGATCTCTGTCCGGGGTGTCAATGGACGAACGTTGCAACGCCCCATCGTCAAGTTCACCTCCTCCGGCGGCCAACCGGTCACGGCCCAGGCCCACGAAGCCCACCTCGGTTTTGACCCGACACAGGGTCGTATCATCCTGACCCTGCATGACTGCCACCTGGACGTGCCCGGCCGCGGCTCCTTTTGGCTGTCAGAGGTCACCCGGGCGCTTCCACTTCCGGGCGATCTGAATCGCACCAAGCCTCGTCATATGAGCATCCAGACGCTCAAAGCCCAACTCGACGACGAGACACGAAAACGCACCACCATCGATGAACACCGTGCGATTGCGGCCGGATTCCGCTTGGCCACAGGCGACTTCACCGGCTGGCTCACCCCCGAGTCCAACGACGAGACGCTCCGCGAGTCTCTGGACGCTCGTTCGCGGCTCAGAACGGAAATGCACAGTCGTATCGCCTTTTCCAGCAGCTGCTTCTTCTTCGTTCTCGTGGGAGCCCCTCTGGCCATCACCCAGGCCCGCCGCCAGGTGCTGACCAACTTCCTGACGTGTTTCCTGCCGATCATCCTGATCTACTACCCCGTCGTCATGCTCTGTATGACACAGAGCAAAACGGGGATCGTCGATCCGGCCTGGGCCATGTGGGTGGGCAACCTGATTCTCTTGGTCGCCGGCCTGTCGCTGTTTCATCGTTGCTGCCGACATTGACCATCAGCCAGGGCGCAGCAAGCAGCCCCGTTCCGCCAGGTGACGAAACGGGGCCTGCTGATTTGCGTGAAACCGATCCAGCTCAGACCAGGCTCGGAATCGGCTTTCCGTTCTCGACCATGAAGACCGGACGGCCCCCCTGGTTGATGAACTGGATCCCCTGGTCAATTCCCAGCACATGGAAGACCGTGGCCATCAGGTCTTGCGGGGTCACCGGGTTGTTCTTCGGACGGTAGGCCTTCGCGTCGGACTCGCCGACCGTCTGGCCCATCCGCAGCCCTCCACCAGCCAGGGCCAGTGTCGAGAGCGGTGCCCAGTGATCGCGCCCCTTGTTGCGGTTGATCTTGGGTGTCCTGCCAAACTCGCCAGTAACAACCAGCAAAATCCTGTCCGAAAGACCGCGTTGGTCAACATCATCGACGAAGGCCGACACGGCCCGATCGACAACGGGACCACGGCCGTTCATCGCATTGGCGATATTGCCGTGCATGTCCCAACCGCCGTAGGACAAGGTGACGAAACCGCATCCAGCTTCGCACAAACGGCGGGCCATCAGCATGCTGTTGCCCAAGCCGCCGCCGTACTTTGATACGGTACGAGGATCTTCCTTCTTCAGGTCGAAAGCCTCGGGAGCCTTGCCCAACACCAAATTGAAGGCCTGTTGCTCAAACGCGTTGAGCCCTTCGACCACACCCTGCCGATCAGCCGTGCGACGCAGGCGATCCAGGCCCGTCAACAGACTTCGTCTGTCCTCAAGCCGCCCGACCTTTGTCTGAAGGCTCATGTTCTTTCGGGCCTCGCCGCTGGTCCCAAACGGCGCGTAGGGCGTGCCCAAAAATGCGGGACCGTCTGCGGCAATCCCACCCAGCCGCACATAGGTCGGCATGCCGGTTGACGGATGGTTCGGGCCACGGTGCTTGGCGGTGATGGAGCCGATTGACGGCCGAGAGGGCAGGCCACCGTTGTCGATGCCACGGTTGTTGTAGCCGGTCATCACCCAGTGCGTGCCACCACCGTGGCCACTGTTGCCATGGTGGAACGAACGAACGAAGGCCATCTTGTCGGCCACCTGGGCCATCCCCGTGAAGTTGCCGCCCAGGGTCACTCCCGGCACACGGGTCTTCACTTCGCCGGTCACACTGCGATATTCGACAGGTGCCGTCATCTTCGGGTCGAAGGTCTCGACATGAGTCGGCCCACCGCCGAGCCAGAGCCAAACCACTGACGTGTGCTTGGACGACTTGCCCGTCGCAGCCTCCACCGCCGAACGAGCCTGCATCAGGCCACCCAGGCCCATCGCACCCAAGCCTCCGACCCGGAGGAAATCTCGTCGAGTCGTTCCGTCACAGTCACGGTAACGTCGATCGGTCTGTAGCGTCAGCATGGCTCGCCTCCGTAATTACCCCAGTCGCCGAATTCCCACGGGATCCATCCCGCCACCGACATTTTTCTTCTGACCACGGGCCGACCGCTGACGGCCTCCCGCGACCGCGCAAGTCTATCTGTCGCCTCACAACCAGTCAACAACTTCCATCGGGAAACCCCGATGTGTTCCCCTCCAAGTCTCCTTATCGGACGATTTTCGCCCCAACAATGACCCGTTCCGCCTAACCCGAATGTGCAAATGCACTCGACATTCCGCACGAAACCCCGCACTTCGCTCGGTTAATTGACCGCAGTGGAAACGGTCAACCTGTTGGCGAACCTCGAAACGGACGCCACTCGTACCACAACACCCCAAAAGGGGTCACCACGACGGTTTCAGACACCCACCGCGAGGCCCTATAATGTCCATCCCGACCGTTCCCCAACCTGTTCTCGAATCCGAAACGCCTGTCCGAATGACCGAGCCCGGGTCCATCAATCCGAATCACATCCGAATCGGCGCGGTGAATTACCTGAACTCCAAGCCCCTGATCGAGGGACTCGGAGCGGACCTGGAGTCCGTGTCTCCGGGGAGCGAGTTGTTTCTGGATTATCCGAGCCGTCTGGCTGACGATCTTGAAGCCGGACACCTCGACGTCGCCCTGGTGCCGTCGATTGAGTGCCTCCGCGACCCCGGCTACGAAGTGGTGACCGACGCGTGCGTGGCCACCCACGGCCCCGTGCTCTCGGTCAAACTCTACAGTCGAGTCCCGATGCCGGAGATCACGTCGCTGGCCCTGGATGAAGGCTCGCGAACCAGTGCCACGTTGGCCCGTGTCTTGTTGGCCGAGAAATTTGGTCTTCACCCGGGACTGGAGCCTCTTCCCCTTGGGTGTTCGGTCGACGCCAGTTCCGCCGACGCGATCCTGCTGATCGGCGACCGCGCCATGCATCCTCTGAGAGAGACGTTTTTCGAGACCTGGGACCTGGGTGACATCTGGAGTGAATGGACAGGCCTGCCATTTGTCTTTGCTCTGTGGGCCACTCGCCCCGGCACCTCTCTGGGCCGAGTCGAAGAGGCACTCGTTTCAGCTCGAGACCGGGGTGTCCAACGGCTCGACCTGATCGCCGAACGCGAAGCGGCAGATCTCGGAATCCCAGCCACCGAAGCCGCCGGCTACCTCCACAACAACCTCCACTTCCATCTCGGCCACGCCGAACGACACGGACTGGAGTTGTTCCATCGCCTGGCCGTGGCGCAGGGCCTGGCGTCGGAATCCAGCGACGTGATCTTCCGCGACCGTGACGTCGTTCCCGTCACTCCTCCGCTTCTCCATCGCACGTAATCCATCTCAAGCTCCAGCCAGATCTCCGAAACCATGTCTCGCCACGAACCCCTCCAGAAAGCCGTCAACGGTGAACGCCTGACCCCTGAAGAGGGGTTGGCCGTTCTCGAAGGCCAAGACCTGCTTTCCCTGGCCGCCGCCGCCGACGCGATCACACGTCGACTGCATCCGGAGCCCTACCGCACCTACAACATCGACCGGAACATCAACTACAGCAACGCCTGCACGGCGGTTTGCGACTTCTGCGCGTTCTACCGGCCGGCCGACCATCCCGAGATGTATGTCCTGAAGCGAGAGGAACTTCATACAAAAATTCAGGAGACTCTCGATCTGGGCGGCGACCAGATCCTGATGCAAGGCGGTCTGCACCCGACCCTCACGCTGGAGTGGTACGAGGAGATGCTGCGAGACATCAAGCAGGCCTTTCCGACGATCAATATCCACGCCTTCAGTCCTCCCGAAATTCACCACTTCACCAAGGTCAGCCGCCTGCCCCTGGAGACGGTACTCGGGCGACTGAAGGACGCGGGGCTGGGCAGCCTGCCCGGGGGCGGTGGCGAGATCCTGGTTGATCGTGTCCGAAAGCTGATCACCCGCGGCAAGTGCCTGACCGACGAATGGCTCGACGTCCATCGGGTCTGGCACAACCTCGGCGGCCGCTCCTCGGCCACGATGATGTTCGGACACGTTGAGACACTGGCTGAGCGAATCGAACACCTTGATCGCATTCGCTCACTCCAGGACGAAACCGGTGGCTTCACCGCCTTCATCTGCTGGACGATGCAACCCCCCGAAACGGCACCCTGGTTCGGGAACCGCCGCGACGGAGTCGACATGTCCGAGATCCCGCCGGCAGGAGCGTTCGAATACCTCAAGACCCAGGCGGTGGCCCGCCTCTACCTGGACAACGTGCCCAACATCCAGTCGTCGTGGGTGACCCAGGGAGAGAAGGTTGGCCAGATGGCACTCTTCTTCGGGGCCAACGACATGGGCAGCCTGATGATCGAAGAGAACGTCGTGGCCGAGGCCGGCACCGTCCACCACCTCTCGCTGGCAACGATCCGCCGCTGCATTGAGGAAGCCGGTTACATTCCCCGGCAAAGGAACGTCTTCTACGAGTACATCGACGCCCCGCCGTCCGACGACGCTCCCACCGCCTCCCCGCGGCTCGTCGATGCCCCCGCATGATCGAAGTCCACGACCTCTCCAAGCGGTTTCCCGACCTGCAACAAGGTGAAATCGTCGCCTTGGACGGAGTCCGCTTCAATGTCGGGCCCGGTGAAGTGTTTGGTCTCCTGGGGCCCAACGGGGCCGGAAAAACAACCTGCCTGAGAATCCTTTCGACGATCCTCACCCCCACCGCCGGCACCGCCTCGATTGACGGTCGCGACATCGTCGACGATCCCGACGGAGTCCGAGCCCGCATCGGTTTTCTCTCGGGCTCCACCGGCCTTTATGACCGCATGACGGCGCGTGAAACAGTCGAGTACTTCGGGAGGCTCTACGGGCTCGACGAAGATCGCCTCTCGGAGTCGATCGAACGCATCTTCAACACGCTATCGATGAACGAGTTTGCCGACACGCTGAACAGCCGCCTTTCCACGGGCATGCGGCAGAAGGTCTCGATCGCCCGTGCCCTGGTCCACGACCCACCGGTTCTGATTTTCGACGAACCCACAACCGGCCTCGACGTGCTGGTCGCCCGAGCGGTGCTCGACACCGTGGCCACGCTGCGAGACGAGGGCAAATGCATCATCTACTCGACTCACATCATGCGCGAGGTCGAACGGCTTTGCGATCGACTGGCGATCATCCACCGCGGCCGCATCCTGGCAGCTGGCTCACAACGGGATCTCCTGGCGGCTTCCGAGCAACCGGACCTTGAAGAGCACTTCTTCGACCTGGTCTCGCAATTCGAAAACCCTGTGAACCACGACACGACAACCGACGCCGGGCCAGCCTGCGAGGCCGGATCATGACCGCCCGTCCCCGGCTCGATCTCCGCAAGATCCGCATCGTGTTCCAGAGGGAACTCCGGGACCAGCTCCGGGATCGCCGCACACTGTTCATGGTCATGGCCCTGCCGGTCCTGCTGTATCCGGCCCTGGGCATCGGCATGCTGCAGATGGCCGTGGTCTTCAGCGAAAAACCTCGAACGGTGGTGATGCTGGGATCCGAATCCCTTCCGTCACCCCAGCTGATGGACGGACCGGCATTCGCCACCCGCTGGTTCTCGGATCCGACCGACGCACAACGATTGACGGTCGAAACAACCGGCCGGTCCAACACGTCTCCAGAGAGTGCCGAGAGACTCTCCGACGCCAGGAGCATTCGCAAGCTGTTTGACCAACGCTCCGAGCTGATCGGGACCGATGATCTCGTTTCTCCCCCGCCGGAGAAAGTTCAAGAACTCCAACGGCTCAACGAATTGATCAATGTGCGGCTTCGCGATTCGGGCATCGACGTCCTGGTGGTGATCCCCGACGGGTTCGCCGATTCGCTCCAGGAGGTTGATCGCCTGATCGCCTCGCGAGCTCGAACGGCCGAGGATCCCTCAGGGTACCCACGACCGGTGATCCTGGTCAGTGGGAACGAAAAATCACTGATCGCTTCCCGGCGAGTCCAACGTGTCTTTGACTCGTGGGAGAACGAACTGCTGAGACTACGTCTCGAAGCGGCCGGACTGCCCCGTTCTCTCCCCTCCCCGGTTGATGCCGCCGTGGTCAAGATCGTCGGCAGCAAACAGGAATCCGCCCTGGTTTGGGGCAAGCTTTACCCGGTGATCCTGGTCCTGATGACCGTCACCGGAGCCTTCTATCCCGCCGTCGACCTGGCTGCTGGCGAGAAGGAACGTGGAACGATGGAAACATTGTTGATCAGTCCGGCGCGACGAATCGAACTGGTACTGGCCAAGTTCCTGACGGTCCTGGTCTTCAGCACCGCCACCGCTGTCCTGAACCTCGTCAGCCTTGGACTGACCGCCACCTACATGGTCCAACTCGTCGGATCGGTCAACCCCACGGCCGAGATGAACCTGGCCCCCCCACCCACGTCCGGGGTGATCTGGATCCTGATCATGATCCTCCCCCTGGCGGCATTTTTCAGTGCAATCAGCCTGGCCCTGGCCACCTTCGCCCGCAGTACGCGGGAAGGACAGTACTACCTCTCTCCGTTGATGATCATCGTGATGCTGCTGGTCGCCTTGGCCGCCTCGCCGGGAGTCGAACTGCAGCCATTCCACTCGGTCCTGCCTGTCCTGGGCCCGATCCTTTTGCTCCGGGAACTGCTGGTCAACCCGACTGCCGCCGAAACGCTGGCCTACCTGCCCGCTGTCCTGGGTGCCAGCTTCGTTTACGCCGGACTGGCCCTCTGGTGGGCCGTGTCCCAGTTCCACAGCGAATCGGTCCTTTTCCGCGAGGCCGAACGGTTCGACCTTCGGCTGTGGGCAAAGCGGCTGTGGACCCACAAGCCTCCCGTTCCGGGCGCCGGCGGTGCGATCACTTGCCTGGCTATCGGACTTTTCGGCCAGGTGTTGCTGATGCAACCCCTGGCCGGATGGCTCTCGTCACTTGCCGAGTCCGATCGTGCGAGGGCGGCCATCTGGGCCCTGGTCGGTCAGCAGATTCTCCTGTTCCTGCTGCCAGCCTGGTTGCTGGCCACCACCCTGGTCACCGACATCCGCCGCACCTTTCGACTGCGACTCGCCACACCGGGCGCGATTGCTGTCGCTGCGGGTTTGGCAGCGGCCCTGCATCCGCTGGTCCAGGAACTGATGCAGCAACTTCAGTGGTTTTTCCCCCAGGGCCTGCCCGAAGGCAGCCAGGACTTCCTCAAGACCATGCTGGGCCCCACCCAGCCTGCCTGGCTCCTGCTGCTTGCGGTCGCTCTCACACCGGCGGTCTGTGAGGAGTTTCTCTTCCGCGGCTTCGTGCTGTCCGCCTTTGACCGACCGGGACGAGGCCATGTGGCTGTCGTGCTGTCGGCCGTCGCCTTCGGGGCCGTTCACATGATCCCTCACCAGGTCTTCTACGCCACGCTTTTGGGCCTGGTGCTGGGCCTGTTGGCCATCCGCACCGGCAGCATCTGGCCGGGCCTGACGTTTCACGCAGTGTTCAACGGAATTGCGGTCCTGCGAGAACGATGGGACATTCCCGACACCTTGCCCGCTTGGGGAGACTGGCTAATTTCAAGCGACGCCGACACGGGCCTGAGCTACGACTGGCCGCTACTGCTGATCGCCGCGTTCGCCGCAGCCGCCCTGCTCGGGGCCCTCTGGCGATGGCCCTCACCCGGGAGTGACCGGTGATCGGTTCCGGCCGATTCTCTGCGAGACTGGTCGTTCCCGGTGACGGACCGCCGGTCGAGCACGGCGTGGTCGCTGTCGACGACGGGATCATCACCGAAGTGTTTGCGGGCCCCGACACCGCGGCAACCCCCCTGGGCAACGTCATCCTGCTGCCCGGCCTGGTGAACGCACACACCCACCTCGAATTCTCGACGTCCACCACCCCTCTTCCCGCTGAAAACGGGATGGCCGCTTGGATCGGGGACGTCGTCTCAGCTCGGCACCACCATGCCGACCGGACCGATCCCATTCGCCGCGGTCTCGACGAACTTGTCGCCGCCGGAACTTCCGCGGCCGGCGAGATCGCCACCTCCGACTGGCCGGCGTCGCAGCTGACCGACACCGATCCGACATGCGTGGTCTTTCGCGAGATCATTGGTTTGCGCAGCGACCGCCGCGGCGATGGCCTGGCGACAGCCCAGGATTTTCTGGCGGCCGATTCCACACCGCAGTGCCTCCGTGGCCTCAGCCCCCACGCCCCCTACTCGGTCCACCCCGACCTGTTCATTGACCTTGTGCGACTGGCCGCCTCCCACGATGTCCCCCTGGCCACCCACCTGGCGGAATCGCCGGACGAGCTCGAGTTGCTGGACAGCGGCGAAGGACCGATGAGGGAACGACTCCAGCAACTCGGGGCGTGGGAGAACTCGGCGATCCCTCACGGTACCCGCCCGCTGGATTACCTCCGCCCGCTCTCTGAGCTTTCCCACCCGCTGGTGATCCACGGCAACCTGCTGGAGGAGGAGGAACTGGCCTGGCTGGGACAACACCGACATGTCGCGGTCGTCTTCTGCCCACGGACCCATTCCCATTTTGGCCATCCCCCCCACCCGTGGCCACGTTTGCTTGACGCCGGAACGCCCGTGGCCCTGGGCACCGACGGGCGAGTCTCCAACCCCGACCTCTCGTTGTGGAACGAGCTGCAGTTTCTGGCTCGCCGAACACATGCCCGGCCTGCGGAGGAACTGCTGGCGATGGCCACTTCGACCGCCGCCACGGCGCTGGGGCTCGAACGACGGCTTGGCACCCTGCGGCCTGGCAAGGAGGCGACGTCACTGGGTGTCACCCTGCCTCCCGGATCCCCCATGACACTCATGGCCATCCTGAAATCGGGCCGCCCGGCCGGAGTCCTCCGACAAGGCAACTGGTATCCTGCCTGACAACCGATGACGATCCATTCCCCCACCTCCGTCGTGCCCGACCAGCCCCCCCACTCGGAGTACCTGGCCGGCCTCCGATTCGACCGCGGCACGCCCGAAGAACTTCGACGGACAGCCACCGGCGGCGATCAGGACGACTTCGTCGCCATCTGGACTGATCTGGTCAGTCAAAGAGCGAGACGCGTCGACCCACCACAACCCGAACGGGCTTTTGAGTGGACCTCGGTCGATGCGCCGCTCACGTCGGCCTGGCGAACGACCTTTTCGCAGAACACATCCGGCCGGCCGGCGATCGCCAGTCGCTCGAACAACCGGTTCCCACTCTCCACCATCGCCCATCTCGACGCCGACGCCACCGACGGGGATCTCCTGGCCTCACTCGCACTGCTGACCCGGAAGCCCCCACCGCGGCGCAACGCCCAGTGGCTCTCCGCATGGCGCCGTTGTATCGAACTGACCACCTCCCGGCCCCTCTCAGCCGAGCTCGCCTACACCACCGGCTTGTTGTTGTCTCCACTGAAAGGGACCTCCCAACTCCGTCGCAACGGCCAAATGGCGCTGCGGGAAGAACTTCTCACACGAACCGACAACGACGGCACACCGTTGGCCGAAACTCTGCCGGATTTGGCCGAATGGCTGGGCGGACTTGTGCGGGCCGGTTGGTGGAGCCACCACCTCGACGCGAAACTGTGGACCAAGACGTCATCCGAACGATTCACGAAATTGGTCCGATGGATCACCCCCCTTTTTCGGCACGGCGACCGTCTGGCGATGTCCGACCGCCCCGCCCGCAGTCTCGGTTCGCTGCTCGAGTCTGCCAACCAGTTGATCGGCGATGGCGACACCCAGCCAGTCACCCAATCCGACCGAGCACGTGTTGCGGTGCTGAGGGACACAACGTCCCTGGCCGCACCGTCGGTCGTCGTCGCCCACGACAGTTCTCCGCCCCGGCTCGACATCTCGATCGGTAACCGCACCCTGCTGTGCGACGAATGGTCACTCGAGGTTGCCTCGGGGCAGCACGACTGGCATCTCGGTCACTGGGACTGCGTCTGCTGGCAAAGTGACGACGACGCCGACTACATCGAACTGCAGGCTCATGCCGGTGATGGACGTCGCGTCGATCGACACATCCTGCTCTCCCGAACCGAACATCTGCTGGTGCTGGCCGACGCGATTATCACCCCTGTTGAGTCTTCCGGCGACCAGACGATTTCCTGCCGATCCGGCCTGTCACTGGCTCAAGGTGTCACAGCCGCCCCTGCCCGGAACGGTCATCGCGACCAACGACTCAAAGGCCGCGGCATTTCCGCACGCGTTGTCCCGCTGGCGATCCCCGACGACCCGTTGTTTTCCCCGGGGCCGTCCTCGCTCACGTGTCACGACGGTCGCCTCTGCTGGAGTCACGCCAGTAGAGGCCCCGGGCTGTTTCTGCCACTGATTGTCGACTTTTCTGCCGATCGCCGCCGCCGCAAGGCTGAGTGGAACTCCCTCACGGTCACCGAGGACCGTGAGATCGTTTCGCCGAGCCGTGCGTCGGCCTATCGGCTTCGAATCGGTGACTTGCAACTGGTGCTCTACCGAAGCCTGGTCAAAACATCTGCCCCACGTTCGGTCATCGGCCAGCACACGCGTCACGAGTCTTTCTTCGGCCTGCTGCGACCAGGCGGCGACTTTTCTCCCCTGGTGATGGTTGAGTAGCCACGCCCGGGCACTTCCCCCCTGTTGGAGTGGCCTGCATAATGGCATCTCGGCCTGGCGGCCACACCCGAACTGCCGAACCCGATCTCCAACAGGCCAGCGCGGCCCGACCACTCCAGGACAAATCCACCGATGAGCGACACATTCACAACACTCGAAGAACTCCAGAAAACTGACGGTTCCCTGGCCGCCCTGCAGCAATTGGCGACCGTGTTGACCAAAGAGCAGAACTACCACCGGCTCTTCGACGTCCTGCTGATGCAGAAGAAACTGGAACTTGGCGTTCCCCTGGTACGCCCCACGTCGTTTGACGACGTTCCCGAGGACCAGCGAACCGGTTTTGAGAAGCACTACGTGGAATCCGCCCGACAGATCGGCGGCATGTTGCTGGAAGATGGCCGAATTGGAGATGCGTGGGTCTACTTCCAGACCATCCAGGAACCCGGCCCGGTTCGCGAAGCCCTCGATGGACTCTCGGCCAACAGTGAGGATTACGAGAGAACCGAGGAACTGATCAACGTAGCACTCTACGAGGGTGCCCATCCGGTCAAGGGTCTTGAGCTGATGCTCAACTCACACGGCACATGCAACACGATCACCGCTCTCGATCAGCAGATCATGCAACTGCCGCCCGACGACCGCCTCGCATCCGCCCAACTGCTGGTCAACCAGCTCTACGGTGACCTCTGCCACACGCTCAACGCCGAGATCACTCAGCGGTTGCCGATGATCGAACCCTCGGAAAACCTCCGCGAGCTGATTTCTGGAGACCGCGACTGGCTGTTTGCCGAAGGCAACTATCACATCGACGTCTCCCACCTCAGTGCCGTCGTCCGCTTCGCTCGCTCACTGGAACCGGACAGCCCCGAATTGTCCCGGGCACTGGAAATGGCCGAATATGGCGAGCGGCTCGACGAGCAGTTCCGCTACCCCGGTGAAGCCCCCTTCGTCGACTTCTACGCCGCTCACGGTCACTTCTTCCGGGCCCTGCTCGATGACGGTCGCGACGAAGCTGTGGGATACTTCCAGGGACAACTGGAATCCGAGCCGGACGAGGAAGACAAACAGATGATCGCCTATGTGGTCGTCGACCTGCTGCGACGGATCGGGCTGATCGATCAGGCCGTTGAGTTAGCCGTCACGCACCTGGCCAATCTCGACGAATCCACTGGATTCAGCTTCGCCGAGTTCTGCCTGGTCGCCGGACGTCTCGACCTTCTGCGAGACACCGCTCGCAGCAATGGTGACCTGGTCACCTGGGCCGGAGCTCTCATCGGCAACTCCGCCGACTGATTTGCCAACGGCCTCGCCATGCCTCCCCCAGAACCCGACTTTCTGCGTCACAACAAGGCGGCGTGGAACCGGATGGTCCAAAAGGGCAGCCAGTTCGCCCGCGTGGCTACCGACGAGGAGATCGCCAAGCCACTGGAGGTGCTTGACGGTCGGGGCTGGTTGCCGGCAACCGTTGAGGACCTGGACGTCCTGTGCCTGGCGGCGGGAGGGGGCTGGCAGTCGATCCTTTACGCCGCCGCCGGCGCACGTGTCACCGTCATTGATCTCAGCGACCAGATGCTCGCCATCGATGTCCGTGAAGCCCAGAAACGAGGTCTGGCCGTCGAGGTGATCCAGGCATCGATGGACAATCTCTCGGCCCTGAGGGACCAGGCCTTCGACATCGTCCACCAACCGGTCAGCACCTGCTATGTCGCCTCGCTCCACCCGGTCTTCACCGAGGTCGCACGCGTGCTCCGCGATGGCGGACTCTACGTGAGTCAACACAAGCAGCCGGCCAGCCTGCAGGTCTCGCACCGAGATCGACGCGACCGGTACGTGGTCGCCGTCGAGTACTACCACGAAGGTCCGCTGCCCGAAGTGCCCGACCAATCCTATCGCGAAGAGGGGACCGTCGAATATCTGCATCGGTGGGAGCACCTGGTCGGGACACTCTGCACGGCCGGCTTCGTCATCGAGGATCTTCGCGAACCGCTTCGAGCCAGTCGTTCGGCACAGCCCGGGGACTTCCGGCACCGTGGCCGCTTCATTCCACCCTACGTCCGGCTCAAGGC
>DLVV01000400.1:0-5109 GCA_003445035.1 Planctomycetaceae bacterium | reverse complement strand
GATGGCTGAGCCGGGACTGTGATCGCCGCCCGCCCGCCACCCGTCACGACCGACAAATCCGAAAAAGTCATCCCAAATTGCCAAATTTGCGCAATTGGTATTCAGGGCCCTGCCGCGACCGACCGATTCTAGCTGGCAGTAGGCAATCCGCAGAACACTCGTATTGACGCGTTCCGCCGGTTTTGCCATATACCCCTCGCCGATTACACAACGAATGGATTCGCCTGATCCGGTCAGTGGCATGGAAGCCACCCCCTGTCTTCCGGCCACCGCTGCATTCAGGCACTGCCAACCAAAGGAGTGTCTCAGCCGTGACTAGACTCGCTTCTCTCCTTGTCGCCGCCATGCTACTGGCCGGCCCGCCCTCCACTGCGTTAGCGCAGGGAACGGCCGCCTCCTCGATTCCACACAAGGTCGCATTGATCGACATCAGCCGTGTGCTCAAAGAGTACAAGAAGGTCGATGCCCTTCGGACGGAGATCAAAGCCGAGATCGCCAAGAGCGAAGCTCAGCGAACGGCGATGGTCAAAAAGATGAAGACGATCAAGGACAAACTCAGCTCCCCCAATATCCAACAGGGGAGCCCCAAGGCCGTCGAACTGGAAAAACAAGGCCTCCAAGTCGAGGCCGAATTCAACACGTTCAAAAAGGCTGAACGAACGAGAATCCTGAGACGGGAAGCTCAACTTCTCAAGACGATCCACGGCGAGATCAAGGCGGTCGTCAAACGTGCGGCCGATGCCTGGGGCTACACGCTCGTCCTTCGCTTCAACGGTGCGGCATCCGACTCGGCCACACCCAACAACGTCGTCGGACAGTTGCAGCGACAGGTTGTCTATCACCGCAGTGAAGATAACATCACCCAGCCGGTGATCGAATACCTCAACAAGCAGTATCTCAAGCAATCCCCTGCCCCACGTACGACCGGCAATCAACCGGCCGGCGCCACCAAGACCAAGAAACGGTAACCCCGTATCTGGTGTTGGGCCCTTTTCGCGACGGCCCCAGACGCCGATCACTCCGTGAACGACACGGGATGACCGGCGTCACGGCCGTTCCTCACCACCTCCGGCTCACACAGTCCCGCATGCCTGCCTACGCCCGAGACAACCTGGCGTCTCTGCCGCAGCGATCCTGTCGTTCTCAACACACGCTCGGACGCTCGGTGGCTTGTCACGGCGTGGGGTTCGTGACCGGAGCTCAGGTTGAATTGACCCTGCACCCGGCCGCACCAGGTTTTGGGCTCGCCTTCCAGCGACTTGACTGTCCTGGCACGCCTCCGGTCCCAGCCACACGAGATTCGGTTCTGCCCAGGCAGCGTCGCACCGCAATCGGCCAAAACGGAGTGGTCATCGAGTTGGTTGAGCACGTCCTTGCCGCACTGGCCGGCCTGCAGGTCGACAACTGCCTGGTGACCCTGGACGCCCCCGAGCCACCGGGCTTCGACGGATCGTGCCGTCCGGTCGTCGAGGCGATCCTCGAAGCGGGACGGGTTGCCCAGGACGCTCCGCGGCCTTGCCTGATCATCAACCGGGTGCTGTCGGTCGGCCTCCCCGGAAAACAGCTCACGCTGCGACCCCTGGCCCGGCCCGGCCTGGCCATAAGCTACCACCTCGACTACGGGCCGCATTCGCCGATACGTCCTCAGAACCGAACGTTTCTGGCCGACCCCGCCGACTTTGCGACCAGCATCGCCGGCTGCCGCACGTTCGTGCTCGACAGCGAGGTCGAGGCCCTGAAAAACCAGGGCCTCGGGCAGGGACTGACCCACCAGGACCTGTTGGTTTTCGGCCACGACGGCCCCATCGATAACCACCTCCTGTACCCCGACGAATGTGCCCGACACAAGATCCTCGATTGTATCGGCGACTTCGCCCTGCTCGGAGCCGATCTCTGGGGCCACATCGATGCCTGCTGCAGCGGGCACACCGACAACCACGACGCCACCGCCGCAGTCCTCCAACACTGCCACCTCGCCCCCGTTGTGGCCCACGCCGCCTGAATCCCACCCCCCAATCCAACCACGCCATTCACCATGCCAGCCAACATCTCACCACTGGCCCAGGTCGACCCAGCTGCGGAACTGGGGTCCAACATCACCGTGGGCCCCTTCTGTCTCGTTGGGCCGGGAGTCCAACTTGATGAAGGCACCTGCCTGGACAGCCATGTCGTTTTGACGGGCAACACTGAAATCGGCCGCAACAACCGGTTTTTGCCTCACTGCGTGATCGGCGGCGATCCCCAGGATAAGAGCTTTGAGGATTCCGACACGAGAGTGCTGATTGGTGACGACAACGTGTTTCGGGCGGGAGTTACCGTCGACCGCGGTGCCGAGAAGGAAGACGGGACGACCCGAATTGGTCACCGAAACCTGCTGATGGCCAACTCACATGTGGCTCACAACTGCCACGTCCATGACGACGTCATCCTGGTCAACGGTGTGCTGCTGGGCGGACACGTGCACGTGCACGACCGGGCAATCATCTCCGGCAACTCGGTTGTCCACCACTTCTCGACCATCGGCACGCTGGCGTTTATCAGTGGCGGATGCCGGGTCCCGCATGACATCCCCCCCTACATGCTCGCCGCAGGCAGCGACAACCCCAAGCTCAAGACGATCAACAGGATCGGGATGCAACGCGCGGGGATGTCAAAACGCGAGATGGGGCTGATCCTGCAAGCGTTCAAGATGCATTTTCGGAAGCTGCAGAACATCCAGGACGTGCAACGGCACTTCGAGTCCGAACTCGAGGGAGTGCTGCCGCTGGAACTGACCAAGTGGCTGTCGTTCATCACACGACAGATCCAGGGCCACAATCTCCGGACACGTGACCCCGCCGGCCACTCACAGCAACAGGCCCCTCCGGTCCCCGGAACTCTTCACGACGACACGGACCAACACAACGAACGGCAGGCTGCATGACTCGACTGAAAATCGCTGTTGTGGGCGTCGGCGCCCTCGGACGACACCACGCCCGTATCCTCTCGACTCTCGACTCCGTCGAACTCGTCGGTGTCGCCGAAAAGGATGTCGAGATGGGTCGCTCGATCGCAGAAGCCTGCGGATGCGCCCATGTCACCGACTTCCACGACCTGCTCGAGGATGTCGATGCGGTAACAATCGCTGTCCCCACCTCGGCCCACCTGGCAGTTGCCGGAGACTGTCTGCGAGCCGGGCTGCCAGTGATGGTCGAGAAGCCGATCGCCGGAACCCTCGATGACGCCGCCCGACTGGTTGACCTCGCCGACAGGCAGGATGTCGTCTTGCAGGTGGGCCATGTCGAACGATTCAATCCCGCCGTCACCGCCGCATTTGGACAGATCGATCGCCCCCGGTACCTGCGGGTCGAACGCCTGAGTCCCTTTGCGTTCCGATCGACCGACATCGGCGTCGTTCACGACCTGATGATCCACGACCTCGAACTGGTCCTGGCACTCGTCGACGCCCCGATACAGTCCGTCCAGGCTTTCGGCATCAGCCTGATGGGAGGCCACGAAGATTCGGTCCAGGCCAGGATCTCATTCAGCAACGGCTGCATCGCCGACCTCACTGCCAGTCGGGTGCACCCCGAACCTCGCCGCGTACTCACTTCCTGGTCCGCCTCGGGATGTGTCCACGTCGACCTGCACACCCGTCGCCTGACCTCGTATCGGCCGTCGGAAGCCTTGCTGAGTGGTCCGTCACCGCTTGAACTGGCCGCAGAGCCGGGGGCCAACATCGATGACCTCAAGCAAAGTGTCTTCGGCAAGTTCATCACGGTCCGCGAACCCGACATTTCCGACTCCGACGCGCTGACCGACGAACTGCAACATTTTGCCGAGTGTGTCACCAGTGGCCGCCGTCCACTGGTGGGCGGTGCTGAAGCACTCCGGGCAATGGTCGCCGCCGACCAGGTCCTCGCCTCCGTCGCTGGACATCTCTGGGACGGTCACACCGACGGTGCCCAGGGTCCCCGAGCCCGACGTCCGCACTCGCGACGAGTGGCCTGAGCCCCCCCGGGACCACCGCTACGTCTCAGCGTGCCTCGCACACCAGGTGGCCAGCATCCCTGAGGTGACCACCGGAGACCAGGCCGCCAGATCGGGCGACATCACCTGAAAACTGGCCAGGTACAAGCAGGCTTCCCCACCCCCCAACAGCACCACCATCACGGCTCCCGCAACGGCCAGGTTCGCCACCACCCCGCGGCTCTCTCGACGAACCAAAAACGGGACCGCCAGAAACACCGCAGCGATATTCAGCAGCGGCCGCGTCAAACGAGCGTGCAACGCCAAAGCCTGCTCGTGAGCAGACCGGGTCGCCTGCGACGGGTTGCGAACCCGCCGGAGCAGATCCGGCGTCGAGAGGTACCTCGCATTGCCGGCTTTTTCAGAGAGTTGATCGGGAGTGACACCCGAGACGACAAACAGCGTTCCCGGACGTGTCCCCGGCCGGACGACGCGACGACCGGTGGCGCTGAGCGAGAGTTGTTCGAGCGGCGGATCGAGACCCACCAACAGCCACCCGGAAAGATTTTTGGGACCGCGAGGAACGTACTTGGCACGCCGGGCCTTCAGTGTGGTCAGACGGGTCACGACGTCCGGAACCGGCAACACGAACTCCGCATGCTCCAGTTTCTTCGCATGAGGAAACACCCGCCGTGCCGAGATCAGGATATGCGTGGCAAAATCCAGGGACGGACGAACGTCGATCCCCTGCTCAACCTCTCGGCCTCGAGGCGTTTGCAGCACCGGGGCCACCGTGGGCAAAACGCACTCCTGGTTGACCATGATCGTCAGGTTGACCAGCAAGGCCCCTATCACCAGCGGCACCACGACGCGGTACAGCGGCACACCGGCAGCCAGGACCGGATGCAACTCACCGGATCGTTGCAAGATCACCAGCACGACCATCACCGCCAGCACACAGAGAATGTGCCCGACCAGGCTCAACAACAGGCTCGACTGACAGCAGTAATACACCGCCATCCGTCGAACGACCGGCCAGATCGCCCCGTCGGGGCTCGCCTTGAGAAACTCGTCGGCGTTGGTGAACGCGTCGAATACGAAGAAGACCCCCAGCGCAGCCACAAAACAAACGCCGAACGTGTGGAAGTACCGCTTCAGCAG
>DLVV01000206.1:2005-8867 GCA_003445035.1 Planctomycetaceae bacterium | reverse complement strand
GACTCGTCGGGCCTGCCGAAGATCCAGCTGAGTGTCGATGACGCGATGGTGACAGCCCTGGTCCAGAGGTTTGACCTGATGGATCAGCGGGGCCGACTTGCTGACGACTGGCGGGGAATCAAACTTGCTGCCGACGACCTGAAATCCGCCCTGAATCTCAACGTGAGCCATTCCCTGTCGGCTCGTGACGGCAAGGCGTTCGATTTCGGTGCAGAAGACAGCCAGACGGAACTTCGTGCGGCTGTGGACCTGCCACTGAACCGTCGATCGCAACGCAACGGCTTTCGGCAATCGCTGATCAACTACCAGGTTGCCAGGCGATCATTGATGGAACTCGAGGACAACATCAAGTTCTCAGCCCGACAGGATTTGCGGCAGTTGTCTCTGGATCGGGTCCAGTACGACATATCGGTCATCAGTGCGGCGCTGGCCTCCGAGCGGGTCTACAGCACTCAACTGGAATTGTCATTGGGGCTGGCCACTGTGACAGCCCGGGATTTCCTGGAAGCCCAGCGAGATTACCGTGCGAACCTCAGCAGCGTGGCGAATGGCCGACTGGGGTACATCGTCAACCGCGCCAAGCTGGCGTTCGACCTGGAACTGATGCTGCTGGATGATGACGGGCTTTGGCCCGAGCTCAACCAGGAACAATATCAACCGGAATCCAACGGTGTTTTCCCGTCCAACGCCGGACCGACCTACGGAGAGCTTCCCAGGGGGGTCTGGCCCTCTACGAAGATCAAGCGGATGCAGGGTGTGCGGCCACCAGGCTAAAGCGACGCCTAACGTTCCGTCGCCAGGGCCGGCCGGATCACGTAGTGCCGTCGACAGATTGGCGAGACGGGCGGATTGCGACAAAGGCTGTTGTTGCGGTCACAATGGCCAAGCTGAAGACAGCGGCAATCAACACTGTCCGTTTCAACCTCTGCTGTTCGAGTTCCGCTTCGAGCAGGTCGCGGCGTTCCTCGTCGCCTGCGGCCGTCGCCTCGTGCAAGCGGATGCTCGGTTGAGGTTTTTCGCGTGCCAGTAGCGCAAAGCCGGCCACCAGCAGGAAGACCGTCATCAGCAAGCACAGCGGTGGGATGACTCTGTTCATCGGGCGAAACGGATCATTCGTGACGCAGAGCTTCGATTGGATCAAGCATGGCGGCCTGTCGTGCAGGGTAGACCCCGAACACGGCACCGATCCCAACGGAGATCATGAATGTCAGCGGCATGGTCCACCACTGAATGTAAGAGTCGATGTCGGAGAAAAATGTAACGACCACGGGGACCCCCACGCCGAACGCAATTCCCACAAGCCCCCCGGTAGAGGACAGCACGACCGATTCGACAAGAAACTGGATCGTGATGTCACGACGCTTGGCTCCCAAAGCCCGCCGGATGCCGATTTCGCGCGTCCTCTCGGTGACAGTGGCCAGCATGATGTTCATGATCCCAATGCCTCCGACCAGCAGCGAGATTCCGGCTATCGATCCCAGGACGAGGTTCCAGATGCGTTTTTCCTCTTCGGCCTGCTGGAGAAGTTCCAACGGAACCTGGATCTCGATGTCGTTGCCCTTCGGGTGGTGTGCGCGGATCACCTTGCGCGCCATGGCTGCAGTTTGGCTGACCAGATTCTGATCCTTCACGGTCAACGTGATCTCGCTCAACTGGTTGCGCTCAAAATTGAAACTGCCGGCGCTGACGATGATCTTCAATTCGCCGAACCGGCTGCGTGCGGACGTCAATGGAACGTAGATGTCCTTGTTGAAGTCCTGTCCACCGATCGCACCGGCGGTGGCACTTCCGGAACCCTGGGGGCTGACGACGCCGACAACGTTGAACACCATCGCGCCAAAACGCACAGACTTGCCGACGGGGTCTTCAAAATTGAAGAGCTTGGCGGCCGCCCCGGCGGCGAGCACAGCAACATTCGAACCGCGAGCCATGTCCGAATCGCTGATGAAGCGGCCTCGCCCCATCTTCAGGCTCTTGACGTCCAGAAAGTCCGGCGTCGTGCCCAGGATTCTCGCATTCGGGATCGCCCGATGCATGGCCTGCGCTCGTTTCCGGACGAGAGTGATTGGAACGGCTCTCTCGATGGTCGGCAAGGTGCCCTTGAGTCGCTCGAGGTCCTTGTAACGCAACCCGTATTCCATCACCCGGCTCGATGCCTGGTCCTTGGAGCCCTCGTCCTCCTCTTCAGACCCCTCCTGGCCGGGCTTGACGCTGCGGATAATGACATTAGAGGCCCCCAGACGGCGGATCCGTTCCAGAGCTTCCCGCTTGGACCCTTCGCCAATTGCCAGCATCGCGATCACCGAGCCAACGCCCAGGATCACACCAAGCATGGTCAGCAAGCTGCGGAGCTTGTGCAGCAGCAGGCTCTTGATGCCAAGCTTGAGTGTCTGCAACCACATAAAATTGGATCGCCGTCGGCGAGAAAATGAAGGGGGCCGATCCGAAAAATCGTGTGGCGAGATCATTCAACGAATGATGACCGGGGAACTACTTCTCGCCAGTCTTTGCTTTCGCCTTGCCACCGCTCTTTTTGGACGGCTGCTTGCCACTCGGTTTGTCCGCCTTCGCGTCCTTGCTGTTTTCGCCGCCAGATGACTTCTTTTCCGCCCCTTTCAGCCCGTATTCGATTCCGTCGTTCAGGTCGTCTTCCGGATCAATCTTGTTACCGGAGGTTTCCTCGGCCTGGAGCAATGCCATCGGATTGATCACGACGCGTTGGCCTTCGACAAGGCCGTCTGTGACTTCGATGAACTTCTCGTTCGTCTTTCCCAGTGTCACCGCAACCTTGTCCACACCTCCGGAATTTTCCACGTAAATCCAGCTTTCGTCGCCGATCTGGGCAACAGCCGTGACGGGAACGGTGAGCACATTCTTGACCCGTTCGACGTGGATTTCGACAACCGCAGACATACCCGGGCGAATACCTTCGATGAGTTCCCCGTCGTTGATAGTGACAATGGTCGTGTAGACCTTGACGTCGGTGCTGTGCCATTCGCCACGGTCGGCCAGCACGGCCACCGACTTGATTCGTCCCTTGAATTTGTGGTTCGGGAATGCGTCGACGGTGATCGTTGCCGGGAGTCCCTCCTGGATTGAATCCAGGACCGACTCGTGCACGCCGGTTTTTACTTCCATGGCGCTAAGATCAGGAAGGGTGATAATTCGCTGGCGTTCATAAACGGTTTTGCCTTCGGCCATCCGGGACTTTCCGTCACGATCGACCGCGTAGGTCGCCATGCCGCCGTGAGGGGCGAAGATCTTGCACCTCTCGAGTTGCTTCTTGTACTTCGCCAGTTTCTCTTTCTCTTTGTTGAACGCCCGATCCGCGCCGATCTTTGCCGCTTCGGCCTGCAGCAAGGCCGCCTGATTATTGCGGTCGACCTGGAGCATGTTGCGTTTCGCGGTGGCAACTTTGCCTTCCAACTCCATCTTGGTCTTTCGGTAGGTGTAGTCGACCATCTCCTTGCGGGTGGAAACCTGCCGTGCGACCTCGGTGTCTGCCGAGAGTGCGGCCAGGCGTGCCTGCTCGAGGTCTCCCTTGCTGCGGTAGCCCAGTTTGGCCAACTGCTCTGTGCCCTTGAGGTCGGTTTGCCGGATCAACCTGTTGGCCTCGGCCGTTTGAATGTTCAGATCCAGTAACTGAAGGTCGAGCTGGAAGGTCCCCCCCTCCTCGTCCTCGTACTGCTGGAGCCCCAGTTCGTCGAGCGCCAACTGCAGCTTCGCCTCGGCAAGCATTGTTTCGTTCTGCGTCTTCTGGTTCTCAAAAGTGACAGTTGCCTGGATCTGCTCGTTGCGAGACCGCTCGGTCTGCAGCTCCTGCTCGTCGAGCCGTTCGGTGATCAACGCGGAATCGAGTTCGACCAGCAGATCACCTTTTTTTACGTCAGCCCCGTTCTCAACGATCGACAAGATCTGCGTTCCGGATCGGTCACGTCCGAAGTTTTCGACCTCGCATCGCACCGCAGTGGTTGTCTGGCTCTGCAGGTTCCCGTTCTCGGTGACCTGGATCGGGAGGTCCGAACGTTTCACCTTGTAGAACACCAGGGTGGTGTCTAAGGATGCGGAGTCGGAGGAAAAGGACCACGCTGCGACTGCGAACAGTGCGATGCCTGCCACTAGCAGCGACGGCAGCAACACGGACCGATTTCCAGCCGGGGAACGCTCGGGCACATGGCTTTCAAACTGTTCCGGATTCGCCGTGACCATCGTATCCTCGTTTTCGTGATTTCAGTGAGTCGCCACACCGGTGATCGTGTGAAAGGATCGCCAATCACACACCGGAACGCAACCTGAATTCCTGTAGTGATAACTAACCACAAACACGCCTCCGGAGGACGTGTTGCCATCGCATTTTGCCGTTGATGGGAGGAAAAGGATCCGGATACGACGGGCGTGATGATTGCTGTTGTTGTCGAAAAGTCCGAGCGATCGTCTAAAATCTCTCAAACGAACGTTCCGGCGGGAAATGGCGTTGGCAGTGTTTTCGTAGAACGAGTGCTTTGATGACGGATGTGACAGTTGAGAAGACGCCACACGACGCTGTCCTGGTGGTGTCATTCGGCGGACCCGAGGGGCCGGATGACGTCCTTCCGTTTCTCGAGAACGTCCTTCGCGGCCGAAATGTTCCGCGAGAACGCATGCTGGAGGTATCTGAACACTACTCGCTTTTCGGTGGCGTCAGTCCAATCAACTCGCACTGCCGTGATTTGATCACAGCACTGGAACAGGAACTCGATGCTCATCAGATCGAGTTGCCCATTTACTGGGGCAATCGAAACTGGCACCCGATGCTCACCGACACTATGGAGCAAATGACACGCGACGGTGTCCGTCGTGCGCTGGCGTTCGTGACATCCGCCTACAGCTCTTATTCCAGCTGTCGTCAATATCGAGAGAATATCCTGGCGGCTCAGGAAGCCATTGGTGCCAACGCACCGGTCGTGGACAAGCTGCGGGTGTTCTACAACCACCCCGATTTTGTCGCCGCGTGCATCGACCGCCTGCAGGAAGCGGTCGCCGACGTTGGGCCTGAATCTCGGAGCACATTCCACATTGCGTTCACAGCCCACAGCATTCCGGAAACAATGGCAGACGGATGTGATTACGCGCAGCAACTCATGGACGTCAGTCGGCTGGCCGCCGAGTCCCTGGGCCTGAAAGACGGTCGCTGGCAACTGGTCTACCAGAGTCGCAGCGGATCACCACACATCCCCTGGCTCGAGCCGGACATCTGCGATCATCTCGAGAGCCTCAAGGCTGATGGCGTCACTGACGTGATCGTGATGCCGATTGGGTTCCTGTCGGATCACATGGAGGTGATCTACGACCTCGATCACGAGGCCCGGGAAACGTGCGAACGAATTGGCTTGAACATGGTCCGTTCGAAAACGGTGGGGACGCACCCACAATTCGTCACGATGATCAGGAAATTGATTGCCGAACGCCTTTTCGATGCCGACAGGGAATCTGTCGGAACCGGCCCTCCGCGTCCGGATGTTTGCCCTGGCGGCTGCTGCCCGGCGCCTGCAATTCATCCCCGCAGGCCGGAGTGACCAAGACGTCGCCCCTCCCCGCCTTGTCCTCCCGAACAAGGATCACATCGCGGCCCGACCGCGTCGTTGCACTTCCTGGATCACCTCGCTGACGGACAAATCCGGAGAGAGATCTGCCGGGCGTTTCCCGACTCCTTCAAGAATCCTGGTCACGTTCCACTTGTCGTAAAAACGGCGAGGAAGAGTCGGGTCGCTCTTCGCATACAGTCTTTCGGGTATGTCAGACCATTCGGCCGTCCTCTGGTTTCGCCATCGCGAGTAATAGGCCTGTAGTGTGCGACGTTGGCCACTGTTTGGCTTGAGATGGCCGCAATGAATGGCCCGGGCGTGAAAAATCACCGCCGTTCCGGCCGGCCCCAGCACGTCGATGCCGTCGCCGGGGTCCACGTCCAGAGGGTTCACGTCGACCAATCGGCTGTGCGTCTCCGGCACAATCGAGAAACAATGGTCATTCTCTGTCACGTCGCTGAGGTACAGCATTACCGACACCGCGTCGATTTCCATTCTGCGGTCGTATTCCCGCACTATGTCGCGGTGCCACCCCTTGATCTCACCCAGGTTCGAGGTCGAATCCCTGAGCATGATCGCAAATTCTTCGAAAGTGATGTCCTCACCGATTATCGCTCGAAGGATGTCGAGCGTCGTCGAATTCTCAATCGCTTCGTCGAAGTCTTCCGTGTCGGGAAGCACATTGGTCCCTTCCCGAAACGAATCACTCAGTTCCACCCACCTCTCCGGATGAGATTCCCGGTGGCGATCAACGGCGGCGTTGAAGCGAGTCAGTTGTTCTCGGCTCAAGGCGTTCTCGACCTTCACGTACCCCTGCTCTTCGAACTCCCGGGCAAGCGTTTCGATCTGTCTTGTGGTGTGGATGTGATTCAACGCGATTTCTCCACTCGCACTCACCAGATCCCGACGACTGCGGTCACGGGCGGAATGACGGTCACCAGAATGCTCAGCCCAACCGACGTCACCTGCGGTCACCTGCCGCGTTTCAAGAGTTCATCCAGCGAAAGTTTTTCGAAGACAAGGTGAGCCTGGCTCCCCTCGTAAACGAGTCCGACATGGGTGTCATCAATGCGAGTCATACTGGGGTAACCATTACCACGGCCCACATCCAACAGCAGACGGTATTTTGCGGGCCAACTGCGACCATCATCAAAACTGACCTGGATCGTGTGATGGTCGCGTCCCGTTTGGGAATGGGGGTTGGCGAACAACAGGACGTGTTTTTGTTTTCCGTTTTCCCTGTAATCAAAACGGCAGAGTGAGCCATTGCAGTTGGGTTCGATCATCGTCTTGCGATG
>DLVV01000206.1:0-1614 GCA_003445035.1 Planctomycetaceae bacterium | reverse complement strand
GCCGTCCGGGCGTTCAGCAGAAGCGACCCGTTGTCCAGTTGCACCGCCTGGCATTCTCCATTGCCGTGGGCTGCCGGGGAGCCGACGGTCCAGGTGGTACCGTGATCTCGACTCACGATCAATGTCGAGAACATCCGGTCCTTTTCGTCTCGCCCCTCGCCGAGCATGACCAGCGTGCCGTCACGCAGGGTGAGACCTTGTTGTGGCGCCGGAGCCAAAAGGATCCATTCCCGTTTCTTCAACATCCGCGTCATGTTCTTTGGTTTTGACCACGTGCGGCCGTCGTCCTTGGAACGCACCATCAGGAATTGCGCAGTTTTTCCAATCTCAAAGCCGGGTGCGGACCCATCCTTGTCCCATTGGTGTTTCCCCGGGTTGCCCCACATCCAGACGCCCGCACAGAAAATCTCTCCGGTCTTTTGGTCCACGACGATGCCGGGATCACTGCAGCCATTTTGCTCTTGTGGAAGGCCGCCATATTCCCCCATGTCCATGATCACACGAACCGGCTCCCAGGTTTGTCCGCCGTCGGTACTGCGATTCAGGCCAATGTCGATGTGCTCCTGGAGGTCGCGACGTTTTCGTCGCCGCATGTCATACACGCACAACAACGTGCCTTTCGGAGTCGTGGCCAGGGCGGGGATCCGTGACGTGTGCACTCCATCGTCGTAGTACTTGCGGAGCGAGACTCCTATTCGTTTACGGATTCCCGGAGTCGCATCTTTGGGAGCCACTTTCCCCTCGTTGGTCACGACCGCCGTGCAATGCGCGTCCACTTTGTGGTCCAGATTGGCGGTGGCTCGTAGCGTGCAGGACAGCCAAAAGACGTTTTTGCCTTTCCTTAACACTTGGGCACCATCGAATGTCACCGAGGCGAAAGGCCTGGTCAACAAACCGAATGGCGTGCCAGTCAACCCGGCCAAAACCGCCTGTCGGTCCCCAAGAAAGTTGATTCCACTGCGTATCTGATCCAGTTCTGCGGGTTGCTTGTCCCCTGAGTAGAAAAGCCGTAACGAGTCGATGTCGGCCAGGTCGTCGGTGCCGCGAAGAGAGAATGTCAATTGTTTCACCTGGAGGCCTGCTCGTTTCGCATCCACGACGACCTGGGCCAATGAGTTGTGCTCGTTGCGAATGAGCACCGGATGCACACGTTGGGTGCAAGCCGCCGCAATGCCTGCTGGTGCGTCGGCCGCAATTGCGGCCTCGCCCCACATACCGGCCCACACAAGCGTCACACAGGCCATTGCCTGGCAGCGGAAAATGGACATCCGAAACTCCCTGATTTGACACCGTTACTGGGGGCCGGCCAGAACTTCGTTGATGCGATCTGGCAGGCGTTGCGTCACCCTAGCTGAACAGGCTTTCCAACGGCTTGCCACCGCAGATGGCAAACGGTCGGCCAAGCGAATCACGAGCCTCCTCGGCAGGGTCAATGCCGAAGAGTGTGAGCATGGTTGCCTGCAGATCAGCCGGTCTCACCGGACTGTTGGCCGGGTACGCACCCAGCCGATCACTCGAACCGCAGACAAATCCGCCCTTGATGCCCCCCCCGGCCATCAGGGCTGTGTAACAGTTCGGCCAGTGGTCGCGGCCGGCATTCTTGTTGATCTTGGG
>DLVV01000226.1 GCA_003445035.1 Planctomycetaceae bacterium | reverse complement strand
TCCCCGGATTTCCCCATGACACTCCGCCCGACATCGACTCCGACCACCCCCTGCGGCCGGCTACAGCGGCGCACGTTTCTGGCCGATGCCGGCATGGGCTTCACCGGCCTGGCCCTGGGGGCCATGCTGGCCGAGGACGGTGTCAGCCGCACCGCCTCTGCAGCCGAAACCGGTTCGTGGTTGCCACCTGACGGACTGGCGACGCTGGCCCCGAAAGCCAAGAGCGTGATCTGGCTGTTCATGGTCGGTGGCACCAGCCACCTCGAATCATTCGATCCCAAGCCCGCACTCAACAAGTACGCCGGGCTGACGATTGACGAGAGTCCCTACAACGACCGGGTGCTGAATTCCCCGTTCTACCGCAAGAACGTTCGCGACTTCGCCGGCACACCCCGCAAGTTGATGAACAAGCTGTACCCGCTGCAGATTGGCTACCGGAAGCGTGGCAAATGCGGCATGGAGGTCAGCGACTGGTGGCCCCATCTCTCGACCTGTGTCGACGACATCAGCGTGGTCCGTTCGATGTGGACCACCGACAACGACCATGCCGCACAGCTGCAGTTTCACACCGGTCGACACATCTTCGACGGTTTCTATCCCTCGGTCGGATCGTGGGTCCATTACGGCCTGGGCACTCTCAATCGCAACCTGCCCCGTTTCATCGTGCTGGGCAGCCCGCCGGGTGACTGCTGCGGCGGAGTTGGCGCACACGGGGCCGACTACCTGGGCCCCGAACACGCCGGTGTCAGGATGCGGATCAATCCGGGGAACCCGCTGCCGTTCGGCACACCCGGAGAATCGGTCTTCCGGGAGGAACGCGAGGACCAGATGGGGCTGCTCAAGCAACTCAACCGGCTGGCGGCAATCGAGTACCCCGGTGACAAGTCGATGCGGGCGAGGGTCAAGTCGTACGAACTGGCTTACCGCATGCAGATGGCCGTGCCGGAGGCGATAACACTCGACGGCGAAACCAAGGCCACGCATTCGCTGTACGGGCTCGACAAGGGCACCACGAAGACGTTCGGCCAGCAGTGCCTGATGGCTCGCCGGTTCGTGGAACGCGGGGTCCGCTTCGTCCAGCTCTATCACAACGGCTGGGACGCCCACAGCAAGCTCATCGCCAATCACTCGTCGAACATCGGCCAGACCGATCAGCCGATCGCCGGGTTGCTCAAGGACCTGAAACAGCGAGGGCTGCTCGACGAGACACTGGTCGTGTGGGGCACCGAATTCGGTCGGACTCCCGGAGCCGAGAATTCCGACGGCCGCGACCATCACCCCTACGGCTTTTCGGTCTGGCTGGCCGGCGGAGGCATCAAGGGAGGCATGGTTCACGGTGCCACCGACGAGGTCGGCTTCCACGCCGTCGAGAACCGCCACTACGTCACCGACCTCCACGCCACCGTCCTGCACCAGTTGGGCCTGGATCCCAAGACGCTCGAGGTCCCAGGTCACAAGCGACTCGAGATCGACTACGGCCAGCCAATCCGCGAGATCATCGCCTAGCGGTGGTCCCGGCCCACCGAGACACCGTGACGGCAGCCGCAGGCGGTGACAAACCGCCGGGGATCGTTCATCATGTCTCGCCAAGGGTGCTGGAGATCCTCCGGCCCCTCACACCCGGCCAGCAATCCAATCGCGGAGATGACGACGGCAATGGAGACCTTCGAGCACAACGGAGTGGCGATTGCCGACACGTTTGCCGAGGCCTTCACGATGGTCGGAACGCGAGTGATCGTGACGGCCGTGTCAGCCGAGTGGGCCGAAACGGCCGGTGTCCAGGCGACCGGTTTTGCCACCAGTGTGATCGCCTGCAATGCCGAAGCGGCGATCGAGCATCGTCTCGAGCCGGACCAGACTCCCGACGGCCGTCCCGGCGTATCGCTCTTGATATTCGCCTTCAACCGTGACGCGCTGGCCCAGGCGGTCATCGACCGGATCGGCCAGTGCGTGCTCACCTGCCCCACCACCGCCTGTTACAACGGCCTGGATGACGGCGACCCGGAAAAATGGATCAACGTGGGCGGCCAGTTGAGGTTCTTCGGTGACGGCTACCAGGGCTCCAAGAAACTCGGCGACCGCCGACTGTGGCGGGTGCCGGTGATGGACGGCGAGTTCCTTTGCGAGGAGCGTCTCGGATCGACCAAGGGCGTGGCCGGTGGCAACCTGTTGATCTGCGGCACCACCGGAGACCAGGCGCTGGCGGCCGCAACGGCCGCCGTGGAGGCAATGCGGGGCGTGCCCGACTGCATCCTGCCATTTCCCGGAGGACTGGTCCGCAGCGGCAGCAAGGTGGGATCTCAGTACAAGGCCCTGAAGGCCAGCACCAATGACGTGTGGTGTCCGACCTTGCGAGCGCAGGTCGATTCGGTGCTGCCCGAAACCGTCGAAGCCGTCTACGAGATCGTCATCGACGGCCTGACGCTCGAATCGGTCACCGAGGCCATGCGGGTCGGGCTGGCCACCGCAACCGGTTGCGAGGGGGTCGAGTTGATCGGAGCGGGCAACTACGGCGGCCAATTGGGGCAGCATCACATCCAGCTGCGAGACTGTCTCTGAACCCGCCGTCCAGGAGCCGCCGGTGTCCGATCCTCCACTGAGCCCCACGGTCCGCTGGGGACTCGTCGGGCTGGGATCCCTGGTTGCCGCCCTGGCGATTGGTCGGGCCGAGAGTTGCCTGAGCGCCAACGACCGGTCGCGTTGGGCCACCGTCTGGTCACTGGTTGAACGTGGCACATACCGCATCGACGAGATCGACTCCCGGAAAGTGCTCCACAAGCCCTCGGGCAAGCGGCGTCTAAGGTTCCGCACGATCGACAAGGTCCGCCACGACGGCCACTTCTACTCCAGCAAGCCGCCCCTGTTGCCCACGCTGGTCGCCGGAGTCTATGCCGGAATCCGCGGAGCAACCGGCTGGAACCTCCTCGACCAGACCGAAACCGTCTCCCGTTTGATCCTGATGCTGGTCAACTGGCTGCCGTGGACCATCGCCCTGGTGGTGCTGGCCCGGATGCTCGATCGCTACGCCCGGCACCGCTCGACTCGCGTGCTGGTCCTGGTCACCGCGTCGGTCGGGACACTGCTGCTGCCGTTCCTGGTGGCACTGAACAACCACACGGTTGCCGCCACGGCCGTCGTGTTCGTCGTGGCCGCCGTGCTGCGGGTCACCGTCGACGGAGACCTCTGCCCCCGGCACTTCATTTTCGCCGGGTTGTTCGCGGGCTGGGCCGCGGCCAATGATCTGCCAGCTGCGTCCCTGGTGGCGGTCGCCGGCTGGTTGCTGTTCGGAACCGACCGCCGCCGCACCCTGATGTTTTTCCTGCCGGCAGTCGCACTCGTGGCCGTGGCGTTCATCGGAACCAACGTGATCGCCACCGGAGGCTGGAAACCATTCTACGCCTACTACGGCACCGAAAAGTATCTCTGGACGGTTGATGGCCAGCAGAGCTACTGGCTCAACCCGCTGGGGATCGACAAGGGAAACGATTCGCCGGCGGTCTACCTGCTGCACTGCCTGGTCGGCCACCACGGCATTTTCTCTCTCTCGCCCGTCTTCCTGATCGGCCTGCTGACGATCTCGAATCGGGTCCGCCGGGAGGGATCTCCACTGGTGCGATTGACCGCGTGGACCGGACTGTTGACCACCGTGGTACTGGGCTTCTACCTGACCCGAACCCAGAACTACAACTACGGCGGGGTCAGTTGTGCGTTGCGATGGTCGCTGTGGCTGGTGCCACTGTGGCTGATGTCCCTGGTCCCGGTGGTCGATTCGTGGTCCGAAACCGGATCACGAGCGGCCCCGCCCGGAGAGGACCCAAAATCCCCTGCGTCGGGTCGTACGGCGCTGCGGGTGGCCTGGATCCTGACCGCGCTCTCGATCGTCTCGGCTGTCTTCCCACTGCTGCACACCTGGAAAAAATATCCCCCGCCTCCCAATCCCTTCCAGGCCCCGTGGTTTTACCGCCTGATGGAAGACTGGGGCTGGATTGCATACGGGTGAATCTGGATCCGTTCCTGATTGCGCGATACGATGAACTCGAAGTGGCCGCGGGTTCGCCCCGCCATTCGACAAACGATCCGGCCAGCTAGGATCCAGACGTGCAACAGGCGAAGCGGACAGAAGCGACTGACCCGACGGCTCACGTGTCGTCGCGCCGTGCCGCGTCGTCTCTGGACTTCGTACTTGTCCTGGCCGTCATTTTCGCGATGGCGGCGTTGCTGATCCCAATGAGCCGACACGCGATCACCGTGGTTTACGAGATCATCTGCTCCCTGGTGGCCTGGCCCTTCGTGTAGCCGAGCACACAGACAGAGGAAGACGACATGCGATTCATCAAGCCGTTCATCAATCGGACGGGGCGTATGCTGCGGAGGCTGCACCGTGACGAACGTGGAGCGTTGACACTTGAAACCGTGCTGATCATCGCGGCTATCGCATTGCCGGTGTTGATCGTGATCATCAAGTTCGGCTGGCCGGCAATCCGCAACTATTTCGACAAGGGCCTGCAATCGCTGGAACAGAGCACCGACGAAGCGGTTCGCTAGATCGTCCCGTTCGGTGGGCCGACGGGTCGGGCGGGCCGTCGTGGAGAGTGCTTCGCCCATGCCGGAGTTATCACAAATCGTCCTGGTGGGCCTGTTACTGGTCGCCTCGGTGACCGACGTCCTGAGAGGCCGCATCTTCAACTGGATCACCTACCCCGGCCTGGTCGCCGGGCTGCTCTTCGGAGCCATTCGTCTGTCAGAGGCGGGCCGCCTGGAACTCGATACGACCGGCCTGACCGAGAGCCTTCTCGGAATCGTCGGCTGTGGAGGCATCATGCTGACCTGCTTTCTGCTCTCAGACATGGGTGGCGGCGACGTCAAGTTGCTGGCCACCGTCGGGGCGTTCCTGGGACTGCAACACGGACTGACAGCATTGCTGTGGACGATTGTGCTCGGCGGAGTCACCGGGCTGGCGATGCTGATCTGGCAGATCGGAGCCGGCCGCATCCTGGTCGGCACCGCTCGTCACCTGGCACTGGTCATCCGCTCGCGAGGCTGGGTCCCGCTGGAGACGACCGAACGCGAACCGTTGAAGAGATCCCTGTTCCTGGCCCCCTCGGCCCTGGCCGGCGTGCTGATGACTCTCACCGGGGCCGCCGAGTCGCTGCGAGACTACATCTGAACCACCCTCACCCGATCCGTTCCACTTCGATCGACCAGAAGACATGGCACTGCGAGTGATCCTCGACGACTGCCGACCCGCTCTGTTCGCGCTGGCCGCGGCGGTGCTGGCATTGATCGTGGTGATCCGGGCCAGCGGCTGCCGCTTCGACCTGCGGCGGCTGGTCCAGTTGCACCGTTGCCAGCGTGGCGGAGTACAGAGTCTCTCGTTCGTGCTGACGCTGCCGATCTTCGTGATGCTCGTGATGTTCGTCGTCCAGGTCAGCCAGTTGATGATCGCCCAGGTGGTGATCAACTACGCCGCCTACGGCGCTGCCCGTAGCATCGCGGCCTGGGTGCCCCAGCATGTCACCGAGGTCGAAGGCGACGATTCGACCGACCCGTTCGGCGAGGAGGTTCACTTCCAGAACATGATCCGCGCCCCCGAACTGCGGCCCGGAAAAAGTCGTGGCTACAACTTCATCGGTGGCACTCGGATTGACGGTCTCACCGAAAATGCCGACGTCAACTCCGCCGAGAACATGCTCAAGCTCGAGTACCCGCACCGCACGGCGGTGACCGCCTGTGCCACCATCTCGCCCTCACGTCATCTTGGACTCGACATCCAGTCCGACGCCCGCAGTCACTTCCTGGCCATACAGACAGCCTGGCAACAGTTCGCCGGCCCCGAAGTGACCCCCTCCACCGACGCCCGGCTCTACAACAAGTTCTGCTACAGCTACTGGAACACCGAGATCTGGATCCGGTTTCAGAACCTCAACTCCCACATCGGCCCCACCCACAACCCGCTCAACCATCCGACCCATACGAACCTGCCCAACGAAATCGGTTGGCGGGACCCGATCACCGTGACCGTGCGGCACAACCTCGCCCTGTTGCCCGGTCCGGGCCGGTTCCTGGCCAAGTTTCTCGTCCGTCCCGGCGGCCCACCCGATTTGGTCAGCCACCGGATCAACAAGTGGGCCGGCCCCCGACGCCAGATCGATCCGCAAAGCGGAGAAGCCCGTGACGGTGACTCGTCACCCCACGACCCGAAATACAACAACCGCGTTTACACCACCACCATCTGGGCCCGGGCCACCGTCACCAACGACGGCGTCAAGTCCCTGGTCCCCTACGTGCACGCCTTCAATGCCAACCGATAACCAGCCCAGCCACCGGATCCGCTCGCGGCTTCGGGTTCGACTCGGTCGCCTGCACGGTGACCAACGTGGCACGATCAGCATCGTGACCCTGCTGGTGCTGCTGGTGTTCACCATGCTGCTGGTGATGATCACCAACGTCGGCCGTCACGCCGACGACAAGCTCAAGATGCAGAATGCCGCCGACTCGGCCGCCGTCACCGGCGGGGTGATGCTGGCCCGTGGACTCAACGGACTCGCCCACACCAACCACCTGCTGTGCGAGGTCTTCGCGATCACCGCCTACCTCCGCGAGGGCCAGCAGCGGAATGCCGAGGCCCAGGTGCCGAAGATCCTGCAGGCCTGGGGCCTGGCCGGCGGCGACCTGCTGCAGGCCACCTTCGCCAAGTTTCCCCCTGCCGGCCAGGCGGTCGTCCAGCGAATCCCCTTCGAACAACGAGCGGTCGCAGCATTCGGTGACGAGCACGCCGCGGCAGCGGCCCATTTCCTGCCGATATTCGAGTCCGTACTCGAGTACGAGTTGATTCCCGAGTACCAGCGGACGCTGGTCGAAACCGTTCCCCACCTGGCGGTCTCCGCGGCACGGGAAACGGTTCGACGACACGCCCGGCCAACCAATCCCGCACGTCACGATCCGTCGAATCCCAACCTGGTCAGCCGCAGCCTTCAGCCCGGCGATGTGCCGGCCTGCGTGCTGTTCCGGTCCAACACCCAGGCCATCGGCGAAGCCTCCGAGGCCCATCCTCTGCTGAGAACCGTGCCGGCCATCGATCCTTCGCCGACCGGATCGGACTTCGGAGCGGCCGGACACGGCCAGGAGTACTTCGAGGACGCCGTCAAGCAGCGTAGTGATCTCGCCAATCATTACCTCGAACTCTGGAACAACCAGAAGCTCGAACTGTTCGACCGCGATGCCCGCATGTCCCGCTTCGGCGACCTGTGGCGGATCGCCACACGCGGACAACTCGACCGCCTGCTCATCCGGGAATACCCGCTAAACAATCTCCCCTTCCAGATTCGCCGAATGAACAACGGAACGCATCCGGGCCGGATGAAACAGATGCAGGAATCGGGGGGATGGCGGCAGGTGAACATGCACCTCAATCGTGACTACCACCTGCTGGCCGTCGTCTATCGCCGGCATATTGAAGAGATGGGTCCAGGGCTGTTCAAGAACCCCCTCTCAGATTTTTCGGACGCGCAGTCGTTCGCCCAACTGCAGGTCTACCTGCCCGAACCCCGATTTGTCCGGGTCAATGGATCCTGGGTCCGCTGGGTGCCGATCCGTGATCCCGAGACCCGCGAGATCACCGGATGGCGTCCGATCCCATACCGCGAAAACTGGCCGCAGCGATGGGACCTGATGAGCCAGAACTGGACCACGCGGATCATGCCCGCCTCGCTGCCGGAGTTGCAGCAGATCCTGGCTCGTTCACCCTCGGGACTCGACCCCCGGGCCGGAACGCTGCGCAGCGGCCCGTTCGCGAGAATCACCAGCGAAACACTCGACAATTTGGTCAGTCACTGAGATCCCCCGCATGCAGGCCTATCGGACAACGACGCGCGACCGGGCTGTCCCCGGCAAGCGGTCCGGCCGTCGCGGCCTGGCGCCACTCGAACTGGTGCTCAGCCTGCCGGTGGTGTTGTTCGTCATGGGACTGATGATCCTCATCGGCTGGGCCGCCACCTTCAAGGTCCGCACCCAGATCCATGCCCGCGAGGCCGCGTGGAGATCGATCTGGCGGGCCAACCCTCGTACAGACGCGCAGGACATGCCCAATCCGCCCGGGTTCCCGGCACCCGCCCGGATGAGCGTCGATCGATCCCACGTGCCGTGCATCTCGATGCCAACAATCCAACTGGCCCTCTACGATCAGCACACGGTCGCCCGCGGCCCGATGCTGATCGACCCACGATCCGGCCGCGGATTGCGGGTCGACCAGGACCTGCTGGACGTCCGCCGGGGAATGATCACCGGGCAGGCCTCTGTCGAACGGGGCTTCCCCGTCCTGGGACAATTGCCGCCAAAAGGCTACCGGCACGAGGTGGACTTTCCCGTCCTCGACAATTGCTGGCAGTTCTGGCAGATGGGGCTGTCGTCGAATGATTCCCGCCGCTCGCTGCGTCTCTATCCCGACCTGGCCGGACGCTGGCAGAACGTGACGGCGGTTCACACCGCCCGTTTTCGTCAACTGGCCACCGCATTACGTGTTGGCCTGAACCGTCGCGGGATGGACCTTTTTGATCGCGACGGCGAATTGGCCAACCGCGACTATTACCCCCGTCCTCCGCGCAATGCCCGAACCAGTGACCGCGCGGACCTCTCGAGGTTCACCGACCGGCTGGTCGAACAGATCCAGGGCCGTGCACGACCAAGAGGAAACCTCAACCAGGCCGGCATCCCCGGCGCGTTGACGCGGGATTTCCTGAGAATGTATCGCGAGTTGGCCGAGCGGGCCCGGATGAACGGACAATCCGACGCCGCCTACATTCCCCTGATCCAGCAGTTGGAATCTTTCGAATCAACCCTGCTGAACTAGCCCCTCGCATCCGCCGTGTCCGACCAGACCAACCATCCCGATCACGACGCCCCGGCGGCCGACGGCCTGTCGGCGTCTTCGGAATCCGCCGCGACCGGTGGAATCGGCGAGTTGGCCAGGAGGTACCGCCGGCGTGCCACCGACCTGCTGGCGGTCGGCATGCTGCTGGTTGTCGGGCTGGCGCTGGGACGCCAGTTGACCTCCTGGTGGAACGAGCCGGGACTCGAATCGACCCCGAATGCCGACGGCGTCACCGGAGCGGGCACGGCCTGGACCGAGCCCGATGACCTTCAACTTGGGGAACTGGCAACGACGATCCATCGCCGGCGACTGGTCGGTGATCGCGCGGTGGCCTGGCGGGCGCTCGAGAGTTCCACTCGCGCCACGGCCGAAACGGCGGGGTGGCCCGAGACGGACGCCGACGAGGCTGAGCAGCAACTGCTGAAAGTCCTGGCCGGTCGTGAATCGAATCCGGGCCCCGGCCCGTCACAGGCCGCCACCTCGCTGCATCGACTCGAGGGTCCGCTGCCGATGGTCGTGGCGGTCCGCCAACTGCTGGGCCAACGGCGGGTTGTTGGCTGGGGACTGGCCACCCGCACGCCCCGGGACGAATGGGTGACCTGGACATTTGCCGCGGCCGGTGACGTGGCGGCGGAACCGGTCGAGCTGCCGGCCGACTGCCGCAGGCTGCTGGCCGTCGGCGACGGCGACCCCGAGCGACTGGTGGTCTTCACCGGATCACCGGGGCCGGATGGCTGGTGGGAACATTTCGAACGCGAACTGCACGACGACGGCTGGACAATGACATCTCCGCCGTCCCGGCACCGCGAGGGCTGGACCGCCCGCTGGCAACACCCCTCCGGCCGGACCGTGGTCGTCTCGTTGCGACATGACAACTCGGGCAGATGGCATGGTATGCTGAACGTCTTCACCCCGGTCCGCCCGGGGACAATTGAAACGAGCCCGGTGTCACCGGGCGAGCGGGAGTCAACATGAAGGGTGCACAGGGCATCATGATCGCCGTGGCGCTGGGCGTCGTCGGCTTCGTCTGCAACTGGCTGTATCTCGAACGGGAAGCCAGCCGGGTCGAGCTCGTCAGATTCGTCGGCGTGTCTCAACCGGCCGACGTCAAGCGGGGGGACGTGATCCAGTCAGAAGACCTCGTGCCGATCTCGATGCCCAAGAGCCACGAGTCCCAGTTGTCACAGGTTGCTGTTCTCTGGGACCAGAAGGACCTGGTGATCGGCCAGAAAGCCGCTCGCGACCTGGCCGTTTCGGGTGAAGCCGAACTGGTGATGCACCGGGATCTGACCACCCCGGCCATCAAGGACATCAACGAACTGATCGCCGAAAACGAGCGAGTGATGTGGTTGCCGGTCGATTCCAGGACGTTCAACCCACAGCATGTCGATCCGGGTGACCAGGTCAGTTTCCGCATCCCGGAATTCGGCGAAGGCGCAAGCCGCAGCCAACCAACCGACGGGGGAGGAAAGATCATCGGCCCCTTCCGGATCCTGGCCCTGGGCAATCGCAAGGGCCGACGCGACGTCCGCCAGGCGGCCGGCCTGGCCTCGGGTGCCGAGAACGTGATCGCCGTCGCCGTGAAGGTCGAAAATCCCGGTGGCAAACTCGAACCCCAGGCCGAAACACTGGCCGGGATCCTGGCAGTCAACAACTTCCAGGGTGTCCAGGTGCTGCTCCATCGCCGGGACAAAACCAAGCCCTAGTCCTGGTCCGCCCCCCCTTTCTTCTCTCCACTCCCCGCTCGAAATCCCATGAAAGTCTGGTTCAACAAGGTCCACGACAGCCGCCGGTCGTTGGTCGAAACCGACGACCCGGTGATCCGGGTCGGCCGTGACACGGGCAACACCGTGGTGCTGCAGAGCCCGCTGGTCGGCAAGCAGCAGGCCGTCATCCGACGTGACAACGGACTGTTGACCCTCGAAAACCTTGGTATCAACAGCTGCGTCGTCGGCGAGACCGAGGTGCTCGGCGGGCAGAGCTGCGAGTTCTCGCCAGGCGACACCGTCCGCATCTGGCCGTTCACGCTGACTTTCGAGTCCGAGCAGGCCAGCCCGATCAGCCGCAGCCAGCTCGAATCGCACCTCCGCTCGATCATGGCCAGCCTCGAACTCCGAGTGCACCGGCAGTTGCTGGAACGCTTCGACCTGTTCGAACTGGAGAGCAGCCAGTTGGGCGGCACGGAGAGCATCCTGATGCTCGAGGAGAACATCGAAGATGTCTGCCGTGAACTGAATCTTTTCGGCGACGAGAACCTCCCGTTGCTCGAAGAGGTGGTGTCGCTGTTGCTGCAGGACCTGATGATCAACCAATTGATTCTCGAGAGTGGGAACGACACGGTTCCGATGGGGGACACGGTCACGGCAATGGGTGCCAACGAATTCGACGTCCCGGCGACGCTGGTCCCCGAACGGGAGACCGAACTTGAACACCTGGTCGGGTTCGTTCGCGAGCAACTGGAGTTGGAGGGCTGCCGCGATCTCAGCGAACGGATCAACCGGGTCGAGTCGCGGATGAACGACGTGTTCCCCCGTGTGCGGCCACACCTGCACCAGGAACTGAAGCGGTACCTGATCCTGCGAACGCTGAAGAAGGATCTCAAGGACACCGTCTTCGGCTTCGGCCCCCTGCAGGACCTGCTGCGGGCTCCGACGATCACCGAGATCATGGTGGTCAAGAGCGACCAGATTTACGTCGAGCGTGACGGCGTGGTCGAGCTTTCCGGACGCCGGTTCATCTCGGACAAGGTCACCGAGTCGATCATTGAACGGATCGTGGCACAGGTCGGACGTCGGATCGACAAGAGCCAACCGCTGGTCGACGCCCGGCTGCCGGACGGGTCGCGGGTCAACGCCATCATCCCCCCGCTGGCCACCCGCGGCCCCTGCCTGACAATCCGCAAGTTCCCCGCCTATCGCTTCACCATGGACGATCTGATCGAGCTCGACTCGATCACCACCGCCGCGGCCCAGTTCCTGCGGGCCTGCGTGATCGACCGACGCAACGTCCTGGTCAGCGGCGGGACCGGCACCGGCAAGACCACGTTGCTGAACGTGCTCTCGAGCTTCGTCCCGCACAAGGATCGGATCATCACGATCGAGGACACCAGCGAGCTTCAGTTGCACCAGGAACACGTGGTGACGCTCGAAGCCCGGCCACCCAACGTCGAGGGCGCCGGTGAGTACTCGATCCGCGACCTGGTCAAGAACGCGTTGAGGATGCGGCCCGACCGGATCATCGTCGGCGAGTGCCGCGGCCCCGAGTCACTCGACATGCTCCAGGCGATGAACACCGGCCACGACGGCTCGATGACCACCATCCACGCCAACAACACCGAAGATGTTCTGAAACGTCTCGAGGTGCTGGTGCTGATGGCCGTCGATCTGCCAGTGATCTCGATCCAGCGACAGGTCGCCTCGGCCATCGACATCATCGTTCAGATCAGCCGATTGCCCGGCGGCCGCCGCGGCGTGACGCAGGTCTCGGAGGTCACCGGCTACGACATCGAGCGACAATGTGTGGCGACGACCGATATCTTCAGCACCCGCAGCGAGACGGGGCTGGTTCCGACCGGTTACATGCCCAGCTTCATCGACCGACTGGTCGAAAGCGACCTGCTGAAACTCGAATCCCTCTACGGTGACCAGGCCTAGGAGACTCCGCCGATGGACTTGCTACCCATCATCGGCAGCGGCATGGTCGCCGCCGCCGTCACCGTCGGGGCCATCGCCGGTCGCTCGACCTACTCCCAGTCGATCGACTTCGTCGAGGAGGACCTGAAGGACAAGCTTCGTCGGTTGAGACTGCGGACCGACCGTCTGAGGAAGTACCTGGTGACCTGGTCGATCCTGGTCGCGGCCGTCGCGGCCTCGCTGCTGATCGTCGCCGGCTCCCTGGTATTTGCGGTGACCGCCGCGGTGTTGTTGGTCAGCCTGCCATGGTACGTACTCAGGCAACTGGCCGAGAAACGTCGCCTGTTGATCGAGGACCAGTTGGCTGACGCCATGGTCTCGCTCTCCAATGCCATCAAGGCCGGACTCTCGCTCGCCCAGGCGCTGGACATCCTCGCCCGGCAGAGTCCCAAGCCGATCAGCCAGGAATTCCTGCAGATCGTCGGCGAGTACCAGCTCGGCAAGGACCTCGAACAGTGCCTCAAGGAGGCCAAGGAACGGTTGCAGAGCGAGAACTTCGCGTTGTTCGCCGCGGCGCTGGA
>DLVV01000141.1 GCA_003445035.1 Planctomycetaceae bacterium | reverse complement strand
CGGAAGACGGTGTGGTACATCGAACGGCTTCCTTCCCAGGCCGTGTCGTGCACGAAGACATCATCGGTTTCGACCGGTCGGTGCAGCCGCAGGCGTGCCCCGCCGGACATCCGCTCGACCAGGTGATCGTCAACGAACAATTCCCGCCGCGATCCGATATCGATCGGTTCGGCTCCACGACAGAACCCCGCCAGCAGGATCAGGAGCAGGGCCGTTTGTGTCATAACGGGAACCCGGTCGGCACGAGTCATCCGGAACCCTGTTCTCCCGTTCACGATCATCATCTCTCACTCCACTTCACTTCACGGCCGGACCGTTCCCGGACTCGACGATCCGACTCCACAAGAGCATCATGGCTGGGAAGCCGTCGGCGAGACCGTCCGTGAGATTCGCCGATTGATCCTGCCGAGGCAATGGTCCTCGTCCAGCAATCTGCTCCAACCGGAGTCCCCCCATGTCGCTTCCGTCACGTCTGCCCCTGGTGCTGGCCTGCCTGGCCGTGTTCTTGTCCTCGGCGGCGATGACCAAGCCCCCGGCCCCGTCGACCCGGGCTTATTCCAACGTGCTCACGCCGATCAAGGACCCCAGGCCCATCCTGGCCGACCACCCCGAGTTCTTCGCGCCGATCATCGAGCAGGCTCACTTCGAGGCAGCTCCGCTGGTCGTGGATCCCGATGCGGACCTGCACGTGCGAGCCTGGCGGTTCTCCTACAACGCCAGGGGCATCATCGAAATGCCCAATCACCTGAAGGCCGCCGAGACGGCCGTGATCATGGTACACCCATGGGGCATCGACGACGGGCAGGGCTGGAACACGCCCGAGCCGGCCGGTGTGGCGGATTTCTGCACGAAGGAAAAAAACCACCTGGCCGCCCGCCACACGCGGGAAATTATCCGCCCGTTCATCAATTCCCTCCGTGGCCGCGTTGCCGCCGTGCTCTACAGCCTGCCGGGCGGCAAGGACTCGATCCGTCGCAAGCTCTACCGTTCGTTCACCCACAAGCCGACCGCCGAGGAACGCCGCCAGGGTGCCCTCGAGCTCAAACAGAAACTCAAGGGCTTCCGTTACGCCGGCCAGCCGTTGCCCACCAAGCTGACCCTCTCGACCAGCAAGCCGGTCGTCGACTACTTCCGCCAGTTCCCCGGACTCGATGCCGGGGCCCGTTACAACAACGACGGCTTCTGGAAACTGCCGATCCCGGTCACCGTCGACGTCGATGTCCACCCCGACGACGTGGTGATCTATGACGTCGAGGGCTACGGACCCCTCAAGCAGTTTCTCGCCAAAAACGGCGTGCGGCACATCCTGCTGACCGGCTACGCCACGGACATGTGTTTCTGCGAAACGACGGCCGGTTACCAGAACCTCTCGAAAGACTTCAATGTCTTCCTGGTCGGGGACGCCTCGCTGGCCACATTTCCCTCCAACACGTCACCCCGCCATGCCGTCAACGCCGCCATCTCGTTTGCCGCGCTCAATCAACTCGTCACCCAGGTCTCCTGGGTCAAGTTGGACAAGACCGCCAAGTAACACTTTGTGACCTGTCTTCAAAGGTTTCCCCGGACGCGCCACACCATGCCCCGCCATCACGCCCTCGCACTGCTGTTGCTCGTCGCTGCAGCCACTCGTCTGCCGGCAGACGACCCGGCCACGCCCGGCAAGAAACGCCCCAATATCCTGTTCATCGCCGTCGACGACCTGAGGCCGGAACTGGGCTGTTACGGCACCCGGGCCGTCACGCCGCACCTCGACCGCCTGTCCGCATCTGGCCTGAAATTCCACCGGGCCTACTGCAACCAGGCCGTCTGCGGAGCCAGCCGCGTGTCGTTGATGACGGGCCTGTATCCCGAACACACCGGTGAACGGACCTACCACGTCACCGGCTGGCGGAAACGCTGGGCCACGACCGTCACGCTCAACCAGCACTTCACCCAGAACGGCTACACCACGATCGGCCTGGGCAAGATCTATCACGGGAAAAGCGGAGCGGGTGTCGATCCGGACAACTGGACCCAGTGGGTCAAGGTGGGAGGCAAGGAGTACGGTGACCCCGACAGTCTCAAGAATCCCCGCAAGCGGAACGGCCGCAGTCGCGGGCCGTCAACCGAATCGGCCGACATCCCCGACACGTCACACTTCGACGGAAAACGGGCCCGGATCGGTGCCGCCCGGCTGAAAAAGCTGGCCAAGTCCGGCAAGCCGTTCTTTCTTGCCGTCGGCTTCACCAAGCCGCACCTGCCATTTACCGCGCCCCGGAAATACTGGGACCTCTACAAGCGGAGCCAGTTCCGCCTGCCCAAAAACCTGGGCATCCCGCCCGGATACCCGCAGTTTGCCCGGAATCGAAATGCCGGCGAATTGCGTTCCTACAAAGACATCCCGCTCCAGGGAACTCCCGACAAGTTCCCGGTGGAACTCAGCCAGCGGTTGATCCATGGCTACCACGCCTGCGTCAGTTACACCGACCGCAATGTCGGTGTGCTGCTCGACGCGCTCAAGACCTCGGGGGCCGCCGACAACACGATCGTTGTCTTCTGGGCCGACCACGGCTGGAAACTGGGGGACCATTCGAGCTGGTGCAAGCACACGAACTTCGAGTGCGACACTCGGGTGCCATTGATCATCCATCATCCTCGCATGCCGTCGGTGACCGGAAACACGAACGCCCTGGTCGAACTGGTCGACCTCTACCCCACGCTCTGCGATCTCTGTGGACTCGACCGCCCAAAGCACCTCCAGGGAAAGAGCCTGGTCCCGGTGCTCGAGGACCCGTCCACGTCATTCCGCCGATCGGCCTACTCGTCCTATCCCCACGGCCGCGGGCGTGGCAGGACACGTGTCGTGGGTCACTCGATCCGCACCGACCGGCACCGCTACACCGAGTGGTGGGACCAGAAGACTGACAAGCCGGTCGCCAGGGTATTGTCCGACATCACGGCCGACCCCGGCGAGACGACGTCCGTCACCGACAGGCAGTCCCTGCAGGCGATGCTCTCGGGTCAACTCAGGAATCGTGTGCTGTCGGTCCGCAAGCCAACGGCACGCTGAATCCCGTTTCGCGACCAGCGTTCCATCGGCCGCGAGGGCAGACCTCCCACGGGATCTCTGGCCGGAGCTGATCCAGCCCACCCGTTTTCACCGTTCGGTTCCCGGCTCGGCTCTTCAATTCAGGTCGACGATCGCCGGACCAGTATGTCGGCGTGTCCCGCAGGTGTACAATCGCCGTCGGGTCCGCTTGTCGTGACAGGCTACTCCGATGCGTTCGCCTGACGGAGTTTTTCCGGTTCCATTCTCTTCAGCGAGTTCATTCGTCGTGAAACGCAGACGCCTGTTGCCGATTCTGTCGCTGGCGATTTCCGCCGGCTTGGCATTCTCACCTGTCGTCAAGGCCGCGGACCCCGTGACGAAATCGCAGGCCACGGACCGGACCGACCAGTCCGTCATCGTCGGCTTCGATTCCGGTCGACGCGGCAACGAGGTGACTCTCCATGCCAAGCC
>DLVV01000349.1 GCA_003445035.1 Planctomycetaceae bacterium | reverse complement strand
CGGCAAACATTCCAGAACCGATTCGGGTGTCCCCGACAGCCACGCGGCTTCGAAACGGCGGACTCGCTTCTCGTCGATCAATCCAGCCGTCATGTGATTCTCGACCACGCTGCCAATCGCTCCTGAGAGTACCGCGGTTGTTGCCGCGACCATTATGCGACCGGTCGCAGTTGGTTGACAACGAACGGTACCCGGTCAGTCGTCTGTAACCAGTTGGGCCAGGTGGTCCTGGATTCGTTTGAGAATGCGACGGACGGTCCGGGCCGAACATTTCAACTCGGTAGCGATCTCCTTGCTGCTGTGTCCTGCCAGTTTCATGCTCACCACCAGTTGCTCGTCCTTGCCCATTGTCTGGATCAGTTGCTCGAGTTCCTGAAACGCCACCTCTTCCTCGGGTGTGGGATTTTGCCCCTGCACATCAGCGAGCGTGTCGAAGTACTGCTCACGGTCCACTCCACGTTTCTGACGGCTGTGATCGCGGACCCGGCGGCGGACCTTGTTGAGCAAAATCGTGCACAGCAGCGACATCAACATGTCACGATCTTTCAACTCGAACTCGTGCCTGGCCGCTCGACGCAGGAAAGTCCGAAACGCCGACTGGACCAGGTCGTCGGGGTCCAGTCGACGCCGCATTCGCCCGGCCAGGTTTCGCTCGGCCAGCCGCCGCAGCCGCGGCTCGTATGCCTGCCAGAACTCCGCGATGACATCATCCTGTCCCTTGCGAAAACCGCAAATCCATCTCTTGGTCGTGTTGGACATCGGGCGTCTCGCGTGGATTCACTGTCTGCCGCAACTTGTTTAGCTCGGGCACAAAACCAACCCGCTGGACATCATCTTAGAACCGTTCATGAAAATTCTCAGGTGAATAGAGTTTTCGTGTCCGACTTTGCCTGCAGTGGTGATCTCACTTTCGGCAGGGCAATTCGAAATGTCGAACGCCCATTCGAAACCGCTCTCCGAAACCGGAGAACAAATTCAAGGAGTCGAGACGATGAAGATGGCAAAGAAGATGTTGGTTCTGGCAATCGTGGCCACTGGCACCCTGATGGCATCGACCGGCACCAGTTCAGCCCTGGCTGACGTGGGTGGTCACTTGTTGGTTCAAAACACGAAGACGGTCACCCCAAAAGGCAAGAAGGGAACCAGGAAGGCGTCGGCTTCTCGGAAGCGTCGCGGCCCATCGGCCCGGGCGAAGAACGCGGAACGTCGGCGACAGAGGCAGTTGAAGCGTCAGCGCGAACGATTGATGACAGAATTCACCGTCGTGTGTGCTGTCCTCGCCGAGCAAAGCGATGTTTTTCAGGTCGAACTTCTGGAAATGCTCGTGGTTGCCGTCGAAGAGGGAGACGCCGAAGTGGCTCTGAAGATTCTTGATGAACTGGAAAATGACGATGAAGACTGCCCCCTCCTTTTCATCCTGCTGCTGTTCTTGCTGATGCTCTGCGGCTGTTGATCACGATTGCGCCCGGAAAGAGCGAGTCGGCAGGTGTTGTCTCTCTCGAATGACACGACGGGCCCGCACCAGGACCGACCTGGTGCGGGCCCTTTTTTGTCTGATGAGCAATATGAGTTGTTCGGCAGCAACACCGTTGACCTTGACCCAGGCGAGATGTTGGCAGCTTGCCGACCGGTCCAGTTCCACGTTGCCTGAGAGACTCCGTGGGGGATCTCAGTTTGTGCGCTGTCACCTTCCGCCCACGGAACGGTCAGGATCCAGCTCACACGCGGCTCGTTGACGAATGTCACCGGATTTCGCACCATGGCCCGAGATGGCACGGAGGACATTGGTGGTCTTCCCCAGGTTGTTGTTGGGGTAGAGTCTCGGACAACGGAAATCCAGTTCTTCTTTATCGTAAGAAACAAGTTGGCCGGGCAATGAAAGTCGGTGTCCTGAAGGAGTCCTTTCCCGGAGAACGCCGCGTGGCGTTGATCCCGGGAAACGTGGCCCAGTTGGAGAAGGCGGGTTTCGAGATCTGGATCGAGGAGGGAGCCGGAGACTCCGCCGGATACGCCGACTCGGACTACACCAACGCCGGTGCCCGCATGGTGACTGATCGAAACAGCCTGCGTGATGTCCAGGTCCTGGTCCAGGTCCGTTCCCTGGGAGCGAACCTGGTGCATGGCGAGGCGGATCTCGACCTGTTGTCGCCCGGCTCTTACGTGATCGGCACCTGCGATCCCCTGGGTCATCCCGCCGCCATCACAAAACTCGCCGAACGTGGTCTGAACCAATTCTCGCTGGAACTGATTCCCCGGATCACCCGTGCCCAGAGCATGGATGTCCTGAGCTCGATGGCGACGATCGCCGGCTACCGTGCCGTGCTGCTGGCCGCCAACGAGCTTCCGCGGATGTTCCCGTTGCTGATGACCGCCTCGGGGACCCTGGCAGCCGCCCGTGTCCTGGTGATCGGTGCCGGCGTCGCCGGGCTGCAGGCGATTGCCACCGCCCGTCGCCTGGGAGCCATCGTCCAGGCCTACGACCTGCGTCCGGCCTGCCGTGAACAGGTGGAGAGCCTCGGAGCGAAGTTCGTGGAACTGGACCTCGATGCTGCCGAATCCGAGGACGCCGGGGGTTACGCCAAGCAGATGGAGGAGGAGTTCTATCGTCGGCAACGGGAGTTGATGGCCGACGTGGTAGCCGAGAGTGACGTGGTGATCACCACCGCGGCGATTCCCGGTCGGCACTCGCCGATCCTGGTGACCGCAGATGCGGTCGGCCGCATGGAGGATGGCAGCGTGATTGTCGACTTGGCCGCCGAACGGGGCGGAAACTGCGAGCTGAGCGAAGCGGACCAGCGGGTGGTCCGGCAGGGCGTCGTGATCCTCGGACCCACCAACCTGCCCTCGGAAATCCCCTACCACGCCAGCCAGATGTTCTCGACCAACATCACCCGCTTCCTGTTACACATCTCCAGTGATGGTGTCGTTGAGCTGGACCAGGACGACGAGATCGTCAGGGAGACGCTCGTCGCTTACCACCGGGAGATCCCACAGCCTCGGATCCGAGAATTGCTCAACCTGGCCCCGTTGAAGAAAGCTCTCAACGAAGAGGCGGAGTCCCCGTTGCCGACCGGCTCACCGGATCAAGTTCCAGGCAGGTTCGAAGCTGGACCGTCCGCAGACTTGCCCCCGGACAACGCGATCGAAGAGGATGCGGCCGGCCTGGCCCCCGTTCCGCACGATGGCGGTGGTGAGCCAGAGTCCGATACCGGGTGGGATTTGCCCGCCGTTGATGACGCGGACATTCCCGGGTTGTCACCGCTGGATCCACCGATCGAACCGATCGGTGACAAGGAGGAGCCCGATGACCTTCCGCCGGAAGGGGTTTGACGTGTTGAAGGGAGTGGATCTCTCAATGCAACCGAACGTCCAGGCATCCGTGTTCCTGGCCACGGCGCTCCTGCTGGTGGTTGGCCTCGACGTACCGACACGGGCCGCTAATCAACCGTCGGACTCCCGATCGGCCGTCACCGTAGAACAAGCTTCGGATGCCGCTTCGGCGGATCCCGACCAGGCACCCGAACGGCAAGGCGTGGTCCTCGGTTCCCGAAGCCAGACGACCATCGCCTCGTTGACGATCTTCGTGCTGGCGATCTTCGTGGGTTTCGAAATCATCACCAAGGTACCGCCCACCCTGCACACGCCATTGATGTCCGGCTCGAACGCGATCAGCGGTATCACCCTGGTCGGAGCGGTGATCGTCGCCGGCCATTCCGGAGGATTGCCCTGGCTGGGCATGGTGGCGGTTGCCCTGGCCACGATCAACGTGGTCGGCGGGTTCCTGGTCACCCACCGAATGCTCTCGATGTTCATCAAGCGAAAATAAAGACCACCGAAGCGAGACACTCTCCTTGGACAAGCTGCTGTTCATCAAGATCGTCTACATCGCCTCGGCCGTACTGTTCATGTACGGCTTGAAGCGGATGTCCCACCCTCGGACCGCCGTGCGAGGCAACCTGTACGGCGTCCTGGGCATGATCCTGGCCGTCGCCGCCACGATGTGGTCCGACGATGTCGACCAGGTGTCCTGGATCGCCGGTGGCATTTTCGGCGGGGCGGCGATCGGCGTCCTGCTCGCCTACCTGATCCAGATGACCGCCATGCCCCAGCTGGTTGCGTTGTTCAACGGTTTCGGTGGCCTGGCGTCAGTGATCGTGGCCGGCGCCATGCTGCTGCTGCCCGGCAACCAGCCCAGCACCAGCGAATGGGTCGCAACCGCCCTGACGGGCATCGTCGGTTCGGTCACCTTCCTGGGCAGCACGGTGGCCTTCGGCAAGCTCCAGGAACTCGACCTGTTCAAAAAATCCCGGCGTCTGCCGTTCCCGCACCTGGTCAACTCGCTGCTGTTCCTGACTCTGATCGGCGTGTCGATCATGATGATCTACGACCAGAACGATTACCTTTACGTGGTGCTCGTACTGGTCGCCTCGCTGCTGGGATTCCTGCTGGTCAACTCGATCGGCGGAGCCGACATGCCGGTGGTGATTGCCCTGCTGAACTCCTATTCCGGACTCGCGGCCTCGGCGACCGGGTTCGTGATCAGCAACAACGTGCTGATCATCTCCGGTTCCCTGGTGGGAGCCTCGGGAATCATCCTCACCCGCCTGATGTGCCAGGCGATGAACCGCTCGCTGGTCAACGTGCTGTTCGGAGTGATGGAATCCGGCGGTGGCGACGACGACGACGACGTCTACAGCGACGTGACACAGACCGCCGCCGAGGAGGTGGCGATGATGCTGGAGTTTGCCCAGCGGGTGGTGATCGTGCCCGGGTACGGGCTGGCCGTCGCCCAGGCCCAGCACGCCGTGCAGAACCTGGGACAACTGCTCGAGGAACAGGGAACAACGGTCGAGTACGCGATCCACCCCGTGGCTGGACGCATGCCCGGCCACATGAATGTCCTGCTGGCTGAAGCGGACGTGGAATACGAGAAGCTGATCGAGATGGACCACATCAACCCGACCATGAACACCGTCGACGTGGCGATCGTGATCGGAGCCAATGACGTGGTGAATCCCTGTTCCCGGACCGACAAGAACAGCCCCATCTACCAGATGCCGATCATCGACGTCGACAAGGCCCGTGCGGTGATCGTGATCAAGCGGAGCCTCAGCCCGGGATTTGCCGGGATTGCCAACCCGCTGTTCGCCTTGGAAAACACGTCGATGCTCTTCGGCGACGGGAAGCAGATGATGCTGGAGATCACCGCCGCGATGCAGGACGCGTAGCAGACCCGGCAATGACCACTCGTGCCATCGCCCCGATGCGATGGCGGTGTGAACAACGGACCGGAGACCAAGATGCTGAAACCGAAGGTGCCTGTTTCCCGAGCGGTGTTTTCGATCATCGCTGTGCTCAACTGCGCCGCCGTGGCTGTCGCCGAGAATCGATTCTCGCTTGTTGCTCCAGGTGCGCCGTTGCCTCGAGTCGTCGCCGGTTCTCACGCCATGGAACAGGATGCAGCAGCTGATCTCTGCCGGTACCTCTCCCGAATCAGCGGTCGGGACATCACCGTTTCGGACAAGGCCTCATCCGGCAAGATCACCATTCATGTCGGCCGCGACCGGTTCGTCGAGAAACACGTCGGCATGATCCACAAGCTCCGGGCCGACGGCTACGTGATCCGGTGCCTCGAGCGCGACGGGAGACTGCACCTGGTGCTCGCCGGAAACGTGGGCCGGGCGTCACAGTGGGCCGTCGAGCGATTCTTGGCCGATCACTGCGGGGTCCGCTGGCTGTTCCCCGATCGCGTCCACGGCGAGGTGGTGCCCAGCCGAAAAACCATCACGGTCGATCGCCGCCTCTCGAAAACCGTCGAGCCCGATTTCGTCAATCGTGCCAACTGCGGGATGTACTTTTTCTCGCCGCCCCGCAAGCTGCTTCGGCTCGCCCCGTACGGCGACGGCCAATACGGCAACCACGCCCTCCAGTACATCTTTGCGGCAAAACAGTTTCGGGAACATCCCGAGTGGTTTGCGATGTTTGGCGGGAAACGGCAATGGTGGAGTTACGGCAACGGCTGGCAGATCTGTACGACCCATCCCGGAACCGTCGACCGGGCGGTCGCGTACATCGACGAGTTCTTCAAGAAAAGCCCGAATGCCCCGGTTGTCTCGGTCGGCCAGAACGACGGCAACGGGTGGTGCGAGTGCGAGCGGTGCAAGACATTCGTCAACTCGGTCAAACCGGCCTACACCCTGTCCGAACGCTGGTTCCACTGGGTAAACCGCGTGGCTCACCGGGTGGGCAAGACGCACCCCGGCAAGTGGGTCGAAGCGATGGCCTACTCCAACACCTCAACCCCACCGCGATTCCAGCTCGAACCCAATGTGGCCGTGACCAAGACGTTTGTCCTGGACAGCGAGTTCCAGCAGGCCGAGCAATGGAGGACCGTCTGCCGGTCGGTCAACCTCTATTCCTACATGTACGGCGGATCGTTTCTGGGTTTCCGCCACTATCCGCGAGCGGCCCAGCAGTTCCTGAAATGGGGCCACGATGAACTGGGAGCCCTCTCCCACATCACCGAGTGCGCCGGTGACTGGACATTCGACGGACCCAAGTACCACTACATCCAGGCCCTGCAGTGGGATGTGAATGCCGACGTCAATCACGTCATGGACGAGTTCTGCGAGGCGTCGTACGGCCCGGCGGCCAAGCCGATGCGAGACTTCTGGGACCGGCTGGAAGAGGTCTACGAACGTCGGCAGCCCGGCCCCTACCGGAAACACCACAAGGACTGGCTGTTCTACCAGTGGGTCTCGTGGAACAACGGCTCCTACGTCCAGCCCAACGACGAGTTCCAGGGTTACCGGAAAGACGACATCGCGTTCCTGGACAGGTGCGTCGCCACCGCCACCCGGCTGGCCGCCGGCGACACCAGCGGAGCCGAATTCCGTCTCGAACGTCTTGTCGAAGCCTGGCAATTCCAACGGAGCCTGCTGGTCAGCTATCTCGAGTTCTACCCGGCATCCCTGGACATCGCCATCGCCTCTGACAAGGACCGTCAGGCCGCCATCCAGCGGGCCCGGCACGTTGCCGAGACCCGTCGGGCCCGAGCAATCAGCCTGGCAAGAATGCGGGCCCACCCTGCCATCAATCCACGAATCAGCACCGTCGGTTTCTGGTCAAACTGCTCGGCCATCACGATCTTCAGTCACGAAAACGCCCTGCTGGACGAACTGTGTTCGGCCGCAACCAGGTTCCACATCAAGACGAAGGGCAAGATGGCGGCCACCAGGTTCTGGCAGAGCGTGGATCGGGCCGATAGCCTGCACGACGCCGCCAAAACCCAGTTGGCATTGATCGGCAAGAAACCGGCCAACCGGTTGACCAACGGAGATTTCGAATCTGGCGACCTGCGAGGATGGGTCGTCGAACGCGGCCAGGTGGCGGTTTCAAAAGACCAGGTTCGCTCGGGCGATTTCTCGGCTGCCTCGACCACCGGAGGCCCGTTGACGATCACGCAGCAGGTCCCGGTTTCACCCTTTGAACGTTATCGCCTGACCGCATGGGGTCGATACGCGACACGGCCGCCGGACACCTCGGTCGCCATGGAAGCCACCGTCACATTTCTCGATGGACAGCAAGCGATTTATGTCGAACCGACACGCTGCATGCTGCGAACACTCGACCCGGCTGACGGGTGGACCCGGTTGCGGCTGACGGTTTCTGTACCGGCTCGAGCCGACTCGGCCACCATCAAGCTCAAGCGGAACTTCAACGGCAACACGCTCTGGGATGACGTCGTCCTGGAGAAGATCCGGCCGGGTCCACCAATCAAGCACGGCGTACTGGTCGACACCTTCGATGGTCAACAACTGGACCTGGCCAGGTGGACTCGCATGCCCCCGCACGGTGGAATCCACCCGCCCCCGACGGCTGACGGTTCACTGGTCATGGACTCGGAGGAGTCTTATCCGGTCCATTCGCTCGCCCGGTTCAACGACCTGATCAAGCACGAGGGCCCTGGCCGGTACCGTCTGCGATTTCACGTCACACCATCCCCGACGACAAAAACGGCCAGGCCTGGATCGGCTTCGTTCAACTTCAGTCTCACCAATTCGCAAACCTCCGTGACGCGAATGTTGTGGTACTTCTACTTCAGCGGACCGGGGCGGACCCGCCCCATGCTCTCGTGCTTCAACGACCAGTCCGGCATCCGGAAATTCTCCTCCTCGTGGAACGTCAAGCACCTGGCCGCCAACCGGGAACGCGATCTCTGGTGCACGTTCTATTTCGACCCGACCGAGGTGACCGTTTTCGCTGCCGCCGACGGTTACGACGAATCCGAGAAATCCCTGGTGTGCCGGTACAAGCACGGACTTTCCAACATGGCGGCCAACGGTTCGATCAACCTGGGACTGTTCAAAGGACCCTACCGGGTCGACGAAATCCAACTGGTTCGGCCCCGTCAGCAGCCGAAATGACAGGGAGACTCTCGTGAAGACGCATCGACTGTTCTGTGGCCTGCTTGCGGTCATGATCCTCGTGGCCTCCCCCGGAAATGCGTTCTCTTGGAGCAAGGGACACCGGCTGATCCGTCTCTGGGCGGTCGCACGCCTGCCGAAATGGCAACGGGATCTGCTGGGCACACAGGCACTCGCACGGCTCTGCAGGGAATACACCTCGCTGCAGGACCGACACGCCGGTGGCAACGCCCCGGAACTCGATCCCTACTGCATCGTGCCGGGAGTTCGATTGTCGTTGCACGACGTCAATCCGGCGGAACCCAGTGCCAGGGCGACGCTGTGGTACCTCGATCGCATTCGCGAAAAGCTGAAGGCCAGGGAAACCGACGAGGCAATGAAGTTCCTCGGGGTGCTGTGTCACTGGAACGAGGATCCCGGATCCCCGGGAGCCCACAGCAGCCCCATCAGCGAGTGGCAACTCAAGACACTGATCCCCCCACCCGGGCAGAAGCGACGGTTCAACTACCTGTTTGGGGCCGGGGGCATCATGGACCAGGGTGACTACCGGATTCCCGATATCGCCTATCAACCAAAACTCCTTGGCAGAACACGTGAGGAAGCGGCCCTGCGGATCCTCCAGCACCAACGTCTCCTGCAGCGGCGGGCGGGAACCCACATCATCCCGATTGTGCAGGACATAATGCACGGCGATGGGAAAAAGGCCGTGGAACTCCACTCGGTGGCAGCTCTCGATAACGCCCGTCACACCGCGGACGTGATCTACACAACCCTCTGCCTGGCAACCGGCCGCTTCGACAAGGACCAGCCGAGCCGGGACCGGCAGTCCCTGGCGGACTGGCTTCCCGAGTTTCGTGGCGGCATGATCCCGCACCCCTATTACGTGACCCCGTTCCTGGTCAACCAGGCCATGGACGCCAACCGGCAGCTGCATCCCCTGGCTCTTGCCGAAAAGGGTCCGAAGATCAAATCCGGATTCGGCATGGGCACGCCGTTTTCACTCGACTTTGTTCTCGCACCCGGCAAGGTGTTCGATCGTTTCAGTTGCCGGGTCGGACTGCACCCGACGGCCGGTCCCCAGGGAGCGGTCGCGTTCGTGATCATGGCCAACGGAAAACAGCTCATCCGCACGGCGGTCGTCAAATCGGGCACCCCACCGATCTCGATCCAGGTCGACCTGCCCCGGGCCGATGTCCTGAAGCTGTCGTTGCGAACCGTCGCCCAGGACGGATCCAATTCCAGCCACAACCTCGCGGCGTGGGCCGACCCGGTTCTGCATCGGCAGGCGAATTGATTCGAGCGGACCGATCGAGTCGGAAATCCATCAAACACCGGTGCGCTGAGTCACCGGAAACACCTTCTGCGAGCCGAAACCATCATGCTTCCAACCTCCGACAGGACTTTCTGGTGTCCCGGTCGTTGACAGCCACCCAACCAGGCAGGAAAAACGCCTGGATCGGCTCGTTTTCCGCGGTGGAATATCCTGTCCTCCGACCGGTATTGCCGTCGTCATCGACGGGCGGATATCGTGGACCCAGTGTTCACTTTTTCCAACAGTGTGGTTGGGTTCTCCGAGACAACGCCGGCGCCAGCATAAAGCGAAAATTTCAACCGCCAACCAGTTGACCGGGGAATCGCCGAGGCCTTCATGCGTCACAACATCCACCTGGGAGTCACGGGGCTCCGCCAGACCGGCAAGACCGTCTTCCTGACGTCGCTGATCTACCAGCTCTCCGAACTCGGCAGCAAGGGCCTGTCGCGTTTCGAGCCAAGCGGTGTCACGCTGCGGGCGGCAACGATCGAACACTCGCGCGACCGCGACAAGGAACGATTCCCCTACATGGGATTCCTCAAGGGGCTGAGGGAAAAGCCACCCCGGTGGCCCGCTCCGACCAGCAGGGAATCCGGACTGGTGCTCCGGTTCTTCTACGAGAACCAGGGAGCCAGGGGAAAGGTGGATACCGTCAGGAACTGGGTCGGACTCGGCAAGTCGCAGGGCACCATTGCCCTGCACCTTCACGATTACCCGGGCGAGTACCTGCTGGATGCCGGGATGCACGACATGACATTCGAGGAATGGTCCAGCGAGACCATGGATCGAATGGCCAACTACTGTCCCGATGAGGCCGCCGAATACCGGAAGGCCGTCGAAGCCGCCGACAATCGAGCCGCCGCGAACATTCTCAGATCGCTGCGGACGGCCTACGCCCGCTACGCCCAGGCGGCCCGCCGGCAGGGTCTCGAGTTCATCCAGCCCGCCATGACGCTGATCAGTTGGAACGAACGGTGTGACTCCAGCGATCAACTCCCGGAACCCACAGAAGACGAACTCCCGTTCGTGCCCCTGCCGAGTTCGTCGGATTCAGAGGACGAGTCGGACTCGGAGATCGAGCAGTTGCGCAAGCAGCTGACTGCGAGCTTCGACAAGCACAAGAAGCGGCGAGTGAAACCGTTCCTCAAGCGGATCCGCAAGTGCAACAACCAGCTGGTCCTGGTCGATGTCCTCCGCATCCTGCAAAACGGCAAGCACGCCTACAACGACACCAGGCAATGCATCGCCGAGATCCTGAGAGCCTATCACACAGCCTGGAAACCATTCGGTGGTATCAATCGGGCCCTGTTCGCAGCCACCAAGGCCGACCACGCAACGAAAAACTCTCGAAGCAACATGTCCAAACTGCTCGACGCTCTTGTCACCAAGGCGAAGGGGCAACTCAAAGGCGGAATCCGAACTCCCGAATCCGAGTGGTTCACCTCGATTCGCGTCACCAAGGACGCCAAGGAGCGGGACGGCGAAAAAAGAGAGGTTCTCAACGGGACCGTAAAGGGACGGGCCGAGGGGCCGTTGAACTACCTCTGCGGCAAAGTGCCTCCCGAATGGCCCAACGACGAGAACTGGGTCTTCGGGAATCCCGCATACGCATTCACCGAATTCGAACCGACCCAGTTGCCGACGATTGACGGCTCACTCTGGCCACACGTCAACCTGGACCGAGTCATCTGGAAGATCCTCGAAGGTTGCTTCTAGACCGAATGGACGCAGGCACCAACATGAGCACCGACGCCGACCCGATCCGAATCGATACGACCAGCCGCCCGCAAGGACCCGTCACCGGTCCGGTCTCGGGACCGGTGGATTTCCTGGAAGACGAAACCAACACCCCGGATCCCCCACACGCGGTGGACGTGGACGACTCCGCCCCCAACGCCGCGGCAACAACCGCGAGCGACCGGTCGCAATCTCTCACGAGACGACAACGCCTGGACCGGTTGCTTGTCATCGCCACCGTCATCTCGCTGTTGACGCTGGCGGTCGTCTTCGTGATTTCCCGAGTCGCCATCGAGGCCTCAACCCTGGTCGAGAGTTGGCCGACGATCGGACGAATCTACGTGGCATCCTGCGTGGCCGTCGCCCTCCTGGTCGGAATACTGGGGATTCGGTCGGCCCGGAGGTACTGGAGAATCCGGGCGGTGACTCGACTTCGACGGAGCGTGGAAGCGTACCAGCAACGGCTGTCCAGTGGTTCGGTCGGTCCGGAACAGCTGCGCGAGGAGCTGACCGGCTACCTGGCCACTCTCGAAAAACACACCAGCGACCGGACACGGATCGGCATCGCGACCGTCGGTCGCAAGTTCAACGATTACAGTGGGGACGGAACGAGAGACATCGAGGAGATCGAGACGCACGTGCTGGATGCACTCGACCGTGAGGCCGATGCGATCATCGCCAGTCGCAGTGCGCAGGTCGCCGTGGCCACGGCATTGGCTCCACATTCCTTCGACGCGATGATCGTGCTCTGGCAGTCGGTCAAGCTGATCGACCAGGTGTCACGGATCTACGCCGGACGACCGGGTCTGTGGGGAACACTGAGACTGTTCCGGCGAGCCATGGCGGCGATCGTCTTCGCAGAAATCGCCCAGCTGGCAACCGAGGCCATGGTCGACGCGGTCGCAAAAAAAACGCTGGCCACCATCGCCGGTCGGGTGACTGAAGGCGTGACCAACGGGCTGCTGATGATGCGGCTGGGCGGAACCGTCAAGCAGCAGTGTCGACCGATTCCCTGTGACAGCGGCGGAACCCACCCGATTCGACGGCTGGTCCAGGCTCTCAACAGCCGCGGTGTCACGCCCGCTGCGACCAGCAGCCAGATGGCCTGAATCCGCTGTTCTGCTAGAGCACCGCTAGACACACCATCCGTTGTGCTTGTCCCTACGGTCCACCCTCGTGGACACTGTTGCAGGAAGGACATTCTGTCCGGCACCCGACCCCGTTGAGTATTCGACCACCCGAAAGGAACGACATGAAAACCCAACCTCCGATTGCAACCGACCACCACGGATGGTCTCGACACGGCAGCCTCGTCCTGATGACCTCCCTTGCGGCCATCTCCCTGGTCGCCGCCGGCCGGCAGCCGGAGGCCAGGCCCGCCGCAATGGCCGGCTGGATCGTGGTCGAGAAAAGTCCCACCGGAGATGACACGGCGAACATCCAGGCGGCCATCGATTCGGTGGCCCGGACCGGAGGTGTCGTCTTCTTTCCCGCCGGCATCTACCGGCACAAGGGTCTCACCGGACGCGCCAACGTTCACCTGAAAGGGGTCCACGTCGGAAGTGTGAAATTGGACTTCACTCCCAAAACCGGCGACGGCATCACGCTGGCCCCCCATCCGGACAACTTCATGGTCTCCAGCCTGACTTTGACATCCAGTGGTCGGTCGACCGGTTGGGCGATACGGGCCAACGCCGGATCGCAACGGTCCCTGCGAATCGAACGGGCGAATCTGAACGGTTTCACCAATGGGGTCCAGATCCTCGACGCCCTCAGTATTTCCATTCGCGATTGTCGGATCGGACACACCTATCCGAACAACCCGAAGGGGATTGGGATCCAGATCGGCAACGGTCGGACGCACGGAGGCAATGGGGTGACAATCCAGGACTGTTACTTCAGCAGCCTCGGCACGGCCATCGTCACCCATGCGCAGGCCTGCCTGGTCTCACGGCCGATCTTCGAATTGTGCCACACCGGCATCGAAACACACGGCATCACGTCGGTCTTGTCCCCTTGGTATGACAGCACAACTGAAGTGGCTCACGTCAGCGTGCAGCCCAACACCATCGGCGGCGGCAGTTCCGGCACCGGTGTCCTGTTGCTGGGATACGGCTCCAGCAGCTGGAAAATGAAGTACGCCAGCAAGGCCGAACGATACCGCTCGGTGATCCTGCCCGAACGACTCGATTTCGGACCGGGTGAAGACGCCAGCCAGCCACGCGGAGTCACGTTCGGCCCGGTCGTCATCGACCGTGACGGCGTGGTGCACGCCAGGGATTTCAGAATACTGCCCGATTGACCGCATGATCCGGCCATGCGCAATTCACCGGACCTCGGCTTGCCCGGCAAAACACCACAAGTTGCCCGCGTAATCGTGGACCAGCAGCAGGTTGCCGGTGATCACCGGAGACGTCTTGATCGGCGTCCCCAGCCGATGTTCCCAGGCCACCTCGCCGTTCCGGGTCACACCGCGGATCGACGTGTCGTCGTGGCCAAAGAAGGCCAGGTCACCGGCAATGATCGGCGTCGAACTGCCGGCCAGCGCCTGCCGGCGTGATCGGCGGAAGCGGTCGGCTTCGCGGCCGCAGGGAACCGTGTGTCGCGTGGCACCCGTCTTCAGATCCAGCAACCGCATGTCACCACCGTTGGCCAGGATCAGGTCGTCCCAGACCACCGGTGCCGCGTTCTGGTACCCCGCGCCGCTGAGAGATTTCTGCCAGAGCAGCTTGCCGGTCGCGGCCTCGCGGACACGGATGCCCGAGGAACCGGTGTAGATGAGCTTTCCGTCGACCACGATCGGTGCGGAAGTCGACCGGGACGTCTCGGTGATGGTCCACACCGGCTCGCCGCCGGGGAAGCGGACAGCGGTCCCCCCGCCACGGCGGACGCTGTACAGCACATCGTCAAAGACCGTGGCAAACGCGGCGTAGGCCCCGACGTCCCCGGCCAACCGCCGGATCGTCTTACCCGTCGTGTAATCGACCAGCCACAACGGCTTCTGCCAGTCGTTGACCAGTAACCCCTTCGCAGTGGGCACCGGAGGCGTGTTGATGATCGCCAGCGGTCGGCCGTCGCGGTACGACGAATTCAGCGGCCGTGTCCATTTCACCTGGCCGGTGTCGGCATCGAAGGCCGCGATCCAGCCCTCGGCCAGGATGGCGTAGACCACGCCGTCGTGCACCGAGACCGGGCCACGGATGTCCCCACGTGGTGAATCCGTTCGCCACAGGCGTTTGCCCGTAGCCGCATCCAGGCAAAGCACGCCGGCCCCCGGAGTGCCGGCATTGGGGTTACCGACCGAAACAAACACCCGGCCCCCGGCCGTGACCGGTGAATTGTGCAGCACGTGAACGCTGCCCGTGTGAGTGACCCACAACGGTCGCAGCGGGGCAGTGGGGCCGGCAGCAAGACGACGGGGGGGCGTACCAGAGAGCACCCAGGGAAAATCCGCACCGACCTTCGGTTTTGCCGTCTGCCCCGCTTCGACCTGGAACTGCTGCTGCCGTTTCCATTGGGCTCCGGTGACATCGGTTGCCACCAGGTCACACTTCCAACGTCCAGGTGTCCCGGGTTCGAAGGAACCGTGCCAGGACCAGTCGCCCTGCTGTTGGAGCGGTGTGGTAATCACTCGTCCGTCGGGGTTCGTCCACCGGCACGTGACCGACTTGACCAGTAGAGCGGTGTCGTAGGCCAGGACCACCAGCGGCTGACGACCGGAAACCGCCTTCGGTCCAGGCGAGACCACCCGCAGTCGCTTGTACTGCCCCGCCACCCGAAGTCGAGAACGAACTCCGTCGGGAGAAATGAACACCCAGCGATAGGTCCTCGAGTAGGCCCCCCAGTCGCGGCCGCGGGCCGGAGCACTGTTGAGAATGGGAACTTTTCTTCGGCTTCCGGCATGGACGACGTGATAGTGAGCCCCGATCTGGCAGATGACGTTGATGCCCTCGGCCTTCCGCTGGTCGAACCACGAAGCGGACAACGGATAGTGCGAGATGGCGATCACCGGCATCCCGGCCGGCAGCGCCTTCAGGTCGGCCGTCATCCAGTCCCGCTGACGCAGTTGGGCCGTCGAGCGAAGGTAGGACGTCTCGGTGACGAACTGGATGAAATGAACGCCGCCATAATTCCACGAGTAGTACGGCGGTCCGATTCGCTGTTCGAAGCTGACCGTGCAGCGCGGATCCAGGCAATTGCCGTCGTGGCCGCCAAACCCTTCGTAGACGGGAATCTTCGAAGAACGACGGATCCGGTCGTACATGTCCCATTCGAACTGCGATCCGTTCATCGTCAGGTCACCGGCCGTGGCCAGGAAGGCCGGTCCTCCCGGGGCCGAGGTGACCTGTGCGAAGTCCTTGGCTGTCGGGATCATCTGGGGGATGCTGGTGAACTGGCTGTCGCTGGCCGTGATGAACCAGAACTTGCGTTTCGCCGCGGCACGGTCGCGGGCGAATCCGAAATGGACCGTGTATTTCGTTTCCGACTCGTCGAACGGGATGCGATGAAAAAACGCGGCGGTCGGCCGGAAACCGGTCGGCCGGGTGACGACAACGAAACGGTGGTGCGGGTTTTCGTCCACGCGGATGCGGAACTGGTACTCGCCGGTGGCCGACGTGCGGATCACCTTCTCGCCGTCGCTGACCACGACTTCGGGCAGGCCGGGTTCGCCCGGGTCTCGCTTGCCGTTGGCGTTGCGATCCTCGAAGACGGTCCCCGTGGCCGTGACCAGGCGAGGTCGGGCCGGCCGGAGAGGTGGTTCGGGTCGTCGTGGAATCTTCCTGTTGGCCTCCTCGAGTTCCGCGTCGTTGAATCCACGGAGCAGGTCAGCGGTCGTCCGCAGGTCCGAATCGGGGATGGCATCCGGTGGCCCATCGTCGCCGGCCCGCACACCGGAT
>DLVV01000051.1 GCA_003445035.1 Planctomycetaceae bacterium | reverse complement strand
CTGCTGCTGCTGGACATTTTTCTGCTCCTCCTTTGCGGCGGCCCGGTTCAGTCCAGCAATCTGGCTGAGACTCTGTTCGCGACGTCGCTTCCTGAGTTCACGCGTGGCCAGCTTTCCGCCCACGGCCGCTTTCGGAGCTCCCTTCCCCTTGGCAACATCTTTCTTGTCACCCTTGGCAGGCGGGGACGCCTTCAGCTTGAAGTTGAAGCCCTGTCCGAAACGGGCCTGGTCCTGATTCTGTCCGGTGTCTGGTGTCAGGAAGTTGCCACGGAACAACCGGTCGTTGTTCTCAAAGATCTGGGCCTTCTGGACCGCTTCGTCCTGGCCCTCGAGACTCCTGGAATCGTCGTTGTTGGTCACGCGTTGCCTGCCGTCATCGACCTGGATCCGGTCCAGCGCCTTGCGGTACCGGGCCTGAAAATCACGGCCCTGAAGCGTGAAGTCCGTCCCGCCCCCGGCGGCGAAACCACGTGGCCGTTTCCGTCGAACGTTTCCGATGTAATTGTTCAGTTCCATCCCGAGGCTCTCGAGATTGCGAGCGGCATTGTACTTGGCCTTGCCACTCGACTTGCTCTCGAGCACGCCCAGCAGGTAATTGGCATCGTCCAGTGCGGCCCTCTGCTGGTTCAACTCGATCCTGTCACTGCCGACCAGCGCCAGGTTGGTCCCCTTGCCGTCGACCGGCTCGGCATCCAGCTCGTTCGGCAGGTGCACCGTCCACGAGGTCTCCTCGACCTTCATCCCGTGCTCCTGGAACGGCGACACGTTCTCATCCCCGTCCCGATCGGCTGCTTGCCGGGGCGGCACAACTGTCGGAACCGGAATGGCTCGCTTGTCGGCGAGCAGTTGCAACCCGGTGGGCAATCCGCTCCGCCCGGGAAATCGGCCGGCCAGGACCATTCTGACCGGGAACGAGAGATCCCCTTCGCTTGTGTTGGGAAGCGCCACCAGGACGACGCTCTCCTTTCGGGCCACGTCCGAATCGACCGGCCGCGACTGATCGCCGCCGACAGACACGGCCAGCACCCGGGACATCCTGGGGATCCTGACCGCCAGGAATTGCTGCGCGCGGTTGCGGATCGTGTAAACGACCTCGGTCCGCCAGCTGCCATCCGCCGCCAGTACCGTCACCAACTCCGCCAGTTGCACCTTCGCGGTTGTCTGCCGCAAAGCCTGGGACCTCGTGTAATTCCACACCGGCATCGACGCCCGCGACAACACCCTCCACATCCCCGTCGCCTGGTCGTACAACGACGAATCGATACGGACTTGCAATCGCCCCAGGTCATCCTTCTCGACCCGCTCGACACCGGCTTCGTCCCCCAGCTTCAACGTACCGGTGGACTGGTTGATCAGGATCACGTACCTCTGCTGGGTCTCCACCGCCTGGTAGGTCACCGAGGTTTCTCCCTGGTCGCCGCTGTCGGTGACCGGCTGTTCGAAGACGACCTGCGGCGACGGAACGGTCGCCGAGCGGGACGAGGGCGGTGGCAGAGTGGCCTGTGCGATCAGGAACAGCCGTTCGCGGGCCGGTTGCCGGAGCGTGACAATCCAGCGAACCGCACCGGTCTCGTCGTCATCGACGGCCAACGGACGGACCTCACGGATCCGCGGGTCGCGGAATCTCAGGTGGTTCTTCAACCAGCCGGGTGTCGTGAATACGAATTCGTCGGCGGCGGCCTGGGTGATCTGCCACGACAGCGCCAGAGAATGGTCGACCAGCGTATCGGTGACGGTGACCAGGGAAACGACCGTGGCCTGCATTCCCGGCACCGCCCGCTTGATCGCCAGCACGACGGGATCGGTCGAGATCTCGCCCGAGACAAAAGCAAACCGTGCCTTGCGGGGGTCGAGTTGTCTGAGTTCCGCAGCGGCGGAGGCCGGATTGACCGACCGCCACCCGCCCCTGTCGGTGATTCCCGCCGAGAATGCCTCGTCCAGCCACACCATCGTCTGGCTGGACAACCGCCTCACGCCCAGTGGACGAGGCAGACGGAGCTGGAATTCCTCGATGTCGGATGACCTCGGCAGCACCCCTTCAAGTGCCACTTCCAGCGTCCCTGTTCGTGGCCCATCAAACTCGACCGTCAGTCGCCGATTCCCGTTCTCGTCGGCATGCACGAACCAGTCGGCCAACGACGTGGCTTCGACACTGACCGGCAGGTACTCCGGCGGCAGGCCAAAAGTGACACTCCCGCGGGCAGCCTGGCTGAGTTGCCACTTGACCTGAGACGCCAGCCGCACCTTGCGACGTTCGATCCGCACGGCGTGCCGCGCCACCGCATTGGCCTCGGGCGTCCGCCGCGTCAGCCTCAACGTCAGCCCGAACGGACGAGTGATGTAGCCATAAACCATCCGTGGCAGCGGCACAGCCTTGCCGTCACCAGCAGGTCCACTCGGCTTGCACCAGCCCGGCCGTGCCAACGAGGCCACGTCGACCTGGCGGAGATTCGAATTGTCGGCAGCTCTCACGGTGAACTGATCCTCGACAAACACGGCCAACTGCCCCTTGTCCCGATCGAACCCCAGCACCCGGACCGATTCGACCGCCAGTTCGGCCGATCGGTCCCCGACCCGTCGGTCCTGGAAAAGGTCGACCCGTACCACCGTCTCGTCGTCAACCCGGCGGCGGAAAAACACCCGCAGGCGTCGTTGCCCGTTCTCGGTCTCGACATCCCAGCCACCGACATCCACACCGACGACCCGCTGCACGCGAACTGCGGACGGCAGCGCAAACGTCGCCTCCGGCAGGCTGCCCTGGCGGACGCGGAAACGATAGTGACCCCGGTGACGCACACCGGGATCGGACACGTGAATCGATGTGAAGGACTCCAGTTGCACCAGCCCATCAGCTGCGTCGGCCGCCTGTTTCGGCTGCCAGGCGACCTGCAGCGGACCACCGGCATCCACACCCAACTCGATCGACTCGTTCCCGTCGGCCACGAGATGACGGTGACGGGTCGAAGACCCATTGACCCGCACCAGCAGGTTGCGATCAGGAAGGTCGAACCGAAACCGGCCTACGGGGACCGGGGACAGGGTCACCGAGAAGCGACCAGCGGGCCCGGTGTGGACCAGTGGCACCTCGAAGTCGATTTCCAGGCGATGAGCCCCCCGCCGGTTGAGAACCACCGCCAGGGGTTGAGCTTTGGACTTGGCCCGGGTGACGATCGGAGCGGGCTGGCCGTTGAGCCGGCCGCCCACAACGGCAACCGCACCGATGGGGATCGGCAACACGACCTGGCCATCGCGAAAACTGTACATCTGCAGGTTCCCCCGCAAGGCGATCCGAGGACCGACACCGTTGGCAGCCGGAAGAACGCGAGCCCTCCACGAGGCATCAGCCACCACGCCGGACCGTGGCGCAGGAGCCAGGACCTGGCGATCGGGGTGAGCCAGGTTCCACAACCGCAGGAACTCGTTCCGGGGAACCAGGACACGATTCGCCTCACGGGGATCCTGTCCCGGTTCGACGGGGATGATCTCCAGCGGTCGCACCACCGGCGGTGCCGGCGGACTTGGTCGCTGGCGGATTTGCGATACGGGTTGGGACCGTGGTTGCGGTTTCAACGGGACCTTCACCTGAGTCCAGCCCGACTGCGACAGCAGTGAAACGGCCAGCCACAATCCGCTGCCAAACCGGAAAATGTCGCGGGTCAGGTTGGCTCGAAGCCATCCCCAGCCACCTCCCACCCGCCCGATCGCAGCCACCGCCATCCAGAGCACCGAGCCCGCCACAGCGCCCAGGAAGAGACCGTCCAGGAAAATGTGCCACGAAACCGGCAGGACGGTGACCAGGGCCAGCGGCCCGATCAGTGCGGCAATCACCGCCACCGACCTTTCAACGGCGGGACGACGCCTGGAGAACCAGCAGGCGATCACCACCAGCACAATGAAAAAGATTCGGCCGGTCGTCTGTGACTCGACATCCTGGTAGGCAATGTCCAGGTCAGAGGTCTCGCCAGGCTCGCGGCTGCCCAGGAAGTGGAATTTTCGTGCCACGGTTCCCGCCGGTGGTCTCAGGTCCAGCGCCAGTGACATCACCGCACCCCTGGCGGATTCGGATTTCTCTTTCGCCGTTTCGGCGACTTCAACCTGAGACGATTCGTCTACGGTCGTTGTCACCGGGTCGAGGTTTGGACTATCGGTGGGACCCTGCTCGGCCAACTTGGCAACATCCCGAGGCCGATCGTTGTCCGAACCAGGCTTCGCAGCATTCTCGGCAGGCGGACTCTGCTCGGTCTCGGTGAGCCTGTCCAACTGCTCGGAACCACCCGGCGGTGGAGCTGCACCCCCTCCCATGCCGCCCGCGGCACCCATTCTCTCCATCACCAAGGTGTCGCCTTTCCTGGTCACGGCATCGGAACTGATTGCCGACCCCGGAGCCGACGGTGGAGCCATCATCACGGAATCGGCCATTGCCTCCACGGAGTCATTTCTGAAGGCCGTCTGAGGCTGTGCCGTCAACAGCATGTAGGGCAACACCGTCCCCAGCACCAGCAGCACGGCGGTGCCGGCCACCAACCCCACAAACCGACGACGTCGAAACGCCAGTGTCAGCACAGCGATCACCCCGGTGACGATCAACAGCACTGTCAGTCGTGAGAGCAGATTGGTGGGCGAGAGATTTCGCATCGAGTCCTTCAGGGCTCCCAGCAGACTGACCTGGCTCAGGTCCTCGCTGGGAACAAAACGGCCATCGGACTCCACGACCAGGGTCTGCCACGGATGGTGCAGCACCCAGTGTTGTTCGAGCACTTCGATCGGACGAGGATCTTGCGACCCCCTGCCCAGCGACACCACTGGGGCATCCTGGACCAGCCGATCCGATCTCCGCACCGACTTGACCTTTGAACGGTAGAACACCTCCAGCGAGTGGCGACCGGCTCCCAGGGCATCAACCGGCCAGCCCACCACGAAGATCATGCTGGCCTGGTCGACGTCACTCTGCTGCTGGTGCGCCTTGACCGGCTTCCCGTCGACCGTGACCGCCCACAACGACCGTTGCTCCCCGGGTCGTCCGCCCAGGTCGACCAGCAGGCTCTGCACGCCGGCAGCGGTCAGATCAAACGACGCCCGGTGCTGCATTTCTCCGGTCCGGGCCAGGACACTGGTCACCGTACTGGCGTGGCAGACGGCCCGGGCCACGTTGCCGTGATCGAAGCGGGCCTCGCCCAGCGTGACGTGGTACCCGGGGACCAGGTAGCGATAAGCCTTCACGATCCTTTCCCGCGGACGGTATCGCGTCGCAGGCAGGTCGATCGGATCGATCTCGGCCAGCCCCGCCGCTCGGTCCCCATCGGCCACCATCTGCTCGAGTGCCGTCACGTCGACCTGCTGATCGTCGGCAGCCTCGATCGCCACGAAACCGTTGTCGCGGTCGGCACCGATCACCGCCAGGGCCGGCAACCGGAACCCGGACCCGCCATCGGTCACCATCTCGCGCGTCAACGTCAGATCAACAGACAGTGACAGCCGGTTGCGGACAAACTTGTCGAGTTTCAGCGTCCAGCGACGACGTCCATCGACGGGCGAAGCCGGCAGTTGTTCGACGATCCGATTCGCCGAACCCAGCAACCGGAACCGCAGATCCTCCCCGGCCCACTCGGGCAAGTCGATGACCACCTGGCGGGCTCCGCCACCCTGAATGTCGAGATGCGATTCGAGGTGGGCGGAGAGCGTTTCGCGATCCAGCCGCGCGACGGTCAGCGATTCGGCCGAGAGCCGGGACGGACGACGTCCGATCCGCAGCTTGCCGGAAACACGCGGAGACTGGTAACTGTATCCCAGTCGCTGCCCCTCCAGTTTCAGGTTGGCGTGG
>DLVV01000251.1:18177-25343 GCA_003445035.1 Planctomycetaceae bacterium | reverse complement strand
CTGGCCGTCGTCACTCCATCCCTGTCGGCCCAGGAGATCGCCTGGACCGATATCCGCACGCTCGGTGTCGAGGGCCGGGGATTCGAAAAGACCAAGTCGTACTTTGATCGCCTGCCGGCAACGGCCGAGAAGCTGGTTCGTCGGCCGGTGTGGACTCTCAGCCAGGATTCGGCCGGGATGTGTGTGCGGTTCGTGACCACCGCGACCACTCTTCACGCCCGCTGGACGTTGCGTCGCAGCCGGTTGGCGTTGCCACACATGCCGGCCACCGGGGTCAGTGGTGTGGACCTGTACGTCCGGGATTCCAAGGCTCGCTGGCGCTGGCTGGCCTGTGGGTTCCCGAGAGAGACTCCGACCAACTCGGTGCGGCTCGTCACGGGGATTTCCGAGGGACGCCGCGAGTACATGCTGTACCTGCCGCTCTACAACGGCGTGACGTCGGTCGAGATCGGGGTTCCCGAAGGGACGTCAATCAGCAAGGCACCGGCCCGGCCCGAATCCCATCTCAAGCCGATCCTGTTCTACGGCACCTCGATCACCCAGGGGGCCTGCGCATCGCGACCGGGGATGACCCACCTGGCGATTCTCGGTCGCCGTTACGAGCGACCGGTGATCAACCTCGGCTTCTCGGGCAACGGACACATGGAGATCGAACTGGCAGACCTGCTCTCCCAGCTCGATCCGGCTGTCTACGTACTCGACTGCCTGCCGAACATGAATGCCCAGGCGGTGGCGTCGCGAGTCGAGCCGTTCGTGCAACGACTCCGCAAAGCCCGTCCAAAGACCCCGATCGTGCTGGTCGAGGGCCGTCGCTATGCGGATTCGTTCCTGGTCGACAGCAAACGCAAGCGAAACGAAGGGAACTGGCGGGCCTTGGCCGTCGCGTACAAGAACCTGCGCCGCGACGGGGTGCAAAGGTTGCATTACCTGCCGGGAGCTGACCTGCTTGGTGACGACGGTGAGGCGACAGTCGACAGTTCACACCCCAACGACCTGGGATTCATGAGGCAGGCCGAGGCCTTCTCAAAGGTGCTGGGGCCGTTGCTCAAGACCGACCGGTGATGTCAGATTTCCTGCCGCGGATTGTCCTGGGCAGCCGCTCGCCCCGACGTCGCCAGTTGCTGGCTCAACTGGTCGGCGAGGAACGGATCGAGGTGCTGCCGCCGTCGTCGGTCGAGGAGGCCGGGTTTGACGACACCGATGATCGGCCGTCGATCCATCGTCGCCTGCTCGAGATCGCCCGGGCCAAGGCCGACGATGTCCGGCTGCAGTTGGGGGCCCAACGACGTGCCGACGGTATCGCCGCGGTTCTGTCTGCCGATACGGTGATCGTTGTTTCCCTGCCCGGTGGAGCACTCGGGGTGCTGGGTCAGCCACCGGAACCGGACTGGCAGGATGTCGTCAGGGAGTGGTTTCGAGATCATTACCTCGGTCGCACACACACCGCCGCGACGGCGATCTGTGTCGTCAGTGGATCGGGACTCATCCGCGAGCGGGTGGTAGAATCGCAGGTGACGTTTCGGGACCAGGATCCGGAGTGGCTGGAAAGTTACCTGGAGTGCGGCGAGTCGGTGGGCAAGGCCGGGGGCTACGCGATCCAGGGCCGGGCTGGTGAGGCGATCGAGAGAGTCGAGGGGAGTACGGACAACGTGGTCGGGTTACCGACCGAGGCGGTGGCCGAGATGCTGGACGAGCTGGGAATCGATGTCGACTGAGACCACAGGAACCGGAGTGCTGATCGACGACGAACCGACCGTGACGGTCGGATCGCGGAGCCTGCCGTCGCGGTATTTCCTGGCCCCGCTGGCCGGTTACACGCACCTGGCCTTCCGGCGAATGATCCGCGAACTGGGGGGTGTGGGGCTGGCGACGACCGACCTGGTGCAGGCCTCGACCCTGCTGTCCGGTCGGCAGAAGGCGCTGGACCTGATCGAGACGTCTCCGGAGGACCGTCCGCTGTCGGTACAGATCTTCAGCGGACGAGTGGACGAGCTGGTCCAGGCGGCGTCCTGGCTGGCCGACCACGGTTACGAGGGGATCGACATCAACATGGGCTGCCCGATGGCGAAGGTGAACAGCCAGGGCGGAGGGGCTCGCCTGATGTGCGACACCGATGGGGCGTGCGAGACCGTGTCGCGGGTGGTGGCCGCCGTGGACGTCCCGGTGACGGTCAAGATGCGGCTGGGCTGGGACCGTGACCAGATCACGGCACCGGCCCTGGCGAGAGCCTTCGAACAGGAAGGGGCGGCGGCGATCACCATCCACGGCCGCACCCGCTCGCAGGGATTCACCGGCGAGGTGGATCACGAGGGGATTCGTCAGACCGTCGAGGCGGTGGAACGGATCCCGGTTGTGGGCAACGGGGACGTGCGAACCGTAGAAGACGCCTTCCACATGAGACGCTCGACAGGTTGCCACGCGGTGGCCATCGGCCGTGGGGCGATGCTCGATCCGTGGCTGTTTGTTCGCCTCGCACGCGCGCTGGCGGGAGAAGATCCGTCGTGGCAGCCGAGCGTCGATGAGCAGGTCGCGTTCCTGGTCCGTCACTTTGAGCTGATGGTCGAACAGCACGAGGAATACAGCTGCGTGCTGTTTCGCAAGTTCGCCGCCTGGTACGGAGTCCGGTTGGGGATTCCCGAGGACCTGGAGGACCGCCTGCGGCGGTTCGAATCGTTCGGCGAATTCGACGAGATCGTTGAACAGGTTCGCCGACGGCACGGGACCCGCCGGGGGGAGGTTGCCACGGCGCTGATCAAGGTGCCCAACGGCCCGGTTGAGCGCTGGTGAGAGGCTTGCATTCCGGCGTGCAAAGACCGACAGTGCGGCCGCTTCGTTCCGCACCTTCTCACAGCCTTTCCGATGTCGACTCCCTCGTCTGAGAATCTGTCCGGGCCTGTCGGTGACAAGCCGACTCGCGTGAGATGGTTGATATTTGCGCTGGCCTGTGGCTCGTCCTTTGTCCTCTACCTTCACCGTTATTCGTGGGGTTTCATCAAGGCTGACATCCGTGACGAGTTCGGTTGGTCGGAGGTGCAACTCGGATGGCTCGACAGTCTCTTCACCGTGTCCTATGGCATGGGCCAGATTCCTTCGGGCATCCTCTGTGACTGGTTCGGGCCTCACGGGCTTCTTGGTTCGATCATTCTGGCGTGGTCGTTGTCGATGGGGCTGGTGGCCCTGGCGGGTGGATACACCACGATGGTCCTGGCGAGGTTGATGTTCGGGGCCGGGCAGGCTGGCTGTTATCCCACGCTCACCAAGATCAGCAAGCTCTGGTTTCCCATGTCGGTGAGAACCTCGGTCCAGGGATGGATCGCCACGTTTTTTGGCCGGGGTGGAGGAGCGGTTTCCTTCATTCTCTTCGGGACGGTTCTGATGGGGTGGCTGGAACTGACCTGGCGTCAGTCCCTGGTTGTCCTGATGGTGATCGGCGTTCTCTTCGGATTTGTGTTCCTGTTTCTGTTCCGCAATCGGCCAGAGGATCACTGGATGGCCAACGAGGCCGAAGTGGACCTGGTGACCGGGGATGATCCCGAGGTGTCGGAAGCGACCGGGAGTCGATTGAAATGGGGGAGCGTGTTGCGGAGCGGCAACATGTGGATGTTCTACATCCAGCAGTTCACCAGTGCCTTTGCTGACAACATCTACACCAACTGGATCCCTCTGTTCCTGTTGGTGGTCAAAGGGGCCGATATGAAGTCGGCCGGTTGGATGTCCGCTCTTCCCCTGGTCGGTGGAGCGATCGGTGGCATGCTGGGTGGGACACTCCAGAACTGGCTGATCGCCCGGGGTGGCAACCGTCGCTGGGCTCGCAGCTGGATTGGGATGGTTGGCAAGCTGTTGGCGACCGTTTTCATGTTCGCCAGTCTCGGATTCGATTCTGCGGTTGTCATTGTTGGCTTTTTCTTCCTGGTCAAGTTCTTTGGCGATTGGAGCCAGCCGACCGTGTGGGGAACGGTCACCGATCTGGCCGGTCGGAATGCCGCCAGCGTGTTTGCCTCGGTCAATACCGTCGGTAGCATTGCCGGTTTCGTGGCCGGACCGGTCATCGGTGGCATCATCCTGTGGTACAGCCAGCAGTTGCCGATCGAATCGGAATCGGTGGCTTCCCATCCCTTGACCGCTGAAAGTCATGACGCTCGGTTGGATTTGTGGAAGGTGAGCTACCAGGACACCGCTCATAAAAACCTGGTTGCGGATCAGTCCGGTGGGAGGCTTGTCACCGAGGACGGCGTTGACTGGCAGTTCAGGGTGACCAGTGAGAACGCGTTCGTCTCAGCAATCGATGGCGAACCGGTTCCCGAGGCACTGCAGGCCAATCTCTGTCGCTTTGATGCCATGCGTGGCCGGATCCGGTTGGTCTGGTCTCGCGAGCCTGCGGCATCGCAGATCACCCTTGATTACGACTACCGTGACTACGGATCCGGATGGAACGCCCTGTTCATTTTCCTCGGAGTGATCTACCTCATCTCCTCACTCTCTTGGCTGTTCGTCGACTGCACCAAAAAGCTCGAGGTCATTGGTGGTGACGAGTCCGCATGATCCGTCGGGTGCCCCCCCGATTTTCGTGCCGGGTGAACGCCCGACGCGCGTCCGTTACATGGTGTTCGTGCTGGGCTTCGGCACCAGCTGGATGCTGTACCTGCATCGCTATTCGTTTGCGCTGATCAAGCCGTTTCTGAAGGAGGAACTGGATGTCAGCAACACCGAACTGGGATACATGGATGCCGTGTTTGGGGCGACCTATTTCGGAGCACAGTTTCCGACCGGGTTGTGGGGAGATGTGGCCGGCGTGCACTGGTTGCTGGGCGGGCTGATCCTGTTGTGGTCGGTGTCTCTGGCGATGCATGCCTGGGCACCCAATATAAAGATCTTGTATGCCGCCCGGGCCCTGCTGGGAGCCGGACAGGCTGGCGTGTTTTCCCTGGTGGGCCGCCTGACCCGGTCGTGGATTCCCCTGAGTGTCCGGACCACCGCCCAGGGCTGGATCGGCGTGGCTGCCGGTCGGTTGGGTGGCCTGTCAGCCAACCTGCTGCTGATGACGGTGATGATCGGGGTCATGGGACTCAAGTGGCAACTGGCACTGTACATCCTGGCTGGTGTCGGTATCACCCACGGATTGGCCTTCCTGGCCCTGTTCCGCAATTCCCCGGCCGAGCACCCGTGGGCGAACGAGGCCGAGGCTGACCTGGTCGCCGGCGGTTCGCAGCAGGAGCAGGAAAAGCCGCTGAAGATCAGCGAACTGGTCCGCCAGATGGACCGTCGTTCGATCCTCAACCTGGTTGCGGTCAACGCCTCTTCGACTTTCAGTTCGATCGCCGACCACATCTACTCGCACTGGATCCCCTTGTTCCTGGTCGCCGAGTACCAGCTGAAGTTCAAGGAGATGGGCATCTACTCTGCCCTGCCGCTGCTGGGTGGGGTCACTGGGGGAATCGTCGGCGGGTATCTCAACGACTGGCTGATCCGCCGGACCGGCAGCCGTCGCTGGGTTCGCAGCCTGATCGGCTTCACCGGCAAGTTCCTGGCTGCGATCACGCTGGCCGCCGGCATCGTCTTCTTCTACGACGATCCCTATGTCTTCTGTGGCATGCTGTTCGTCGTCAAGTTGTTCGCCGACATCAGCCTGACGACGCGGTGGGGGACGATCACCGATATCGGCGGCCGGGCCACCGCGTCGGTGTTTGCCTTTAACAACTCGGTGGCCAGCGCCATCGTCATGGGGATCCCGGCTGTCTACGGGTACATCTCCGACGTGCATGGCTGGCGGGTTGTCTTCTGGGTGGCGTGCTCAGCCTACGTCGCCTGCGCGTTGACCTGGTTGCTGGTCAACTGCACGATCCCGGTGCTGGCCAACGACCGCGAGCCGACCGAGTAAAACTGGGAATCCTGATCACTGCAGGTTGTGATCAGATCAGTTCTCGCACCAGTTCCTCGGGCACGTCGTCGACCAGTTCGACATGGCCCATGCGACTGGGCAGCACGAACCGCAGCCGACCCCCGGTGGTTTTCTTGTCGAGCCGCATCCGGGCCAGGATGTCTCCGGTATCGTGTTCGGCCGGGGGGGCTACGGGCAGGCCGAGTTGCTCGAGCAACCGGATCTGGCGATCGGTCATGGTCGAATCGATCCGGCCGAGCCGTTCGGCAAGCCGGCTGGCCTGGATCATCCCGATTGCCACCGCCTCGCCGTGCAGCAGTTCGCCGTATCCGGCCAGGGCCTCGTAGGCGTGGGCGAATGTGTGTCCGTAGTTGAGGACCGCTCGCACGCCGGTGGTTTCCCGTTCGTCCTGTTCGACCACCTCGGCCTTCAACTCGCAGCTGCGGGCGATCACGTGGGCCAGCACCTCGCGGTCCCGGCCGTCGAGCCCCTCGACGTGCTGTTCGAGGTAGTCGAAGAACTCCGCGTCCAGGATCACCCCGTACTTGATCACCTCGGCCAATCCGCTGCGGTAGTCCCGCTCGGGCAACGTCTCCAGCGTGGTGGTATCGATCAGCACACCGGCCGGCTGGTGGAAGGCCCCGATCAGGTTCTTGGCCCTGGGATGATTGACGGCGACCTTGCCGCCGACGGAGCTGTCGACCTGGGCCAGCAGCGTGGTGGGAACCTGGACGAAGCGGATGCCCCGGGCGTAGGTGGCTGCGACGAACCCCGCCGCGTCACCCACCACGCCGCCGCCGACGGCGACCACCAGCGTGCCACGGTCGGCCGGCAGAGCGACCAGCGAGTCGAACATCGATTCAGCCGCCGCGAGCGACTTGGACGGTTCCCCCGGCTCGAGCACGTGTCGATTCACCAGCCATCCGTCGGCTTCGAATCCCGCGGCAACCGTCGCGGCGTGCGAATCGGCCAGGTTGGCGTCGGTGACGATCAGTGCCGACCCGGCCGCATCGAGCCCGCACCACTCCAGGCACCGCGCCGAAGTCTCGGCCAGCAGTCCGTGGCCGATCGCGATGTCGTAGCTGCGGTGAGCCAGTGAGACGTGAACGTTGGGCATGGAAGGGACTCAGTCGATCTCGTGACGTTGGTTCCAGGGGATCGGCATAGACGGTTCGGGTTTCTGCTCGCGGTGCCTGGTGTCCTTGGGCCGGTCACGGAAGTAATCCACGAACCGGCACAGTTGCTTGACGGCCTCTTCCCAGGCCGCCTGTCCCTTTTCGACCGTCCC
>DLVV01000251.1:3639-17796 GCA_003445035.1 Planctomycetaceae bacterium | reverse complement strand
CGGGGCCGGCGGCGAACAGGTCGACCCAGTTGAAGTCGTTCTCCTCGTCGTTCATCTTGATCGTGCCGCTCTTGATCTTGTCCTTCCGGACGTCGTCCTCGGCCAGGTACAGGTACAGGGAGGTTTCGAGTTCTCCCGCGTGCGAGCATCCGCCCGGGAACTTGCTTTCCCGCCACCCCGGCAGGAAGTCCTTGTCGACGGTCAGCAGGTTCCACCACGCCATCAGGACGCACTCAGCGTCGGTTTCGAGGTTGGTCCGGCGGGCGGCCAGGTCGAGATTGGGCATGTTCGAGCCGTGGCCGTTGAGCAGGATGATCTTCTTGAAGCCGTGGTAGGCCAGTGATCGGGTGACGTCGGTGACCTGGCGGATGAACGTCTCGTAGTTGGTGTTGATCGTGCCGGGAAAGTCCATCACGTGGCCGGTGTAGCCGTAGGCGATCGTCGGCAGCACGAGCACCTTCTCGGGCATCGCTTCACCACAGCCCCGTGCGACGCCACCGGGGCAGACCAGGTCGACATCCAGTGGCAGGTGGTGCCCGTGCTGTTCCACGGCACCGCAGGGCAGGATGCAGATCTGCCGCTCGGCGACCGCGTCATTGATCTCCGGCCACGTCAGTTTCTCGTACCGGTACTCGGTTTCTGCCCGACTGCTCATCGACCTCTCCTGCTCGGCTCTTGCGGCCAGTTTGTTCATGCTCGAGAATCGAGGAACCAACCCCGCCTGTTTTCTCATTCTGGCTGGCCCACGCCATGTCCGCCAGCGATCCCGCCCTCACCGATTCGGTTGATCCGGTCACGTCGGTCAAACACATCCTGATCGGCACCGCCGGGCACATCGATCACGGCAAGACCCGACTCGTCGGGCGATTGACCGGTGTCGATACGGACCGGTTGCCGGAGGAGAAGGCCCGCGGCATTTCGATCGACCTGGGTTTCGCCCACTGGGAGGCCGACGGGTTCCAGTTCGGGCTGATCGACGTCCCCGGACACGAGAAGTTCGTCAAGAACATGGTGGCCGGTGCCACCGGGGTGAACGTGGCGTTGCTGGTGATCGCAGCCGACGACGGGGTGATGCCTCAGACCCGGGAGCACCTGGAGATCATGGACCTGCTGGGAATCGGCACCGGCGTGGTGGCGATCACCAAGATCGACCTGGTCGAACCGGATTTCGTGGAGTTGGTGGAGGCCGAGATCGAGGAGACGATGGCCGGTACGTTTCTGGAGGGGGCTCCGCTGGTGCCTGTCTCCTCGGAGACCGGTGAGGGGATCGAGACACTCAAGGAGACGTTGCTCGAGGCGGCCCGCGGGGTGAAGCTGCCCGAGAGTGAGCCTGTGTTCCGCATGCCGGTTGATCGGGCCATCTCGCTGCCGGGTCACGGCACGATTGTCACCGGCAGCGTGATCAGCGGCCAGGTGAGTGCCGGAGATACGCTGGAATTGTGGCCCGAGGGCCGCGAGGTGCGGGTTCGCAGCGTGCAGAACCACGGCGCCGATTCCGACGACGCCGGTGTTCGGCAACGCACGGCGATCAACCTGGCGGGTGTGAAGTATGACGAGGTGTCCCGCGGCGTCGAACTGGCCACCGCCGGACTGCTGCAGCCGACCCGGCGGCTGCTGGTCGACCTGAAGTTGCTCTCGAGTTCCCCGTTGCAGCTGAAGGACCGGATGGAACTGAACCTGCACATTGGCACCCGCGAGGTCCCTGCCCGCGTGATGCTCAAGGGGCGACAGTTGAAGCCCGGCGAGCGGGGTTATGCCGAGCTGCGGCTGGCCGAGGACATCGTGGCCGCACACGCTCAACGTTTCATTCTTCGGCGTGTATCGCCCGCGCTAACCGTCGCCGGAGGACGCGTGCTGGATCCCTGGCTGCCCGTCGGCAAGCGGATCCGGGATCTCCAGCTCGCCGGGGCGGCACTGGACCAGGAAGACGAACGCGCCCGTCTCTCGGGGCTGGTTTCCACGCTGGACGACATTCCCGAGACCCCGCTGGCCGCGTTGTGGCGAGCCGGTGTCGGGAGTCGACGCTACGAGGAACTGGTTGACGAGTTGACCGATGACGGGACGATTGTCCGCGTCGGTTCCGGTGATCGGCTGATCCCGATCCACGCCGAGAGGCTGGGGGCGCTGGCCGGGACCGTGATGAAGACGATCCGGGAAGAACTTGAAAAACGGCAGCCCCGGCGGACCCTGCCGCGGGCCACGGTTGCCTCGGCCTGCCGCGAGATCCTGAGACCGGCACTGCTGGAGGCCGTGTTGGCTCACCTGGTCTCCTCGGGAGAACTGGTCGCCACCGGCAGCAACCTCGGCCCCGCCGATGCCCAGGTCCAGTTGACCAAGGCCCAGCGAGCCGCCCGGGATGCCTTGCTCGAACAGGTCCAGGCCGCCGTCCTGACGCCTCCCACCTTCAAGGAACTCTGCGAATCGCTTGGCCAGTCGCGTGACCAGTTGCAGGCGTTGTTGTCTCTGTGTGTCGAAGAGGGCCTGGTGGTGGCCGTTTCCGACGAACTTCACTTCGACCCCGCCGCGATCGAACAGGGACGCAGCGTCTGTGCGGACGTGTTCGCCGACGAGGAGGAGGTGACGATGTCGCAATTGCGTGAGGCGTGGGGGATCAGCCGCAAGTTCGCTGTGCCACTTTGCGAGTACTATGACGAGGTCGAGATCACCGTGCGGCAGGGCGACGTCCGGGTGCCCGGGCCGAAATTGATGACGGCTTTGCGCTGAGAAATTCGTTCGTCGACCGGTTCGGTGGCAAGAAAACAGGACAGTGAACATGTCGCACCAGGAACTGCTCAGGACCCTGCCGCCGGTGACCGAACTGGTCGACGATGGCCGGATGGCCGGATTGATCGACGAGTCGGGTCGGGATGCGGTCGTCGAGTGGATTCGCGAGTCACTGGAAGAGGTGCGGAACTGGCTGGTGTCCCAGGGCGAGGACGAATGCGGCGAGTCGCGAGAATCACTGGGCGAACGGGTGATCGATGGAGTGCTGGGACGTTCGCAACTTGCCGGATTGCGACGCTTTGATCCGGTGGTCAACGCGACGGGCGTGGTGCTGCACACCGGACTGGGGCGTTCACCGCTCTCGGCCGAATCCCGCAAGGCGTTGGATGATCTCGGTGGAGCCGGCAACGTCGAAGTCGATCTCGAAACCGGCGAGCGTCGTTACCGCGGCCACCAGTTGCAGGCGGCCTGGCAGGCACTGTGCGGAGCCGAGGACTCGGTGGTGGTCAACAACAACGCCGCCGCGACGTTGTTGACCCTGCAGGCGTTGTGCGCCGGCCGCGAGGTGGTCATCTCACGAGGCCAGTTGATCGAGATCGGGGGCTCGTTCCGGTTGCCGGAGATCTTCCAGCTTTCGGGCGCGGTGCTTCGCGAGGTTGGCACCACCAACCGGACGAGCGTGAACGACTACGCCGAGGCGATTGGTCCCGAGACCGTGGCGATCATGCACGTGCACACCTCCAACTACAAGGTCATCGGGTTCTCCGACACGCCGGGCATTGATCTGCTGGCACCGTTGGCTCACGAGCACGGGCTGGTGGCCATCGACGACATCGGCAGCGGGGCGATGGTCGACGTGGCACAGTTCGGGTTGCCCGTAGAGCCGACGTTTGCCGAGAGCCTGGCGGCCGGTGCCGACGTGGTGCTGGGCAGCGGGGACAAGCTGCTGGGCGGGCCACAGGCCGGGATCATCCTTGGCAAGAGACAGTACGTTGAGCCGATTCGGCAGTTCCCGCTGGCGAGGGCCGTGCGGGTTGGCAAGCTGACACTTGCGGCCCTGGCGGCGACGCTGGATGCCTATCGCCGCGGCGAGGCAATCAGCGAAGTGCCGGTGTTGAGACTGCTGGCTGCGACCGAGAGTGAATTGGTGGCCCGTGCCGAGGCATTGGCTGTGAGCCTGGGGGGTGTCGAGAGCCTGGCTGTCGAGGCGGCTCGTGAGACGGCGTTGGTGGGTGGAGGATCCCTGCCGGGGGCCGAGATGCCCACGGCTGTGCTGGCTGTCGAGCACTCGGAGATCTCGGCCGATGAACTGTCACTGCGGCTGAGAACGGGCCCGGTGAGGATGTTCACCCGGATCCAGCACGACCGCGTCCTGGTCGATCTTCGCAGCGTGCTGTCCGAAGACGATCAACTGGTGGTCGAGGCGCTGACGGCGGTGGCCTGAGCCGGGGCGGCTGCCTTGCTGGAGTCCCTCTTGGCGTCGGAGTAAGCTGTGGACGCTCTGGCCGGACATTCTCATCAGAAGATTCACGCACACACCGGAGATCGCACCGATGAAGACCCGACACCTGCTGACCGCCGCCGTGATCCTGGCGATCACGACATTCTCGGCCCAGGCCCAGAACGCCAAGACCTCGTTCCTTGATGCCAAGTCGGCCGGTCCCGATTTTGCGGTTCAGGGCGAGTACGTCGGGACCATCGGCAAGGAGCGGAAGCTGGGCATCCAGGTGATCGCACTGGGCAAGGGCGGATTCGATGCGGTGCTGTACGCCGGTGGACTGCCGGGTGCCGGATGGGACGGCAAGACCAGAACCAAGCTCAAGGGCAAGACATCCGACGGCAAGGTCACGTTCAAGGGGAAGAATTTCACCGGCCAGGTGGCCGGTGGTGTCTTCAGCGGGACCGCCGAGGACGACGTCAAGTACCAGGCGAAGAAGGTGATGCGAAAGTCGTCGACTCTCGAGGCCAAGGCTCCCAAGGGGGCGGTGGTGCTGTTTGACGGCAGCACTGCGGATCACTTCCAGGGTGGAAAGATCGAGGCCGGGGGATTGCTGAATGTCGGCGGCCGTACCAAGCGGAAGTTCTCCAACTTCAAGCTGCACCTGGAATTTCGCACGCCGTTCATGCCATATGCCCGCGGCCAGGGCCGTGGAAACAGCGGCATGTACCTGCTGGACCAGTACGAATGCCAGGTGCTGGACAGTTTCGGGTTGGCCGGTCTCGATAATGAGTGTGGTGGCATCTACAAGGTCGCCCGTCCGAAGGTCAACATGTGCCTGCCTCCGCTGTCGTGGCAGACCTACGACGTCGATTTCACCGCGGCGAAATTCGACAAGGCGGGCAAGAAAGTGGCTCCGGCCGTGACGACCATCCGTCACAACGGCGTGGTGATCCACGACAAGCTGACGCTGAAGGTCACCGCCGGAGGCGGTCAGAACGACGAGAAGCCGGGGGCCCTGTACCTGCAGAACCACGGTGACCCTGTCCGTTTCCGCAACATCTGGATCGTCGAGATCAAGTAGGCGGCTCGCGCACGACCCGTTCCTGGATTGGTTGATGGCATCTGGTTGGAGGATTGGTGATGGCCCAGGTCGAGACGACACTGACAACGGACGAATTGCGTGAGCGGGTCGACAGGTTGCCCCGCCTTTCACTTGGACACCTGCCGACTCCGCTGGAGTACCTGCCGCGGTTCACCCAGGCGATCGGCGGTCCTCCCGTTTACATCAAGCGGGACGACTGCACGGGGCTGGCTTTCGGTGGCAACAAGACCCGTCACAACGAGTTCCTGATCGCCGACGCGCTGGAAAAGGGTGCCGAACTGGTGGTCTGGGGAGCCGGGGTCCAAAGCAACAACTGCCGCCAGACGGCTGCTGCCTGTGCCAAGGCGGGGTTGGACATCCACCTTGTGCTGGGCCGCGGCAAGCCGGCCGATGGGCCGGACCTGGTCCAGGGGAACCTGTTGCTGGATCACCTGGTCGGGGCTCACGTCGAGATCATCGACGGTCAGGTGGGACCGGAGGTCGATGCGAGAATCGCCGAGGTGGCCGACGAGTACCGCCGGGCGGGTCGCAATGTTTACGAGTGGGACCGTTACACGGTCAAGAGCCTGGCGGCGGTCAGTTACGTGTTGTGCCTGGTCGAGATCATTGAGCAGGCTCGCGAGGACGGCCAACTCGAGACCCACGCCGGCGGCTGGACTCCCCAGGCCGTCTACGGCTGTTCGGCCGGTTCCACCGGTGCCGGCATGGTGCTGGCAGCCGCGGCACTGGGTGCCCGGTACCCGGTCCGCCACGTGGCTCCGATCGTCTGGCCCTGGGACACGCGTGCCGACATGGCCAAGATCGCGACCGAGGCCGGTGAACGGATCGGTGTCGAGGCGTCATTCGTGGATGACGATATTGAATTGTTCGAGGAGTTCGTGGGCCCCGACTACGGCGTGGTGACTCCGGGATGCCTGGAGGCGATGGCCGTGCTGGCGCGGACCGAAGGGATCCTGGTCGACCCGTCCTACAGCGGCAAGGCCCTGGCCGGGTTGATCGACCATATTCGCTCGGGCCAGCTTGACCCCGAAGAACCGGTTGTCTTCGTCCACACCGGCGGGACACCGGCGTTGTTCGCCTATAACGAGGTGCTGTCCGAGCAGATTGCGGCCCGGTCGCTGGCAATGCCCGCGGACCAGCCACAGGTGACCGGAGGCTGCTAGAGCCTGGGCAGCTTCGGCGGTTTCGGCCGTTTCGGTGCCGGTGGCGGGGTGTTCTTCTTCTTGTTGGCGAAGAGCACCCGCGGCCGGTTCGGTGTCGCGACGGCGTTCGGGCGACCGGGTCGGCGCTGCACCGGCGGCACGTACCGCTGGATCACCTTCAACCCAAGAGGGTCTTTCAGTTCGCGATGGGCCATCACGGCGAACGGAGTTCCTGGAGCCTCGTTGACCACCGTCTCGAGCCACCTGGTCGCCTCGGCGGCCACCTTCTTGAAAGGTGCCGCGTAGTTCAGCTTGCTGTCGGGTCGGAAGATCCAGTGGTTCGACTTGCTGCCGACGTCCTGGGGCGTCAGGTCGTTCTTCAACTGGGCACAGGCGTAGTTGTACTCCATGCAGCGGACCTTCTGGGCCAGCAGCCGGCCGTAGGACAGGGCGAAGGCGACTCGCCAGCGGGGAGACAATTCGTTGGCGTAGGCGTTCTCGATACCGCGGGGGTAGGCCTGCAGGATCTGGTCGATCATCAACCCGCTTTCGGCGACCGATTTCTGGGCGTCGCTGGCAACCTGCTTGAAGTTACCGGGGGTCACGCGGATGTTCAGCTTCGGCGTGCTGTTGGCCTGGAACTGCCGGCTGGCGATTGAGGCGTTGTAGACGGCCATCCGCAGCGGTCGTTTGGCGATGTCCTTGAGACACTCGGCCGGCGACGCGTAGCTGTAGTCGGGCTCGAAGGGCCGCATCGCGGCGGCGTCGTACTGGCCCAATGGTGTCAGGCCCGCCATCGTTGTCATCTTCGACATGAAGTAAATGCCGCCGGTCTCGGTGACCAGTCGAGCCAGGGCGTAGGGTGCGAAGCCCGAGGAGAGCGGCGGGCGATTGTACTGAGGGCCACTGAACCAGAAGGGCAGTCGGACCAGGCTGGGGATTGCCGCATCGGGACCGAGGTCGACGGGCAACTGGTAGGTCTTGCCATTTTCCGGAGCCACGTACGGCACGTAGCCCTTGCGGGCTCCGAACGGGGCCGCGGGGCCGATCACGTAGGCCTTGGCGCCCTTGCGTCGACAGCGGTTGATGGCGACCTCCAGCGGAGCGCCATGGTCGTCACCGGCCTCGTCGGTGATCGCCACCAGCATGATCTGGCGACCCTGCTTGTTGCGGTAGTGACCCCAGAGGCTCATCACCTGGCACATCGCCGTGAAGACGTTCTCCTGGCCGCTCTGGTCGGCCTTGAGCATCCCGAAGGCCTTCTCGATTTCAGGGAACTGATCGGTCGGCGACTTGGTCAGGAAGGTGGTCTTCTGGCCGTAGGAGACCACGGCCGAGAGCAGAGGCTGATCTCGCATCGGCAACTGGCCGACCCGTTCCAGCGCATCCAGCTCTCCGTAGATCCGCTTCAGCCGCTTGCGAACCAGTTTTCTCTGGCCGACCAGGCTGCCCGAGGCGTCGAGCATCCAGACGACCATCACCTTGCGTTCCTTCAGGTTGTTGGCGATTTCCCAGGTGACCAGGTCGAGCGCCGATTCGAGCTGCACGATGGCCTCGCCGACGGTTCCCTTGACCACGACCCGGTCATCGATCTCGATCCCCTCGGGGATGTCGTAGGCGACCTGCTGCAGTTCCGTCGGAGGACGTTCGAGTTCGGGAGTCGGGGGAGCCTTGGGCTGTGGGTTGTCGTTCTGAGCGACGCCGACGCTGGTCGAGTTGATCACCTCGCGGACTTCCAGCTCCCGCTCGTCGGGGTTGGCCAGTTCGTAGTCGATCGTCTCCTCGGGCTCCTCGATTTCCACCGGATCGTTCATCGTTGTCTCGATCGGCGGCACGTAGGGCGCCCCGTCATCGGGTTCGAGGAACAGTCCGGAGAGATTGAAGACGACCCAGACGTGCAACAGCAGGCTGACAACGGTGCCGGCCAGGCCCAGGCGGCGTCCGGCGTTATCGAACTCGTCTTCGGAATCGACCAGTTCGAGCTCGATCACCCCGTCGTCGTCGACACCGGAAACCGACCCGGCGTTCCCGTTCGGCTGCCAGTTCTGCCACGGGTTGTTGGTCCCCTCGCCCCACACATCGGGAAATTCGCCGTCCGGGGGCTCGACGATGGCAGGGTCCATCGAGACCGTCGCCGGGACGACGTCGCGGGCGACGTCGGAGTCGGTCGAGGAGATGTGCGAGTCATGGAGCATCGGACGGTTCCGCAGGTGACTTCATCCGTGTCCGTCTTCAGTCTATCACAGGAGATCGTTTCGGTGTACACGACAACATCAGTCGGACTCCTGGCCGACGGATGGTTCGGTCAGGAATTCACCGGCACGTCGTGGTACTCCAGTGCCCATTCCCGCATGTATCGTACGCTTTCGGGCACCACCCGGTAGACGATCAGTTCGGGGTTGTCGATCGAACCGAGGTACTGTCGCAGCAGTGGGTTGTCGTTCCAGATCTCTTCCAGGACCTCCTGTTCGGTGACCACCTCGGCGTGTCCGGCGATCCGGACCTGGTCATGCCCGTCATCGACGTAGCACAGTTCGACGTTCGAGTTGGCCTCGATCTGGGCCGTCTTGGCGTAGCTGCGGAGGTTGGCGACGTAAACGGTGAAGCCGTCGGTGCGGACCGGCGAGACGGGACGCAGCCTGGGGCGGTCGCCGTCGATGGAGGCCAGGCAGGGGAAGCGGTCGGCGGCGATCACTCCGTGTGCCAAGCCGGGCAGGGTGGCCGGATCGATCGGTTCGGGGATCGGCTGGTTCATGGGATGGCTCGCGGTTCAGGAACCGGTGGTCGTGGTCTCGTTCTTCAGGCAGCGGTCGATCTGGCGGACGGCCTGCCTCAGCCGCTGCGAGTTCTCGACGATCGCCAGCCTCAGGAAGTTCTCACCCTCCTCGCCGAACCCACGGCCGGGACTGCAGGCGACTCCCGCTTCGTCGAGCAGTTTCAGTGCAAACTCGATCGAACCCATCTCCGCCCACGGCTCCGGGATCGGGGTCCAGATGAACATGCTGGCTCGTGGTCGCGTCACGTCCCACCCCAGCCGTTCGAGCCCGTCGCACAGGGCGTCCCGCCGCACCTGGTATTCGGCCGCCACGCTTTCGACCGCCGCCTCGCAGTGACGCATGGCGATGATGGCGGCGATCTGGACCGGCTGGAAAATGCCGTAGTCGTAGTAGCCCTTGATCGTGGCCAGGGCCCGGATCATCTCGGCGTTTCCGGTACAGAACCCGATCCGCCACCCCGCCATGCTGTAGCCCTTGCTCATGGTGGTGAACTCGACGCCGACGTCGAGTGCTCCGGGGGCCGAGAGAAAACTGGGGGCCTGGTAGCCGTCGAAGCAGATGTCGGCGTAGGCGAAGTCGCTGATCACCAGGAACCCGAACCGCTTGGCCAGACGCACCAGATCCACGTAGAAGTCGGACTCGATGCAGGTCGTCGTCGGGTTGTGGGGGAAGTTGACGATGACCACCTTGGGTTTGGGTTCGAGGTGCTGGCAGGCGTAAGAGATGTTCGAGAGGAATTCATCGGGATCGCGGCAGTCCAGCGAGATCACGTTGCCGCTGGCCAGCAGCACCGAATAGACGTGGATCGGGAACGAGGGGGAGGGAACGATCGCGGTGTCCCCGGGTCCCATCAGGGCCAGGCACATGTGGCTGAACCCCTCCTTGGACCCGATGCACGCAATCACCTCGTCGTCGGGGTCGAGTCGCACGCCGTACCGTTTCCAGTACCTTGCGGCCACCTCGCGACGGAGATTGGCGATGCCCGATGAGACGCTGTAGCGGTGGTTGCGGGGGTCCTCGACCGCCTCGGCCAGCTTACTGCGGATCAGTGGATCGGGCGGGTCGGTGGGGTTGCCCATGCCCAGGTCGATCACGTCGACTCCCTCGGCCCGCTTTCTCTGCTTCAGAGCGTTGATCCGACCGAAGAGATAGGGAGGCAGGCGGCGCACGCGGCCGGCGACGGGGATCGTGAAGTCCCCGTCGTGGAACGGAGTTTCCGATTCGCTGCGCATGGGATCGGCCGGGTGCAAGAGGGGTTGGGAACGCGAGACGGCACGGCGAAAATGCCGTGTCGATCGTCTCCATGTTACCAGTGCATCGAGGCAGGAGAAGTATGGTCCACGTGTCTCGCATCGCGGCCGGTCCGGCTGTAGCGGCTGTAACGGAAGGAGGTCGGTCGCCCGTGGCAAAGCGGTCCGAAACGGCCTACGATGGACCCGGAACCGACCGCTCACCGGACTGAACGGCCATGTCCAGCCTCTCGACAGCGTGCCCGAAGTGCCAGCGTCAACTGGTCTTTCCTGACCAGTCGGTCGTGGGCCGGATCGCTCGTTGTCCCGGGTGCGATCATCGGTTCACCATCGAGGCTTCCGTCACCGAGGGCCTTCCCGAAATCCAGGTCAGTGACTCGCCGGTGGTGTCCCGTAACCGCGGCAGGAAGTCCACGCGGCGGGTCTCGGCGGAGAGACGCTCGGATCCGACGGACACAAAACGCCCGGCCTGGCTGCCGCTGGCGATCTCCGGGGGCCTCGGCGTGATCGCGGTCGCGTTGTTGCTGGTGGTCGGAGGCGGTGACGGTGGGAACGATGATCCGGAGAGCGTCGATGATGCCGCGGCGGTCGATGCGGGTGACGGATCCCCGGCGGTGGCCCTGCCTGCCGCGGCCCAGGCCACCGGCACGATCCGCGTCGAGACGAGCCCGCCGGGAGCAACCGTATTGGTCGACGATCAGAAGGTCCGCGACGCCGACGGGGCGCTGCAGGTGACGCCCTGCGTGGTGACCGCTGCCAAGGGCCCCCACGCGGTGACGGTGGTCCGACGGGGATTCCAGGATCAGACCCGCCAGGTGACCGTTGCGGCCAAGGTGATCGACGTGGTGTTTTCGGCACCTCGTGCAGGAACCAGTGTGTTGCTGGCGACCCGCTGGTTCGCCGATCCGCGTGTGGGCCAACCGACGCCGATCGAAGCGATCAATGACGTGGGGCGTTCGCGTGATCCCTGGCTCAGCTCCGACGGACTCTCGCTGTGGTTCGTCGCCGACGGGTCCGACGGGCAGGGGGTCTACTACGCGACACGTCCGAGTCCGTTCAGCGAGTTCGACAACCCACAGTTTGTCCCGATCACCCGGGGACGTGATCACCGCGCTTCGCCCAGCGTGTCCGTGAAGGGACTGCTGGTCTACGCGGTGCCCGAGAAGGCGGCAATCTGGGGCGCCAGCCGCGGAGGTCCACTGAGTCCCTTCGATGACAAGCGGCCGCTGGCCTCCAGTCGCAAGACCACGCCGAGATGGACTGCGGCACAGGTCCTGGGTGGCGGTTTGCACCTGTTCTGGGTCGAGTCGGTCGGAGAATCGGCGAACTGTTTTCACGCGTCGCGGTCCGAGGTCGAAAAGGCCTTTGGTCCGGCCGAGGCGTTCGAGTTGCCAGGGACCAGGCCCTGTCTCTCTGCCGATGGACTCCGGCAGTACACCTTCGATGGGAAAACACTGGTCCGATGGCGGCGGTCGTCGCTGAGAGGGCGATTCGCCAGCGACGACACCGTCGCGGAACTCGAACTTCCCGACTACGTTGATGATCCCCTGGCTCGACAGTTCGCCGTCAGCGACGACGAACGCTGGATGGTCTATTGCGAGGCTCCCGGGGACGGGGCCCGGTTGTTGATCGTCAGGCTTCACGAACGTCCCCATCGGGGCATCCTGGTGGTCGGGGTCCCAGCCCCGCCGCGGCCGGTCGTTGCCAAGGTCGACAAGAAGAAGCTCAAGCCCAGGACTCCGGCTGCCAAGTTGGTGATTGATCCCAAGGCGGTGGCCAAGACCACCAAGGACGAGCCGAAGCCGGCTCCTAAACCGGTCGAGATTCCCGAGCTTCCACTGAAAGCCTACCGGTCGGCGTGGTACGACCTGCTGGCCAAACGCGATTACACCGGGGCGGCCAAACACCTGGCCACGGCGAGGAAGGACCAGAAACTCACCGATTCGTCCAGGCAACTGGAATGGGATTCCGATGAACTGTTGTTGATCCAGGCGTTCTGGAAGGATGCGCGGCGGGTCGTGGCCGCGATGAAGCCCGACGACCCCGTGCGGATCGGCAGCGTCCGGCTGAAGTTCGTCAAGTTCGAGAACGACGTGCTGGTGGTCCAGGGAAAGGCCAAGCCGATCGAGAAGCCGCTGGCCATGATGGCCGCCAGCGACCTGGTGGGACTGGTCGAGCCAACCCTGGACGCCGATGACAGCCGGGGACGGTTGCGGCTGGGTGTCTTCCTGTACCGCGACCTGAAGGGCCGTGGCACGTCGGCGATCCGGAGACTGCGTCGAGCCGGTGAGGCCGGGGCCGAGTTCCTGGACCGGCGGGGTCTGAGGTTACTGGCCGAGGCGCGTGCCGAGATCGCGCGGGGTCGTCCCGAGAGAGCCCTGTCGATGCTGGCCACGATCGAGAAGTCTCACGCGAAGACCTCGGCGGCCAAACGGCTCCCGGCGGTTTGGGAGCAACTGTATTCGCTGGAGAAATGGTCGCAGCAGGGATCGCGGCGGTGGCAGATCAAAGGGGTGGCCTGGCGGGCGGCTCCGGGTCGGGCTGCCGGCAGCCTGGTGGTCTCGCCTCATGAAATGAAACGGTTCGAGTTGTCGCTGGAGTGGAAGACCGAGGGTGAGACGGGCCAGGGCGGGGTCTTCTTCCGTTACGGCGGGACCGGCAATCCGGTCGGCGGTTCACTGAAGCTGCAGCTTTCGAGTGACGCGGGGGTTGCCGCCGACCAGTTTTCCACCGGGGCGCTGTTCGGGGTCGCTCCGCCTTCGGCCAACCTGGCCAAGCCGACCGGAGAGTGGAACAGTCTGAAGCTGCGTGTCGACGGGGATGCGGTGAAGGTCGAGATCAATGGCCAGCAGGTGCTGATGACGACCGTGGCTGATCCGGATCTGCCCGCGGTCGGTCACGTGGCGCTGGACGGAATCGCCGGGGGAATCACCTACCGCCGCGTGTTGCTGGTGCCGCTGGCGAGTCGTTGACTTTCCGCCGGAGGAGAACTAGTTTGACCAGTCGCGGGTTGGCGGCCTATCGGCCGTCGGTGACGCGTTCAGCAACACAACAGAGACATCCAGCCCAGAAGCCCAGAAGGAAGATCCATGGCCCGCCCCGTAACGCTTTTTACCGGCCAATGGGCCGACCTTCCGCTCGAGGATCTCTGCAAGAAGGCTGTGGAGTTCGGGTACGACGGTCTCGAACTGGCCTGCTGGGGTGATCACTTCGAGGTGCGGCAGGCACTCGAGGACGACACCTACTGCTCGCGGAAACGGGACTTGCTCGAGAAGCACGGGCTACAGTTGTTCTCGATCTCCAACCACCTGGTCGGCCAGGCGGTGCTCGACCGCATCGACGAGCGACACCAGGCGATCCTGCCCGATTACGTCTGGGGCGACGGCGACCCGGACGGGGTCAACCAGCGGGCCTCCGACGAGATGAAGAACACGGCCCGGGCCGCACAGCGTCTGGGGGTCGAGGTGGTCAACGGGTTCACCGGTTCGAGCATCTGGCACCTGATCTACGATTTCCCACCGACTCCCCCGTCGATGATCGACGCGGGTTTCGACCTGTTGGCTGAACGCTGGAACCCGATTCTTGACGTGTTCCAGGAGTGCGGTGTGAAGTTTGGCCTGGAGGTGCACCCGACCGAGATCGCCTTCGACATCTATTCGGCCGAACGCTCGCTGCAAGCGCTGGACAACCGCGAGGAGTTCGGGTTCAACTTCGATCCCAG
>DLVV01000251.1:0-3260 GCA_003445035.1 Planctomycetaceae bacterium | reverse complement strand
CACGTCCACATGAAGGACGCCTCGGTCACGCTCAACGGCCGCACCGGCATCCTGACCAGCCACCTCGAGTGGGGGGATTCACGCCGTGGCTGGGATTTCCGGAGCGTGGGCCGCGGGGGCGTGCGGTTCGAGGAGATCATCCGGTCCTTGAACGCGATCAATTACGAGGGGCCGCTGTCGATCGAGTGGGAGGACATCGGGATGGACCGTGAGCAGGGCGCCGCCGAGGCCTGTCAGTTCGTCAAGAATGTCGACTTCGCCCCCTCGGGGCACCGCTTCGACGCCGCCTTCGGCGACGACTAGTTGCCGGTCAGGCGTTCATGTCCATCGAAGACATCTACCGTGAGGCTGCACGGCACGGACCGTCCGGTTCGGGGCCGGACCGAAGGGACGGTGGTCGGCCATCGTGGTCGGTTCGCCGCACGGCGGTGACCGTCGTCGTCCTGCTGCTGATTGTGGGGACGGTTTTCTGGTGGTCCGCTCCCGAACGCAACGATTCGAAGTGGTGGGAACCCGAGGGGCAGAAGAAACTGGCCAGCCCGTCGAAAACTCCACCCATCGACCTGGTTTCGACCGATCGGGCCCTTGACGTCCTGGCCGGCTGGGAGCGGTTGTCGTGGTCCGAGAAACGCGACGCCACCAGGCTGATCGACAAGGTCTTCGCTCTCGGCGGGACCGACTACGTGGTCTACGTCGAGACCAATCGTGACATGATCCGCGAACATCTCGAGAAGCGGAAACGTGGCGAACTGGTCCGTCGCGGCGCGGCCGAGACCCGGTTGGACAATCTGTCGACCGATCGCTAGACGAACGGCGTGACTCCGGGGATCGCCACCGGTCGCATCTTCAGTTCGCCGAAATCGTACTTCGGCGGCTTGAGGCTCAGCTTCGAGTTCATCATCTGGTCCCAGCTGAGCTGCTTGCCGGTGTAGGCGGTTGTACGGCCCATGATGCCCAGCATCGAGCTCTTGCTCATGTAGTCGCCGTTGTTGATCGGCTTGCCCGAGCGGATGCTGGCGAAGAACTCGTCGTGCTCGACCTGGTACATCGACTTACTACGACCCTTGAACCGCCAGACTTCCTTGCCGGCCATGTCGTAGATCCGATGCCGCATCACGTCGACCCGTCCCTTGGTGCCGAAGATGTGGTCGGTGACATCGTTGGCACAGCCGCGGAAGTGCCGGCAGCGTGCGAACGCCTTCACACCGTTCTCGTACTCGTAGACGATGTTGAAGTGGTCGAAGATGTTGCCGTACTTCGCCTCGGTCCGTTGCTGGCGGCCACCACTGCCGCTGGCGTGGATCGGCGGCTTGTCCTGCATCGCCCAGCCCATCTTGTCGAGGCTGTGGACGTGCTGCTCGACGTTGAAGTCTCCCGAGAGCCAGGTGTAGTAGTACCAGTTGCGCATCTGGTACTCCATTTCGCTCTTGCACTTATCGCGTGTCACCCTGGGGTCCCAGACTCCACCGCTGTTGTAACTGCACTGCATGGCGGTGATTTCGCCAATCGTCCCGTCGTGCACGCGGGCGAATGTCTCTCGCATGCCCCGGTGGTATCTCCAGCAGAGCCCTGAGACGATCGAGAGGTTCTTCTTGGCGGCCATTTCGCACGATTGCAGCACGCTGCGGATACCCGGAGCATCGACCGCGACCGGCTTTTCGACGAACACGTGCTTGCCGGCCTCGACGGCGTAACGGAGGTGCTGCGGACGGAAGTGCGGCGGGGTGGCCAGCAGGACCACGTCGACGTTGTCGGCGACGTGCTTGAAGTTGTCGAACCCGCTGAAACGCATTTCGGGCACGACGTCGACCCGATCGCCGACACCCGACTTCTTCAACGCTGTCAACTTGCTCTCGAGCCGATTGCCGAAGGCGTCGCCCAGGGCGACCAGGCGGGTGTGCGGGTCGGCCGAGAGAGCGTTGACCGCCGCTCCGCCGCCGCGACCACCGCAACCGACCAGCCCGACCTTCAGGGTCTCGGTGCCCTGGGCCGCAAACAACCCGGAGTTGAGCGAGGCCGCCACGGCTCCGCCAACCGTTGCCGCTGTGGTTTTCAACGCGTCGCGTCGGGAAGTGGTCATCGAAAGGGTCTCCTGGTTCACGGCCAAGCCGGCGCCGGTTCTCATGAGTTGTCTGAATCGGGGATGTTCGGCAGCGACGCCGACAGTCTCAGGATAGCACAACTGATTTGGCCGGGGCGACCCCGTGCCGAGTGGGAATCGATGGTCCGGAGTGGCTAATATGACGATTGAAACGCCTGCCGGAATTTTTTCGCCTTGTCAGCAGTGTCGGCCGTTGGCCGGCCGGGGAGTCTTTGATGTCCGCTTCGATCACCCGTCGTTCGTTCATGGCCTCCACGGCCGTCGCCACCGGTTCGATGTTGCTTCAGCATCAGGCGATGGCTGCCGAGACCAGGGCTCCCCGCGTCAAGCTTCGCAAGGCGGTCAAGTACGGCATGGTTGCCGGCAAGGGGAGTGTTGAAGAGAAGTTCCGCCTGCTGCTGGACCAGGGTTTCTCCGGCGTCGACATCAACGTCCGGTTGGACCACGACGAAGTGAACCGGGCCCGGGACAAGACGGGCCTGGTCGTCCACGGGGTCGTGGGTTACGACCACTGGCGAAAACCGTTCTCGCACCAGGACAAACAGGTTCGCGCCCAGGGCCGCGAGAGTTTCCTGGGGGCGATCCGGGACGCCAAGGCGTATGGCGCCACCAGCGCGCTGCTGGTGCCGGGCGTCTGCAACAAGCAGGTGTCCTACCAGGATGCCTACAAGCGGTCACAGGCCGAGATCCGCAAGTGCCTGCCATTGGCCGAGGACCTGGGCATCCAGATCCTGATCGAGAACGTCTGGAACAACTTCCTGCTGAGTCCGATCGAGACAGCCCGGTTCGTCGACGAACTGAAGAGCCCGTTGGTGGGCGTTTATTTCGATGTCGGCAACGTGGTCCGTTTCGGCTGGCCCGAGCAGTGGATCACGGCGCTGGGGTCCAGGATCAAGAAGCTCGACATCAAGGAGTACAGCCGCAAGCTGCAGAACCAGAAGGGGCCCTACGCCGGGTTCGGCGTGAAGATCGGTGACGGCGACTGCGACTGGCCGGCGGTGATGAAGGCGCTGGCCGAGATCAAGTTCTCGGGCTGGGCGACGGCCGAGGTCAGTGGCGGTGACGCGGCACGGCTGAAGGACATCTCGCAACGGATGGACCGCGTGTTCTAGGCCTGAGTCCTATCGCCGGTTCAGTCGTTCTGGTTCTTGATGTCGGG
>DLVV01000464.1 GCA_003445035.1 Planctomycetaceae bacterium | reverse complement strand
GGCTTCTCGGCACTGACGCTGATCGGCGGCAACATGCAACCGGTATCGCTGTTCTGGCAACCGTTCACAGTCGGAGCCCTGTTCCTGGCGGGGCTGGCCTTCACGTTTTTGGGCGTCAAGATCGGTGACGTCTCGATCGTCACACCTGTCCAGGGCATCAAGGTTCTGCTGGTGCCGGCGATGGCCCTGCTGGTTGTTGACGACGTGGCCGGAACTCGGATCTGGATTTCTTCGGCGGTCGCCCTGTGCGGCATCTGGTTCATCCAGTCGACCGACGACTCGGTCGACCGGTCAAAGATCCGCATTTCAATAGGCTGTGCGCTGCTGGCGGCCGTCTCGCTGACCTTTTTTGACCTGTTCATCCAGCGGTGGGCCCCGGCATGGGGTCCCGGCTATTTTCTGCCGATCGCATTCGCCTGCACCGCTTTTCTCTCACTCGGATTTCTGCCAGTGGCCCGACCGGACAACCGGAGCATCCGGTCACAACTCAGCTGGCCACTGCTCGTGGGCTCGTTACTGATGGCGGTGCAGGCCTTCGGTATGACATACACGATTGCCCGGTTCGGTGACGCCACGCGAGTCAACATCGTCTACTCGCTGCGAGGTCTCTGGGGAGTGCTGTTGACCTGGGCGCTTTCGAAGTCCCTGGGCCTGACAACCTCAACACCGAGCACGGCTCTGATGCTCAAGAGGCTCGCCGGTGCTATCCTGATCGGCGTATCGATCGTCCTGGCCCTGACGTGACATCCAGCCCTGACCTCATCCCTCCCAATCGAGCACACGCCATGACACTGCCTTCGCCATGTCGCCTGTCAGCCGTCTGCCTGTCACTTGTGATCTCAGCCACCGGTGACCTCACCACGCGAACTGCGTTTGCCGCCGATGCCCCGATCGTGGTCCGTAACGGCAAACAGATCACTGCCAGGTCCATCGCCTGTCGTCGCATCGCACTGGGAGAACCCGAGGACTACAAGCCCTCGATCGTCCAACTTCCCTCCGGAGCACTGCTCCTGGTGGTGTTTTCCGGAGAGCAGGTCGGCGGTGGAAAGATCCGTGAGATCACACGGCTGTATCGTTCGAAGGACCAGGGACTCAGCTGGTCCGGCCCGGAGTTGAAACCTGGCCTGCTGGGGCGGGAACCGTATCTCTCAATCACCCGCAACGGAACACTGTTCATCACCGGCCACCTGTTGTCGCAGGACATCCGCAACACGCACGGCCACACCGCCAGCTATCTGCATCGCTCGGCCGACGGTGGCCGCACCTGGACCAGCCTGCTCCTGCAACCCCGATCGTTTCGCAAGGGCACCACGGTTCTGACCGCCCGGAACGTTCTGGAACTGGCCGACGGCTCGCTGATGATCGGTATCTCCGAGCACGCTCCCAACAGCGGTAACGTGTTCTGGAAAAGCACCGACGGAGGCAAGACCTGGCCGAAACGTTTCCCGGCGTCGTTTTCGGGCGTGCCGCCGAAGTACCCCTATACGATCCTCGGCGAAGCCCACCTCTGGCAGGCCCGATCGGGACGCCTGCACACGATCCTGAGGGTTGGATCGGCCAACTCGTGGCCGATCAAGGGCACCAAGGACCCGGGCAGCAGTGACCAGTCGGAACGGATGCTGACCTACACCTCCGATGACGCTGGCCACAAATGGAAATTCGTCCGCGACCTGGGCCGCTACGGGCAGATGTATCCCTCCATCGCTCGCCTCGGCTCCAACCGGCTGCTGTTGACCTTCACGCAACGGGCCATTGCCCCGCAACTGGGTGTCCGGGCCGTACTGGGACGAGAGACCCGTGACGGCTTTCGCTTCGACATGAAGCACGACGAGCTGCTCCTGGAAACCAAAACGCCCAAGGGAATGAAGAGCGGCGGCGGGTTCGGGCCGACGATCGTCCTGAAGGACGGAACACTGATCACCGCCTACACCTACCGCGACGCCAAGAACGTCAAACACGCGGAGGTCGTGCGTTGGCAATTGCCGGAGACCCGCTGAACGCGACACTCCTCAGGCCAGGATTTCACTCACCACGCGTCCGTAGACATCGGTGAGCCTGAAGTCGCGGCCGCTGTAGCGGTAGGTCAACGCCTCGTGGTCGAGACCGATCAGGTGCAACATCGTCGCGTGCAGATCGTGCACGTGCACCTTGTCCTCCACGGCAAAGAACCCGAAGTCGTCTGTCGCCCCGTAGGTCATTCCCCCACGAACTCCTCCTCCGGCCAACCACATGGTGAAGCCGTAGGGATGATGATCACGCCCCCCACCCTGCCCGGTCGGTGTCCTTCCGAATTCGCCTCCCCACACGATGAGCGTCTGGTCCAGCAACCCACGTGATTTCAAGTCGGCGATCAACGCTGCCACCGGCCGGTCGGTCTGCCGCGATGTCTTCTCGTGATCGCGGACATTTCCGTGGGCGTCCCACTGGTTGTCGACGTTGGCCACGACGAAGCGGACGCCGCGTTCCACGAGACGCCGCGCCAGCAGGCACTGCCGACCGTATTCATCGGTGTCCTTCTGGCCGAGCCCGTAAAGGTCCTGGGTCGTCCGACTTTCCCGGGACAGGTCAAACGCTTCGGGGGCACGGGTCTGCATGCGGAAGGCAAGCTCGTAGGCCGCCAGCCGCGCGTCGAGTCGGCTGTCGTCCTCCCGGCGACGGCGGTACACCGCGGCCAGCCGACGAATCGCTGCCAGGCGAGTGGCCTGGATCTCGCGGGGCACCGGCATCGACAGATTTTCGATCGGTTTCTTGACGTCCGGAATCGACGTTCCCTCGAAGGCGGCCGGAAGGAACGACGATCCGTGGATCACCTTCCCGGCCAGGTTGCTCTGGCGACTGATCGACACAAACCCGGGCAGGCTGTCGTTCTCGCTGCCCAGACCGTACAGGGACCAGGCCCCCACACTGGGGCGAGGCAGCACACCGTCGCCGGTCGTCATCTGGCGGATCGCTCCGCTGTGCTCGATCTGGTCACAGTGCACCGACCGCACGATGCACAGGTCATCGGCATATCGCGACAGTTGCGGCATCAACTCACTGAACCACGCCCCCGATTCGCCATGTCGCTGGAACTTGAAGGGAGACGGGCGGCAGTTAGGCGTCGCGTCCCTGGTGATTCTCGGCAGCTTGATCGGAATCTTCGTGTGGTCGGCCAGTTTCGGCTTCGGGTCGAACAGATCGACCTGTGACGGCCCGCCGCCCATGAAAAGGAAAATCACGCTTTTCGCCCGGGGAGCGTGGTGAGGCTGACGAGGAGACAGGGGATTACGGCTCACCGCCGCAGACCGCGCCTCCTGGGACAACAACCCGTAAAGCGACAGCAACGGGAATCCGGCCGACGCGCGACGCAAGAGCCCGCGACGGTTGACCCGAAACTCGTCCGCTCTCTTCTTGCGATGATCAGTCGACATAGATGAACTCGTTGCTGCAGAGCAGAGCCATGCACAGGTCCTCCCAGGGACCTCCGTCGCCGCCGGCCGGCTTCGCCTCCGACAGACGTCGACGCACTTCGCGAGCTTCGTCAAGTGTCCGCACGGCCAATCGTTGTTCTTCCTCGCTGGGCGGCCGGCCCACGATCCGCCGGTACAACACGTCCACCAGAAACCCGTCCGTCCGTCGCGTTTTCAGCAGCCGTCCGATCATGGTCTTGGCCGTCGAAAACACGGCCGGATTGTTCATCATGAACAGCGACTGAGGGGCCGAGGTTGAATCGGCCCGCCGCGGAACAACCAGGTGGGGGTCCGGGCCGTCAAAAAGACTCAGAAACGGATCCGGAGCACTGCGGGTCGGTGCCGCAAACAGCGATCGCTTCGACCCGGTCCATCCCGGCACCCTCGCACGGCGGACCTCGCCCGCATGCCAGAGCAATGTGTCCTTCAAAGCCTCCGCATCCAGCCTCTTCCGGTTCATCCGGCTCAACCACCTGTTGCGAGGATCGCGACGCCGACCCTCCACCGACGACAGGCTGGTCTGCCGGTAGACGCTGGACGTCATGATCTGTCGCACCAGCGCCTTGACCGACCATCCCGATTCGACAAACTCGACCGCCAGCCAGTCGAGAACGTCGGGATGAGTCGGCGGTCGTCCCAGGCGACCGAAGTTGCTGGGAGTTTCCACGATGCCCACCCCCACCAGGTGCTGCCACACCCGGTTGGCCATCACCCGTGCGGTGAGTGGGTGATCGGGACGGGTCAGCCACTCGGCCAGTTCCCGACGACCACTTCCGTTGATCCGCGGACCGCCCGACACGCTCTCAGCAAACACCTCGGGAAAACCTCGCCGCACGGTGCGGCCAGGTTTGAGGTGATTGCCGCGAACAAACAGCCGCGTGTCGCCGACCCGCTTGTGCCGCGTCCCGGGCACCGGCCCCTCGCGGATGACCATCCGAGACACCACAGCCGACACCCCCGGACGGAGCCGGTCGCGTTCGGCGATCAACCCGGCACGCCGTGCCAGTCCTGCCGGATCGAAGGTCCAACGGTTCTTCTTCCGGTCAGCCAACAGGGCCGCCACCTTTTTCAGGAGCGATTTGACCTGCTTGTCGACTTCCGCTTTTCGTTTCTCGTCCGGCTCGCTCTTTTGTCGCTGACGAGCCGCGGCCAGTTCCTGTTTGACCTGGGCCAGCTCGCGTGTCTTGCCGAGTTTCTTGTCCAGCGCCTTGATGGACGCTTCCAGTCCGTCGAGGACCGACTTCTTCACCCGCCACTGGTGCAGGGCGGCTTCGTCAGCCACCAACGGCTGCTCAATCCGTCGACGCAACCGGGCACTGCCCTGGAATGTGAACATGTGACTGCTGTAGAAGATCCCGGCCAGGGCGTAGTAGTCCTTCTGCGAGATCGGATCGAACTTGTGGTCGTGACACCGGGCACACGAGATTGTCAGTCCCAGGAACGTCCGTCCCAGGACGTCGAGTTGTTCATCGATGCAGTCGGCCAGGACCTTCTCCTTGTCATTGCCCTCGACCAGGTGAGCCAACCCCCAGATCCCCGTCGCTGTCAGCCCATCAGCATTCAGGGCCCCGGGTTCATCGGCCATCTGCAGGTCGCCCGCAACCTGCAGCCTGACGAATTCGTCGTACGGGAGGTCACGATTCAACGACCGGACAACCCAGTCACGGTAGGAGCTGATCGAGAAGTTCTCGTTCTTGTTGGCCGCACAGGTCGGGTCGTCGAGCGAGTACCTCACGTTGTCGAGCCAGTGACGAGCCCAGCGGACACCGAAATCGGGTGACGCCAACAACCGATCGACCACACGTTGAAAGGCGCCCGGCTGACGGTCTGCGAGGAACACCTCCACTTCCTCGCGTGTCGGCGGAAGACCGATCACGTCGTAGGCCGCCCGACGAATCAACGTCCGACGGTCGGCATCTCCCGATGGAATCAAAGACCGGGTTTCCAGCGTCGCGAGCACCAGGCGGTCCAGGTCACTGCGGGGCCACTGCGGGTGACGCAATTTCCGCGGCACCGGTGGCCGTTTCACTTTCCGGAACGCCCAGAGCTTTCGGGCCGCCACCAGATCCTGCGGCGAATCGACCTTCGCATCACCATCCCGCGGATCCGGCGCTCCCATCTTGATCCAGGTAACAAAATCGGCAATCACCCCGGCGGGCAACTTCCCGCTGGGAGGCATCTTGAATGACTCGTGTCGCAACGCTCCGACCAACAGGCTGTCGCCTGGCTTGCCCGGCACAACAGACGGACCGCTCTCGCCGCCGGCACGCGTGCCCGCTCGCGTGTCCAATCTCAGTTTCCCCTTCAATTTTCCGGAGGTCGCCGCACGAGCCGAATGACACTGGTAACACTGTCTGACCAGCACCGGACGAATCTTCTGTTCGAAAAAACGAAGGCCCTGGGGCGTCCCTTTCTCCTCCGCACCCGCAACTCCAGACAGGGCGCAGACAACGATCACCAACGCGGGCTGGTGAAATCGGAGATCCCGTGTGGCCATCAGCATCACAGTGTCCTTTGCCTGGGAGAGTCACCGAGCCGCACAGGGCACAGGCTCGTCACAGGGGACTGTAAGGATAGCTGATTCGGCGCTCGTTTTTGCGTACAGGCGTACGGCCGACAGACATCCGGCACTGCAGTTGCTACAGTCTCGCACGAAACCGGTCCGCGGGTCTCCGCCACTCCTGAATCGACCGACCGAGGAATTCCAATGGCCACCGACCAGATTACGATCTATCACAACCCGAGGTGTTCCAAGAGTCGCCAGACGCTGTCCATTCTCGAAGACGCCGGCATCACGCCCCGGGTCATCGAGTACCTCGACAACCCGCCCACGGCAGTCGAACTCCAGGTGCTCGGCAATCAACTCGGTCTCGAACCGTCAGAGTTCATCCGCAACAAGGAAGCCGCCTACGCCGCGCTCGATCCTCCAGGCTCAGAGCTATCTGAAAGCCAATTGCTGGTCGCCATGGCAGCGGAACCGATTCTGATCGAGCGTCCGATCGTCGTGCGAGGCGACACCGCCGTTCTCGGCCGCCCCCCGGAAAACGTTCGCCAACTGCTGTAATCGACAAGTCATGCCAATTTGGCCTGCGATCCGCCACCCCGCCTTTCCCTGCACACCGGAACCGGGGTATCCTAGGACAATGGTGAAGTGACCTTCAGCCGTTGGTTTCTCCCCACAATTTTCCAAAACACGCGGACGCATCCAAACCACTTTTTCATCACGGACCGCACTCATGACGCGATCTCAATCTGTCAACCGCCGCGAATTCCTGCAGACAACCAGTGCCGGCGCCGTGGCCATCTCGGCTGGCGTGTTCACCGGTGGATCGATGGCGGCCGAACGGTCACCGAATGAGAAGTTGCGGATTGCCTGCGTGGGCACGGCCAACCGGGCTGCGGCCGACATCAACGGTGTCAAAGGCGAGAACATTGTCGCGCTGTGCGACATCGACACCAACTACCTCGATCGAGCCAAGTCGCAGTTCAAGGACGCCCGGACCTATGTCGACTACCGGGAAATGATCGAAACCGAGGCTGGCCGAATTGATGCGGTCGTCGTCGGCACCGCCGATCATCACCACGCTCCGGCTGCGATCCGGGCCATCAACAAGGGCCTTCACGTTTACTGCGAGAAGCCCCTGACCCACACCGTGCACGAAGCCCGAATCCTGGCCGAGGCCGCCAAGAAGAAGGGTGTGGCCACCCAGCTGGGCACCCAGATCCACGCCGGCGACAACTATCGCCGCGTGGTCGAGATCATCCAGTCGGGAGCCATCGGCGATGTGACCGAAGCCCACGTCTGGGTCGGCAAGGGCTGGGGCGGCGGCGATCGTCCCAAGGCCGGGCAACAACCGCCCAAGAACCTGCACTGGGACCTGTGGCTTGGCCCCGCACCGGTGAGGCCCTACGCCGCCGGACGCTACCACCCGGCACAATGGCGACGCTGGTGGGACTTCGGCCAGGGCACGCTCGGTGACATGGCCTGCCACTACATGGACCTGCCGTTCTGGGCCCTGAAGCTTCGCCACCCGACCCACTGCCAGGCAACCGGGCCGAAACTGCATCCCGAAACCTGCCCGCTGGGGCTGAAGGTCGAATACCAGTTCCCCAAGCGCGGCAAGCTGGCGCCGGTCAAGCTGACCTGGTACGACGGCACCATGATCCCCCGCCAGGTCGCCGGACAACGGGTGCCCGGCAGTGGCGTGATGTTCGTCGGAACCGAGGGCCAGATGTTCGCCGACTACGGGCGATACAAGCTCTATCCGCAGGATAAATTCAAGAGCTTCCAGCCGCCGAAGCAGACGATTGCCAAGTCGATCGGTCACCACGCCGAGTGGATTCGAGCCTGCAAGAAGGGCACGCCCACGACCTGCAACTTCGACTACTCGGGCGCGTTGACCGAAACCGTTCTCCTGGGCAACGTCAGTTACCGTACCGGCAAGGCGCTGGAATGGGACGCCGCTGCACTCGAGGCTCCCAACTGTGCCGCGGCCGCTCGCTACATCCGTAAGGAATACCGCGAGGGCTGGGAAGTCGCCTGACACGGCACGGCCCGCTTGACAGCGGAGTGACCAACGAAGAACAGCCGAGCACCCCGGTGGGTCTCGGCTGTTTTTCTTTTCCAGAGGCGGGATCGCCGTTCAACTTCCGTCCCCGGCAATGTACTTCAACTGGATCCTGGCCCCGGGCAGCTTCTTCTGCAAAGTCGCCACACCTTCCTCGCTGACGTTCGTCCGGGTCACCTTCAGGTCCTTGAGCGCCGTGAGAGCTTCGAGGTGCACCAGGCCCTCGTCGGTGACCGCGGTCGAGCCCAGGTGGAGGAACTCGAGTTTTCCCAGCGGCGAGAGTGCGGGCAGCCCGATATCACTGGTCAGCGTATTGTCCAGATTCAGCCAGGCCAGGTTCTTGAGCTGGCCCAGGGGTTTCAACCCCGCATCACTGATCTGCAATCTCCACAGGTTCAACTTCTCGAGGTTCTTCATCGCTCCCAGGTGGGCCATCCCGGCATCCGAGATCAGGCTGTTTTCGCTGAGGTCCAGTTCGACAAGCGATCCAATGGCCTTCAACTGCTCGAGTCCCGCGTCGGAAACCTGGGTCTGAGAGAGCCTCACCTTGCGGAGCCGGGAAAACTGTTTCAACACGCCTGCCGCCTCGTCGCCGGCCAACGTTCCCGCCAGGTAGATTTCCTCGAGATCCGTCAGCCCCTTCAATTGCACGAGCCCTTCTTCGCTGATGAACAGGTAGTCCAGCAACAGGGCCTTGAGACCGGTCAGCTTGCCGATGTGCTCCATCCCCTGGTCATCGATCTGCGTCGAATTGTTCTTGCCCGAAAGCCTGAGCGCTCGCAACGAGGTGAGACCAGCCAGGTGGGCGAGTCCGTCGTTGGAAATCCCGCAGCCCCGGAGATCGAGGTTGCGGAGCGTCGAGAGCGAGCCGATGGTCAAGAGGCCCTCGTTGGTGATCGCGGTGTCATTGAACAGCACCGACTGCAGGTTCGAGAGTGAGCCGAGAGCAGCCAGATCTTCGTCGGTCAACGTGGTGCCTCGCAGGTTGACTTCGGTCACGCGGCCGTCGCTCCCCCTGTTGAGCTTGGCACCAAGCTTCTCGAGTACGCCGATCGCAGCAGCATCGTCGGTGGGCACGGTCGTAACCGTCCCCACCACCTTGTTGTCGGCTTGAACGGCTCCGTCCGAAGGCGTCTCATCGGTGCCACAACCGGCCGCCAGGAATACCGTCACCAGCAGGCCTATCACACGCAGTCGGCGCATGGATCCATCCCCTTCCCATTTGATCTCTTGGACAACAC
>DLVV01000365.1:7297-10388 GCA_003445035.1 Planctomycetaceae bacterium | reverse complement strand
CACCATCGATCAGCGCATTGGCGGTGTAGCCCATGTCGGTCGTGGAGATCCCCATTTCGGAGGCCTGGATCAATCGCGGCCGGATGTGGACTTCGGGAGTCGAGAGGTCCAGGCTCGGGTTCGGCCGGGCCTGGGCATCCTGGCCCAGCACCGTGCTGACCTGGCCCATGATCTGCCCGCCGAGACCAACGAGTTTCTTCAATTCCGGACCGGTGATCTCGATGTCGATCGTCCGCCCGGCCCCCAGTCCCCGTTCGAACAGGCTGGATTGATTGACGATGGCGATGGTGCCCGGCAGCTGCGAAGCGGCCTTCTGGATGACCGGAGCCAGTTCGCCGGCTCGGGTCGGTTCGAGTGCCCTCAGCCCGAGAAACACTCGTCGACCCCGTGCCACAAAGAAGAAGTCTCCGATGATCGGTCCGTCCAGCTTCGCCGCCTCCGGACTGCCCGGATCGACATTCCAGTACGGTGCCAGTTTCGCCTCGACCGTCTCGCCCAGCTGCATCATCTGGTCGACGTTGTAGCCGGGAGGCGGCATCAGGATCGCAAAAACCAGGTTGCGGTTGCCCGCCGGCAGGTACTCGACCCTGGGCCAGAACTTGTAGCTGAACCCCACCGAAACTCCGACCAGCAGAAACACCACCGCCAGGCGGCGGAAAAACCCCAACTGGATCCAGCGATTGGCCCTGACGATCGAATCGACGAACCAGGCGGCCAGACCGCGAGGCAGTCTGACCAGCAACGGGACCGGTGGTGAGTCCGTCCCGTCCGCCGGTGACGGTCGGCCATCGGACTCCGAGGCAAACAGGCGTGCCGAGGCGGTGCAGATGACCGTCACCGAAAAGAGCATCGAGAGGCCGACAGCGGCGCTAATGGCCAGAGCAATGTCGCGGAACAACTGGCCGGCTTCCTCCTGGATGAAGACGACCGGCAGAAACACTGCCACGGTGGTCAACGTCGACGCCGTGACCGCCCCCCAGACCTCCTTGGTTCCCCGCACCGCTGCCACCCGGGCGGGCTCACCCAACGAGCAGCGGCGGGTGATGTTCTCGAGCACGACGACGGCGTTGTCGACGAGCATTCCGACTGCGAACGCCAGCCCGGCCAGGCTGATCACGTTCAGCGAGCGGCCCAGCAGACCGAGAATCAGGAACGTGCCGATGATGCTCGCCGGAATCGCCGCCCCGACCAGCAGCGCCCCGCGGGCCAGCCAGAATCCGATCCCGACCAGCAGCAGCAGGCCGGGCACCGCAAACCACGACGAGACGTACGTCGAGGCGAGTGCGGCCGCCACGACCAGCGGAACGGCCAACAGCGTGCGGATGTCCAGGTGCAGGAAGACCATCAACACGATCATCGTCAGGGCACCGCCCAGAAAGATGTTCTGACGGACCAGCGCGATCGACGAGTAGATGTAATCGGTCTCGTCGTAGACCTGGGTCAACTGCAGACCACGCGGCTCGAGCAGCCGCCGGTTGACCTCCCGGTTGGCCTGCCGCAGCCCCTCCATCACCTCCAGCACATTGGCTCCGGACTCGCGGATGCAGTTGACCGAGATACTCGATTCCCCGAACCGCCGAACCACCCCGGTGGATTTCTTGAACCCCAGCTGCACTTCGGCCACATCCCGTACGTAGATCGGCACCCCGTTCTGCACGACCAGCAGCTGGTTCTCGACCTCCTCGAGACTGCGAAACTGTCCAAGCGTCCTGACGACCCAGCGGCGTTTGCCTTCGGAGAAGTCGCCGGCAGAAGTGTCCTTGTTCTGGCTCCGCAACACGCGGAGCACGTCGGCGATCGTGATTTGCCGTGACGCCAGTTTCTCGGGGTCGACGACCACCTGCAGTTCATGTTCGAGCCCGCCAAACACGCTCGACTGAGAAACACCGGGGACCCGTTCGAACTGCGACTCAATCTCGTTCTCGGCAAAGCGTCTCAGCTTGGTGACATCCAGATCCGAGGGAAGAACCTCATGGATTTCCGGGTGTTGGCGAGCCAGAACTCTCAACCGAAGCAGCCCCAGCCCGACACTGTGAGTCTCGCGGATCTCCTGGATCGCCTCGGCCAACTTCGGGTGACGGCCCTGGAACTCGACAAGCTGTTCGTCGCTGGGTCGACGGGCGCTAAGGATGAACCAGGCGATCGGGCGGTTGTCGGAGTTGGCCGTCGAGATGACCGGCTGATCGGCTTCCTCGGGATACTCGCGAACCTGCTGCAGGCGGCTGTTGACCTTCAACAGCGCCTCGTCCATATCGGTCCCGACCAGGAACTCCAGGATGATCCGCGATCGCGAATCCGAGCTCTCCGAACTCATCTTCTTGAGCCCTTCAACGCTCTTGAGCTGTTCCTCCTGCTCGAGAGTGATCTCGCGCTCGACCTCCTGCGGACTCGCACCCGTCCAACTTGTCTCGACGGTGATCGTCGGAGTCTGCACCTCCGGAGTCAGCTGCATCGGCATCCGTTCGAGCGCCACGACGCCGAACAGTGAGATCAGCAGCACTCCAACGGTCACCTTGACCGGATTGCTGACAAAGGACTCGATCAGGTGCATGGCTTAGCGTTGACTTTCGGTTGGCTTGGAGGTCTTGGCATCGGGAACGGGTGGAACGGGACGGGCGATCACCTCCATGCCGGGCCGCAGTCGTTCATTCCCTTCCACGACGACCTGTTGACCGGCCTGGATTTCACCGATGACCTGAATGTCCTTGCCGACAGCGACTCCGAGCCTGACCGGCACCGGACGGACGACCTGCTTCTTCGGGTCCTTCCTGTCGGCTTCCACCATGTAGACAACGGCCTGTCGACCGCCCAACACCAGGGCGTCCTTGGGCACCAGCAGGGCGCGGGTCCGGGCCCCGGTCGGCAGCGTGACACGGGACAGCATGCCCGCCTTGATCAGCGGGTCTCCCCGGGTGATCGTGTTGGTCAAACGGATCTTGACCGGAAACGTCCGGGCCCGTGAATCGGCCTGGGGGATGATCGCGACGATCTTGCCCTGCCGAAACCGTTGGGGAAGCGCCACGATCTCGACGGTGACCTCGGTGCCGACCCGCAGATGAGGAACATGGTTCTCGAGAACATGCACCTTCAC
>DLVV01000365.1:4575-6925 GCA_003445035.1 Planctomycetaceae bacterium | reverse complement strand
ACCTCGGTTCGCCGGGCCGTGACGTAACCGGCAAAGCGGGAGACGATCGTGTGCTTGCTGATGCGATCCTTGAGTTGATCGACGACGGCCTGTTGAACGGCCAGCCGCGCGGCGGCCTGGACCAGTTTCTCCTTGCGAGGTCCGGCGACGGCCAACTGGTGACCCGCCCGGGCATCGTCGTAGTCACGCTCGGCAGTGATCGCCGCCGAGACGACCGCCGAGAGGTCATCTTCGGTCACGGTCCCCTGCTTGGCCAGGGCGGTGAAACGTGCCCGCCGGGCCACGTGAAATTCCCGCCGGGCCCCCGCCGCCAGCATCCGGGCATGCAACTGTTCGATTTCCCTGGGCCGTGTCCCGTTCTCCAGTTCCCTGAGCGACTCCTGGCGAAACAGCAACTCGCCCTCGGCCGCCTTCAGCTCAAGCTGGATCGTCGCCGTCAGCAATTTCGCCAGTGGTTGCCTGTCACCGATCCGATCTCCCTCCTCCACGGGGAATTCGACGACCCGCCCATCAACGGCACTGCCGATAGTCGCCTTTTTCAACGGTTCAATCGAACCGACAAAGGAGTGCCCCGAGGTGACCTCCCGCTCGACCACCCTGGTGACCACGACGACCGCCGGTCCTCGCTGGGCCGGCAACCGATCGCCCGACAGCAACACCACAACGCCCGACAGGACCACACAACGGAACAGGACATTCGACACAATCACCCCTCCACTTTGCTGCAGGACCGGCACCGACGGCCGATCGACGTGCGATTCCCGCAAGAAACATCGTATCAGAGACCGCGACCGGTCTGAGCAACCGAACGGAAGCTTCCGATTAACGGAATCCCCGACACAGCACCCGGTGCGAAAACGCCCGCACCGGAACCCGGGCCGACAGCAGAACCTGGACAACCGACGACGCCGGCTACGGCTTTGCCGTCTTCTTCTTGAGCAACTCGATGCACTTGACCCGACCGGCGTCGACCGTCTTCTGGTCGAGCTTCAGTTGCAGGAACCCGGCGGCGACCTTGGTCGTGGCCGCGTCGGCTTCAGTCGATTGCAACGGCGTCTGCCCGTCCTTGCTCTTGGCCCCCGCGTCGGCCCCCTTGGCCAGCAGTAGTTCCAGTACCGCGACGCTGCCGGTGAAGGCGGCCGCATGCAGCGGGCTGGACCCGTCGCGGTTCTTGCCGTTGACGTCGGCCTTGGCGGCGATCAGCAATGCGGCGATCTCGGCGTTACCGTGAAATGCCGCCCAGGAGAGGACCGTGATCCCCAGGTCCGGATCCTGGACATTCGGGTTGCTGGTCGGCTTGGCCAGCAACGTCTTGACCGCGGCCACGTCCTGCTTGCGAACCGCCGCGGACAGTTCCTTGCTCCCGGTTCCGTTCTTGAGCAGCTCGGCACACTTGGCGCGGCCGGCCTGGACCTTGCCGATGTCGATTTGGACTTTCAGGAGCCCGGCAACAAACTGGGTAGCTCCGGCTTCGACCGTCGTCGCGGACAGGGGATCTTCGCCCTCGTTGTTCTTGAGCTTGGGATCGCTGCCACTGTTGAGCAGCAACTCACAGACATCCGCTCGACCCAGGAATGCCGCTGCCGAGAGCGGCCCGCTGCCATCCCGGCTCTTGCCATTGGCATCAGCACCCGCGGCCAACAACATCCGGGCGATCTCGACATTCCCGACCAACGCCGCCCAACCCAACGCTGTCGTTCCGGACTCGGGATCCTGCCCGTTGGGTTCGGCCTTGTCGGCCAGGGCCTGTTTGACCGCAGCGACATCCTGTTTGCGGATGGCAGCGATCAGTTTCGAGCCACCGGTTCCCGTCGTCTTAGCCCCCCCCTTCTCAAGCAACTCGACGACCTTCGGCCGTCCCTGTTCGACGGTCTTCTGGTCGACCTCCATCTGCAGCAACCCGGCAATGACCGGCACAAGCGACGCAGGCACCTGGGCCGAGACCAACGGTGTCTCGCCCTTGGTGTTCCGGGCATTGGGATCTCCCTTTTTGGCGAGCAGCAGTTCGACCACTCCGGCTCGACCAAGGAAGGCAGCGACATGCAACGGGGTGGCCCCATCAGCGTTCTTCCCGTTGACGTTGGCACCCCGTTCGATCAGCAACCCCGCGATCTCGACATTCCCGACCGCCGCTGCCCACGCAAGCGGGGTCATTCCCACCTGCTGGTCCGGGGCATTCGGATTCACCTTGTCATCCAGCGCCGCCTTGACGGCCGCGAGATCCTGACTGCGGACAGCGGCGTGCAGTCCACAGCCGGCACCGCCGCCGTTCTTGCCGCCCCCCTTGGAGAGCAACTCGCGGGACTTGGTCCGGCCGGCTTCGATACTGGGCCGGTCAAGGGGGATCTGC
>DLVV01000365.1:1579-4441 GCA_003445035.1 Planctomycetaceae bacterium | reverse complement strand
CGGGGCATTCGGATTCACCTTGTCGTCCAGCGCTGCCTTGACGGCCGCAAGATCCTGCCTGCGGATAGCGGCGTGCAGTCCACCGCCTCCGCCACCACCTGCCTTGCCGCCCCCCTTGGCGAGCAACTCGCGGGACTTGGCCCGACCGGCTTCGATGCTGGGCCGGTCAAGGGGGATCTGCAACAGGTTTCCGATGAACTGGGTTGTCCCCCAGTCGGCTCCCAGGGAATCCATCGGTGTTTCGCCGTTGTTGTTCTTGACGTTGGCGTCGGCTCCCTTTTCGAGCAACAACTCGACAACGTCACTTCGACCGAGGAAGGCCGCCGAGTGCAGCGGGCCATTTCCGTTCCCGTCTTTCACTCCGACCTTCGCCCCCTTCTCGACCAACAGTGCCACGATCTCCCGGTGGCCGTAAACAGCCGCGGCATTCAGGATCGGTGCCCCGTCGGAATTCTTGGCATTCGGATCCGCACCGGCCGCCAGGTGCTGCTTGACAGCCTGGACGTTCCCGGTGGACACGGCCGTCACGTAGTCGACGTCCGGCGGCGAAGTTGACGGGGCGTCAGCGGAAGTGGGCTGTCCCGCCCCCGAGCCCTCATCAGCCGGCGGTTCACCACCACAACCAATCGCCAACAGCATCGACAGTCCAACCAGCCACGTCCGCACTCTACTCATCAACTCGTCTCCCAAAAAACCGTCGGCGGTCAAAACAAACCGCCAACCGACAGGGTAAGCGACAGGACGTCGGGGGGGAAACGCACGTCCGGAACAATCCCTGACACAGATTTCAGGGATTTCCTGTCAGGAACGACCGCCGCACTGCGTTAATTTCCCGCGTCCAATTTACCATGTCTGAGCTTCCTGCTAACAATGGTGGTGGTATTCTGTCCCGGCATTTGAACCGGGAGAATACAACAGTCGCCGTGCCGCCATCCTGACGAAGGCTTTCGACGACACCACAATGCGATTTTTCGGTTCGGTGAGTCCTTCATCAGCCGACCACGAAAGGAACTGATCAATGGATCCCAAGGCCAACGCCCCCACATCCTGGGACGAGTCCTGGAAAGCTCTCGAGTCCTCGATCTCGATCGCGGAAAATGTCCCGGTCCTGGCTATCGCCGTCTATATGGTCCTCGGCGGATTGCTTGCCCTGTACCTGAGATTCCTCTACCGCCACTGCAACTCGTCGTTCTCCGGAGCCGACTCGGTGGCCCGGATCTTCCCGCTGCTGACCATGGTGACAATCGGAGTGATCGCCGTCGTCAAGAGTTCGCTGGCGCTCTCACTGGGCCTGGTCGGAGCCCTGTCGATCGTTCGCTTCCGAGCCGCCATCAAGGAACCCGAGGAACTGGTCTACCTGTTCCTGTGTATCGGCGTCGGCCTGGCACTGGGTGCCGAGCAACCGCTGCTGGCCGTGGCCATGGTGATCGTGACCACCGTGTTCGTCCTGGGAATTCACTTCACCACCCGAAAGAGCCGTCACCAAAGCCTGCTGCTGACCATCACCGGCGATTCGCAACAGCAGTTCAATGATGAGGAAACGGGTGTCCTGGCGGTGGTCAACGAACTGGCCGGACGATACACCCTGCAGCGACTCGATCTCGAGCAGGAACGCGGCCAGATGCGGATCGCCATCAGCCGACGCGGCGACGCCGACACGTCGAAGTTGGTCGCGGCCCTCCGCGAGCGATTGCCCGAGTGCGAGTTCTCCTACGTCAACCTGGAATCGACGTTGTAGAGATGGACACGCCGATGGCCACCGAACAGGAATCTTCCACTGAGCCCCGGCAATCGACGTTTTGCCTGGTCGAGGGCGATGGACCACGCGAGGACCTGGTGTCGCGGCAGGAGGTCAAGTACGTCGCGGCCCACACCGACATCGCCACGCTCCGCAAATTGCTCGAAACCAACGGCCGCCGCCTGGTCTACAACAAGCCGGTTTCCACGGTACGCAGCATTTACTTCGACGACGTGCAGTTGTCCTCCTGCCACGCCAACCTCGGCGGAATCGGTCGACGGCAAAAGGTCCGGGTGCGGTGGTACGACTCGCTGGTCCCACAGGAAAACGTCTTCCTGGAGGTCAAGTGGCGGAACAACCAGATCACCGGCAAGCACCGCCATGCGTTGCAAACCCGGCAGCCCCTGGCCGACCTGGACTACCGGAAAATCACCGACGACCTGATCGACGTGCTTCCGCCGGCTCGCGTCGGTGATCTGCTTGAGAGCCACGATCCGATCGTGATCGTCGAGTACAAGCGAGAGCACTTCGAGGCCCGTGATGCTTCCGTGCGGATGACGCTCGACTACGACCTCGTGTTCTACGACCAGACCGGAAAACGAAGCCTCTCCACGGCGTTCCCCCAACCGATGCCCGACACGGTGATCGTGGAAGGCAAGACACCGCCCGGGGGCCAACAGGACGTCTGTGACTTCCTTTATCCTCTCACGCCGCGGATCAGCCCGTTCTCCAAGTACTACCACGCCTGTCGCCACCTGGGACTTATCTCGGGATGACGTCGCTGCCACGGTCCGTCTCCAAAACCAACGACCGAGCGAATTCATGTCTCCCCAGCCAGTTCGCAGTCCCGGGACCAGGTGGAACTCTAGCTCCCAACTGGTAGTCAACCTGCTGTCGTTCATCGTGCCACTGGCCGTGGTCTCGGGTCTGTGTGTCGCTGCGGTGATCGGAATCGCCGCGATCAAGGACGCCACCACCGTCGATCTGTTCCCGACTGACCGGGTACTCGATGTGCAGATCACGATGGCCGAGGAGGACTGGAACACGATCCGTCTCCAGTCACGGGACTTCTTTGACGCCCTGCCGGAGAGCCGCAAGTTCCAGCCTGTCAAACGGCCCTACAC
>DLVV01000365.1:0-1194 GCA_003445035.1 Planctomycetaceae bacterium | reverse complement strand
CGGAAAAAGGGATTCATCGGATCCCAGAACCGCAACCGCCCGTCGTTGAAGATCAAGCTCGATCACGTCGACAAAAGTGCCCACGTGGGAGGACTGCGGGCCCTGACCTTCAACAACAACAACCAAGACACCAGCCAGATGAGCCAGTTCATGGGCTACGCCTTTTTCAACAGGGTCGGCTCACCCGCCTGCCGTTGTGCCCTGGCCCGGGTCACCGTCAACGGCAAGAACCTGGGCATCTACTCGCACGTGGAAACGGTCAACAAGCCGTTGCTCAGACGAGGATTCGGGGACGATCGGGGCACCCTCTACGAGGGGACAGTGACCGACTTCCATGAAGGCTGGGAGGGGAGTTTTGAGAAAAAGGTCGGCAAGGACAGGCTCGGCCGCCCCAAGATCGAACAACTCATCCAGGTCCTGCAGGGTGAAGTCAGTGGCGATACGATCCTGGGGTCCGAGACGACCGGGCGTGCCTGGGTTCCAACCGGAAAGTCGTCACCGGAACTGGCCGGACTGGCCGATTACCGGTTCTCCGAGGGCACTGGCAGCCAGACCGTGCAGGCGATCGAGACCCGCATCACGGCTCTCAAAAAGACCCTCTCCACGATGACACCCGCACTGGCTGAGGCTCGGGCCCAATGGGAATCCGACGATCGTCTCAAGCGGGTCACGCTCAACCCCTGGTCGGTGATTGGTCCGTTCCAGGCGGCGGATTTCGATGCGGCCTACAAGCAGGCGTTTCCCCCGGAAATCAAGGTGGACCCGACCACCACCTACAGCGGGGACGGCAAGCCGAACCGCAACGGCAAAATCAAGTGGACCCGGTCGAAGAGATTGGCCGACGGTCGCCCGATCCCGCTCAGCCCCCAGCCCAATTCTGCCACCTACCTGTTTCGCACGATCGAATCGCCCACGGCCCGGAAGTTGACGGTTGCGCTGGGCAGCGATGACAGCCTGAAACTCTGGACCAACGGCGAACTGGTCGCCGAGAGGAAGGTCCATCGGGGGGTCACCCCCAACCAGGACATGGTCGAGGTGAAACTGGTGGCCGGGGAGAACCGGATCCTGATGAAGATCGTCAACGGCGGAGGAGCATCGGGCTACTATTTCCGAGCGGTTCAGCCACCTCTGCCGCCGCCGGTGTTCAAGGCTCTCAAGATCACCGCCGCCCGGCGAACCGATCAGCAGAAACAG
>DLVV01000194.1:2391-2668 GCA_003445035.1 Planctomycetaceae bacterium | reverse complement strand
ATCCGATCCCTCCCTGGTCCTCGGCCAGCTCGTCGGACAATGTGCCATCCCACTGCGGCATCCCCGCCGCATGCGCGCTCTTAGCCAGGGCGTGGGAACCGACTGGTGTGGCCACGAAGGCGAACACGATGGTCAGGGCGGCCTTGACTATCGACTCCGGGGTCCCGATATGGACGGCCGCTCCCACCAGTAGGCCTAGCAGGCCCAGTGTCGTGCACTTGCTGGAGGCATGCAGCCTCTGGTAGGCGTCGGGCAGGCGAACGATCCCGCACACACC
>DLVV01000194.1:2008-2298 GCA_003445035.1 Planctomycetaceae bacterium | reverse complement strand
CTCATCGTCAACCTGGAGTCCGCTGAGGTACTGGGCAAAAGCAACTGTCACCGCGAACCCGACGATCGCCACCAGGAGCGCCGCGTCCAAAGACACGGCCCGCCGCTGGTCGACGGCCAGCAGCACAACGAGGCCCACGACGAGCAGGGCTAGGAGGTCGCCGGCGATAGCGCGGTCGGCCAGGTGGGGCCCTTTCATCATCCGGTACAACGCGAGCATCATCCCCACCGCTAGGCCGAGGACCCCCACGTCGACCATGACCTCGACCACCGAGGTCATGAGAACACCTC
>DLVV01000194.1:0-1997 GCA_003445035.1 Planctomycetaceae bacterium | reverse complement strand
CCCCCGCTCGGTCTTCCGGCGGCTCATCGTCAACCTGGAGTCCGCTTAGGTACTGGGCAAAAGCAACTGTCGCCGCGAACCCGACAATCGCTACCAGGAGGGCCGCGTCCAGGGACACGGCCCGTCGCTGGTCGACGGCCAGTAGCACGACGAGGCCCACGACGAGCAGAGACAGGATGTCGCCGGCAATAGCCCGGTCGGCCAGGTGCGGCCCCTTCACCATCCGGTACAACGCGAGCAGCATCCCCACCGCTAGGCCGAGGATTCCCACATCGACCATGACTTCAACTACCGAGGCCATGAGAACACCTCCCTTTGGAGGCGTTGGTCTAGCTCCCAGAGACCGGCGATGGCCACCTCACGGTCCTCGGCGTACATGCAGTGCACGTACAGGAGGCCTCCGTCATGGGTCACATCCACCACCAGGGTGCCCGGGGTGAGCGTGATGGCGTTGGCCAGCACCGTGGTTTGGACTGGGTTGAGGTGGGCCACGGGGTAGCGGAGGATGCGTGGCTTCTGGTCGAAGCCCGGCGTCAGGATTTCCCAGGCGATCTGGAGGTTGGCCCGTACGAGGATGCCGAGGAAGTAGGCGCCGAACCGAACCAGCCGTATCAGACGAAGGGCGTAGTTGAGACGTCCGGTGGTGAGGTCATACACCGCGACGAGGGCGAACCCGACGACGAGGCCGGCAAGTACCCCGAACCAGGTTCGCTGGTCGGCCCACACCACGTAGAGGCCAGCCGCGCCGACGTTGAAGCCCAGCCGCCAACTCATCCTGAACCACCTAGGGACGCCACAAGCCCGTGCGGGTCGACCGCCTCGATGTAGACGGTCGGGTCGGTGAGCTGCTCGCCGGCGTGGAAGGCGATGTCGTAGATCGGCTCCGCCGCCAGTCCGATGAACAGTGCGGTGATTACGAGGAAGCCGATGCCGACGTAGGCACCCCGGAGGCCGCCTGGCTCACCGGTCGGGGTCGACGTCTCCGATCCGGGCGGCAGCCAGAAGCCGGTCGTCCAGACCTTCAGCATGGACAGCAACGTCAGGGCGCCGGTCAGGAGGGCAATCACCGAGAGCCACCAGTGGATTCCCCAGCCCTCGCGGATGAGGACCAGTTTCCCGAAGAATCCGCTCAGCGGGGGTAGGCCAACCAGGCTCATCGCAGCAACGAAAAACGACACACCGAGGAATGTGTCGCGCTTGAGCAGACCACCAACCTTGTCGAGGTCGTCAGACCCGGTGTGTCGTTCCATCACCCCGCAGCACAGGAACAGTGAACTCTTCACCACCATGTGCTGGACCATGTAGTACAGCGCTCCGGCCAGACCCGCCGTCGTCATCATCGAAAGGCCGAACACCATGTAGCCGACCTGGCTGATCACGTGGATAGCGAGGATCCGTCTCACGTTGTGTTGGGAGACCGCGCCGAGTACCCCGAGAAACATGGTGACTCCGGCCGAGACAACCAGCAGGGGTATCACGACGTCGCGGGCCTCACCCACCGCAAAGACCAAGGGGAAAGTGCGAGCCACGGCGTAAACGCCGACTTTGGTCAGCAGGCCACTGAACAGCGCGGCCACCGCCACTGGGGGGGTGTGGTAGGTGTCGGGTAGCCAGAACCACAGGGGGAACATGGCGCCCTTGGCGCCGAACACGAACAGCAGCAGGACCGACACGGCGACGAAGCCGGTCGGGAGCCCTTCGCCTGAGGCGACCCGTCCATTGACGATCCGCGCCAGATCGGCAAGGTTGAGAGTGCCCAGCATCCCGTAGACCAGGCCGGCTGAGATGACGAAAACCGTCGAGGCCACCAGGTTCAGCACCAGGTACTTGTAGGCCTGTCCCATCTGCCGACGCGACCCGCCGATCGACAGCAGCCCGTACGACGCCATCAGCATGATCTCGAAGCCGACGAACAGGTTGAAGAGGTCACCGGTGAGGAAGCACTGGTTGACGCCGACCATCAGAAGTTGGGCCAGCGGATGGAAGTAGCGCCGTTC
>DLVV01000003.1:1768-3028 GCA_003445035.1 Planctomycetaceae bacterium | reverse complement strand
GTCGTTGACGTTTACCTCGAGCCGACGGAACACCGAGTTCCACACGGGGGGTAGCAGGCCGCCGATGTACTGAACCAGAACGAGCCCGGCTGCCGGCACCCAAAGCACCGGGCCCCAACGGTCTTTGTCGTGGGCGACGTCTTGCCCGGGTAGGTCGTCGCGTACTCCCAATCGCCAACCAAACACCGTCGCCACCAACCGGACCACGATCGCCACGTTGCAGGCGGCTGCTAACACAGCCATCGCCACCACAACAAGGAGTGCCGGGTGGGAAGCGGCAGCGTGATGGGCGGCACCAAGGAACAGCTCCTTGGCGACGAAGCTGACCGTTCCTGGACCACCGGCCAAGGCGTAGCTCGCTGCTAACAGAACCACGACGAGCACCCGACTGCCGGAGACCCCCCGGTGCCAGAGGCCAAAGAGTTCCGGAAGGCGACGCGTGCCGAGGCGATGGGCAAGGGCACCAGCGATGAGGAACAGCGGCGCCTTGTAGAGCCCGTGGCTGGCGATTTGAGACAGGTCCCAGTCGATGGCGCTCCGGCTGTGCCCGTCGGTTACCCCGCCGAACCCGTACATGCAGACGAACAGGCCAAGTTGGCTGACCGTCAGATAGGCGAAGATCAACTTCAGGTTGTGCTGCCGGAGGGCCAGGCCGGCACCGAGCAGCATCGTGACCGCTCCGAATGCCACAACTAACGGCAACCAGATCGTCAACAGACCGAACACGGGGAGTAGGCGTCCGAGTAGGAACACCCCGGCCTTTACCATGGTCGCCGAGTGCAGGAAGGCAGACACGGGTGTCGGTGCCAGCATCGCCCCGGGAAGCCAGTAGTGCAGTGGCCACTGGGCGCTCTTGGAAGCCGCTCCGACGAAGATCAACACAAACGCGGCGACAACCGTGCCGCTTGACCCGATCTCTGGGGCGGTGACCACCAGATCGCTCCACCGCCAGGTACCGGTGGTGTCACCTAGAAGCAGGACCCCGCCGAGAAGGGCCAGGCCCCCAAATCCGGTGGTGAAGAAGGCCTGCATGGCCCGTTTCACTGCCGTCTCATCGTCACGCTCCCAGCCGATCAGGAGGAATGAGCTGATCGAGGTCAGTTCCCAGAAAAGGGCTGTGAGTAGCAGGTGGTCGGCAAGGAAGACCCCCAGCATCGAAGAGGTGAAAAAGCCCAACACAGGAAAGAACCGCGCCAGTGAGGAAGCGTCGTTGCCGAAGTAGCCGCGGGAGTAGAAGACAATCAGGACGCCGACGCCAGC
>DLVV01000003.1:0-1376 GCA_003445035.1 Planctomycetaceae bacterium | reverse complement strand
GGTGGTGCCCGCGTGGTTCGGGGCGACGCCGTATCGCGTCAGGTGGACCCCGAGGAGAAGCAACGAGGCCGCCGGGCCGCACGCGGCCAGTAGCACACGGGCCAGGTTTTGGGCGCGGGGAATCAACAGCGTGGCAAGGCCTGCGACAACCGGCGCACCGACCGCGGCAAGTACAAGTGAGGGGTCGGCGGGGGCCACGGGGCAATTGTGGTCTCTGGCTCACCGGTTACCGACCATCTAGGGGCCGATCCTAAAAAAAGTCCCGGTGACCGCTCCGGTCACCTTGCTGGGCGGGACGCGACGTCCGGTAGCGTCAGGGCCCAGGTTCCGGGACCCCGGGCACGCGGGTGTTGTTCAATGGTAGAACCTCAGCTTCCCAAGCTGATGACGGGAGTTCGATTCTCCTCACCCGCTCCACGACGCAAGATCCGACGGGGTATCTGATGAGACGTTCATGGGCCTCGATGGAGGCATTCGAGGGTTTCCTCGATGACGGCGGGATTGTCGAACCCGACGACGCCATGCCTGACGCTTACCGAGAAGCGGTGTTCCGGTTCATCGAGATGCACGCCAACAGTGAACTGATGGGCGGGCTCACCGAGCGGGACTGGATCCCACGGACCCCTGGGCTACGGCACAAGATGGCCACCTTGGCCAAAACCCAGGACGAGATCGGCCACGGCCACCTGCTCTACATGGTGGCCGCCGACCTAGGGGTCAAGACTCGTACCGGGATGCTCGAGGACCTGTTCGCCGGACGGAGCCGGTTCCACAACGTCTTCCACTACCGGGCTAAGACCTGGGGTGACCAAGTGGCCATCGCCTTCCTGGTGGATGCCGCGGCGCTGGTCAGCCAGCAGGCCGTGTTCAAGGTCTGCTCCTACGGCCCCTACCGACGGATCCTGAAGCGAATCATCGCCGAGGAGGGTTTCCACATGCGGTTCGGCGAGGAGCGGATGCTCCGAATCGCCGAGGGAACCGACGTCCAGCGAAGCATGTTCCAACGGTCCATCAATGACTGGTGGTGGCCAGCCCTGCAGTTGTTTGGTCCCGATTCCCGGCCTGACGATGTGCTTCTTCGGTGGCACATCAAGTCGGAGCGCAACGAGGTGCTCCGCGACCGTTGGGTTCAGAAGTTCGTACCCCTCCTACAAGGTTACGGATTCGCGATTCCCGACCCGGGCCTGGCCTTCGACGAGGAGGAGGGACACTGGGTCAGCGGGCCGATCGACTGGGAACCGCTAGAGAAGACCGTTCAGCAGGCGGGACCTGACTCGGCTCGCCGGATCGGTGAGGCCGCCGCCAACTGGGCGGACAGCCAGTGGGTGCGTGACGCCCTGGACCGGGTAGCGGCGCTTCCCGACGTGGCGTGACTC
>DLVV01000197.1:26603-27139 GCA_003445035.1 Planctomycetaceae bacterium | reverse complement strand
CACCGGCCAGGTCTTCGCATCGTCGCGGCTCAACCGTACCGTCAGCACGCGGCGGGATCCGGTGTCGGAGGGATGCGCCACGACGATCGCGTTGGGGCCGGCCCGCAGCACGCTGCCCTGGCAACTCCGCTCGGGCATCCCCGCATGATGGGCGATCGGCGACCAACTCGCCCCTCCGTCGGAACTGAAGCAGTAGGCCCGCTGTTTCTTGCCCATCCGGCTGCGGGCATTCATGTACAGCCGACCGTCGGTAAGTTCGACCACCTCGCACTCGTCGGACTGGTCCACCGTGGCCGGCTTGCCGTGTGTCCACGTCTTGCCGGCGTCGTCGCTGTAGATGGCGTAGGAAAGTTGCCGCCGCCCAAAGGGGACATCCTTCTCGATGCCCGCCCAGGCAGGAATCACCAGCCGGCCGGCATGTCGACCGTGACGCAACTGGATCCCGTGACCGGGACCCGGTCCGACCCAGCCCCACGCCGAAGGCAGTACGCTGCGGGTGATCTCAACCGGCTTGGACCACGTTCGCCCATCATCGG
>DLVV01000197.1:24036-26209 GCA_003445035.1 Planctomycetaceae bacterium | reverse complement strand
ATCGGTCACCAGGCAGGGATTGCCGATGGTGTGTGATCGGTCGTCGAACAACACCCGCATCGGCCCCCAGTGCGAGCCTCCGTCGTCGCTGCGTTTCATGACCAGGTCAATGTTCCCGTGGTCACGGCCGTTTTCTCGACGAGCTTCGCACAGGACCAGGATCGTCCCCTTGTGGGTGGTCAGCACGGCGGGGATCCGGAACGTGTGGGTCTTCTCGGTTCCCGACCGGAACAGCACCTGCTGTCCGAACACCGGCGCGTCACCGGCCGATGAGACTGCGGAAACGGACAACCAGGCCAGAACGACCAACAAGCGACGAAAGCAGTGCGGTGTAGTCATACGGCTCATCATCACCTACCTCGATGCCATTTGCGAACCCACGCACACCTTCAGCTCAGACGGCTGTTTCGTCGTCGAGAGGATTGGGGTACCCTGAGTGTCGTTCCCGTGTGGAGAATTCTCGATGCCGCATTCGACGCCAACCGCTGCCTCGAACCTCCCCCACGCCCCGACCCGACGCCAGTTGCTGCAGGCGGGATCGATCGGCCTGCTGGGACTGGGCATGGCCGACGTCGCAAGACTGCGAGCCCGAGCCGCCGGCGACTCGGTGACCAAGCCGCGGTCGGTCATCTTCATCTTTCTGACCGGTGGTGCGTCTCAACACGACACCTTCGACATGAAGCCCGAGGGGCCCAGCGAGTTCCGCGGCGAGTTTTCCCCGATCCACACGGCGACCCCGGGAATCGAGATCTGCGAGCATTTCCCCCGACTGGCCCGCCAGAGCGACCGCTGGAGCCTGGTGCGGTCGTTGAGCCACTCGGACAACGGACACCAGACCGGCACCTACATCATGCTGACCGGTCGCCGGGACAAGACGCCGTTCCGCGCTAGCCGACCTCACGGCAACGACTGGCCGTCGATCACGGCGGTCGCCGGAGCGATGACAACCGGTCGCAGCAACCTGGCCAACAGCATCGTGTTGCCCGAAAAAGTGGTTCACAGCAAACAGGGAGTCTTTCCCGGCCAGTTCGCCGGCAAGCTGGGGGCGCACCACGAGCCATGGTTCCTGAACATGACCGACAAGCCCCACGGCTACCACGCGTTCTCGGGCGCGTTCCCCGGCTACCTGTACAACCTCCACCGCGGCAATCACTCCGACCGTGACGACTGGCGTTTCGCAGTCCCCAACATCTCGCTGCCCGAGGGCGTGTTCGCCCCGCGGTTCCGTAAGCGGGTGGAACTGCTGAACATCGTCGAGCGACAGCAACAGCAGCTCGAAGACGCGGCGGCGTCGGCCGACTACGGACGGTCCCGCCAGGGGGTCGTCTCGCTCCTGGCCGACCCCGGCGTCCGCGAGGCGTTCAACGTCAGGAAATCCGATCCCAAGACGCTCCAGCGATACGGAAACAACTCCTTCGGCTGGTCACTGCTGATGGCCCGCCGCCTGGTAGCCCTGGGGGTCAACATGGTCCAGGTCAACCTCGGCAACATGGGCACCTGGGACCTGCACGGCAATGCCTTCCCGCTGGCCAAGAACTTCCTGTTTCCGCCAACCGACCTGGCCATCTCGGCCTTGCTGGATGACCTGACGGAGTCGGGAATGCTGGAGGAGACAATGGTGGTGATCGCCGGGGAATTCGGCCGCACCCCCAGGATCTTCAACGGGGCTCCCAACGTCTACAAGACGGTTGGCCGCGGACACTGGGGCCCTTGTCAGACGGTGATGATCGCCGGTGGCGGCGTGGCCGGTGGCCGCGTGATCGGGTCCTCAGACAAGAGCGGGGCCTATCCGGCCTCCGATACCCAGACTCCCGAGAGTTTCGCGTCGACGATCTACCACGCGCTGGGCATCCCCCGCAGTGCCCACTGGCACGACGCTGCCGATCGCCCCTACCCGGTCTACCGCAGCGAACCGATCGGCGGGCTGTTCGCCTGATCCGGGATTCCGTCCCCGATCAGGGCCTGGGGTGAAACCGCAGCACCTGGTTGGCGAGTTCGTCGGGATTCTGCTCAGGATCGGCCGGCAACGTCTCGGACAGGCTGTCCGCCGCCTGGTTGATGGTCTCGACAAACATGTCGACCATCGCTCCCCGCTTCAGGTGCGACACTGCCGTGTCACGAAGCGTCTCGAGTCCACTCTCGCCCAGGACAGCCAACGCGGCGTGGTCGGCCA
>DLVV01000197.1:14088-23651 GCA_003445035.1 Planctomycetaceae bacterium | reverse complement strand
CCGGATGTCGCAAACACGTACGTGGCCGCGCGGTCAACTTCTTCTCGCTGGATGCCCGAGCCAACCAGGACTTGCCGGAGCCCGTGCCAGTAACTGGCCAGGACCGTTCCGATCACGACTCCCCCCACAAGGATCCCGACCTGCCAGGCCGGCCCCAGCGCGGGCACCTCTTCAAATGATCCCTGGTCGAGCTGGTTGAAAAACCGAATCGTGTGAGCGACGACCAGCAAGATCGCCGCCAGGACCACCCCGCAGAGCATCTCCGACCGGTCGTACCGGCCCGATTCGGTCGCCACCGCACAGACAATCTCGGCCGAGGTCCGGGCTTCGGCCTGGCCAATGGCTTCGGCCACCTGGCTCGCTTGTTCGTCGCTCAATACCGTCGACGCGTTCATTGTCGTTGTCCTGAAAAGACGTCGCGAATCGAAATCACCAACTGCCCGAGGCGCCACCGCCACCGGAAAAACCACCGGACGAAAATCCGCCACTGCTACTGAAACCACCGCCACCGCCACCACCGCCGATGCCGGATTTCGCTGAAACGAACAGCGCCACCAGGATCAGAACCAGGTAAGCCAACGTCGCCACCGCTACCAGTCCACCACCCACGATTAACAGCCACTTCCGCTGTTCCGGGAGGAAAAACGAGGCGACGATCAACCCGATACCCAGCACCATCACCAGCGTGAAGGGCCAGAAGCCCAGCGGGGAAGTCGGCAAGACCGCGCCACCTGAACCACCTGAACCCGACGATGGAGCCGAGGACTTCGGGTCATTGAGAGTCATCTCTGACAAGCTCTTCACCCCGGCCAGGATCCCACCGGGGAAGTCCTTCTGCTTGAACCGCGGGATGATCGACTGGTTCATGATCGTCGCGGCGTGAGCGTCCCAGTCTCGTCCCCACTCGTCTCCCAGTTCAATGCGGGCTTTGCGGTCGCTGACGCTGATCAACAGCAGGATGCCCTTGTTGATCAACTCGCCCTGCCCTCCCTTGGCACCGATCTGCCACTTGTTGAACCACGCGGCCGCAAAACGCTCAATCGAATACCCCATCCCGCCGTAACTGGCCATGGAGTCGATGGTGACGACGATGATCGGCTTCTGGTTCTGTTCGAACGACTGCTTCTGGATCGCACCGATCTCGCCCTTGACCTGGTCCGGCAGCAACTTGGCGTAGTCCTGGACAAAGTTGAAGTCGGCAGGGACCGGCGGGATGGTCAATGCGTCCTGGGCCGAAAGCGGCGAAACGAAGCCGGTGACCCAAAGCCCCAGTGCCAATCCCCAAAGTCGTCCGGCGGCCCGGATGTCCGTCGCTGCCAACATGCCGTCACTCCTGTCAATTCCTGTCGCACCGATGCCGTGCAAAGACGGCCACAAGTAGAAACGGAAAATCGGCCGTCAAGTTCAACCGAATTTGCCGTCACACATGTTTTTTTGTGCGCCGACTGGATGGCGAGTCTAACACCACCGGAAGCTTTCCGGTTAGCAACTTCTCTTCCGTGGAGTGGCTGCGTTGGTGATCGCCGCGAATTCGTGGTGGCCCCGCTGTCCATCACCGGCGGCTGAAGTTATCTTGCTGCGGTCCTCCTGTGTTTTTCCGGGGCGTCATGCTCATGCTTCGCTACACCCTGTTTCTGTCGATTCTCTCTCTGGTCATCATTCCCCCGTTGCCGGCGGCCGACACCACCGTTGGGACCACGGCGGTCGCTGAAAGTCCGATCCAGGTCGCTCCCGACGACTGGCCCTGGTGGCGTGGTGTGTCCCGAAACGGAATCGCCACCGCGGGACCGGCACCGCCGATCAAGTGGAGCGAAAGCTCTCACGTGGCCTGGAAAGTCTCGATCCCCGGACGTGGACACGGGTCTCCCTCGGTGCTCGGAACACGGGTGTTCATCGCCGCCGCTGACAGAGCGAAACAGACCCAGTCGGTCTTCTGCTTCGACCGCAAGACCGGCAAGGCGCTCTGGACCACGGTGGTACATCGCGGCCCGTTGGAAAAACGCGGCAACAAGAAAAGCAGCCAGGCCAGCTGCACCCCGGCCTGTGACGGACAGAAGGTCTACGTCAACTTCCTGCACAAGGGTTCGGTCGTCACCTCCGCCCTGGACCTCGACGGAGGCATCGCCTGGCAGACCACTGTCACCGGTTACCAGACGCACCAGGGATTCAGTTCCTCCCCCTGCCTGTTCGGATCCCTGGTCATCGTCTCGGCCGACAATCGCGGGGGCGGGGCCGTGGTCGCGATGTCGCGGGCCACGGGAAAAGTGGCCTGGAAACAGTCACGACCCAAGAAGGCCAACTACACCTCCCCGATCGTGTTCAAGGTCTCGGGACGCGACCAGGCCCTGATGGTCGGCACCAACCTGGTCTCCTCGTACGATCCGCTGACCGGCAAGAAGTTGTGGGAGATCAACGGAGCCACGACCGAATGCGTGACCTCGGTCGTCACCGACGGCACACGGATCTTCACCAGCGGTGGCTATCCGAGAAACCACGTCCAGGCCGTGCTCGCCGACGGTTCGGGAAAAACCGCCTGGCAGAACACGCAACGTGTCTACGTCCCATCGATGGTCGCGCACCAGGGTACGCTCTACGCCGTCCTCGATGCCGGCATCGCCACCGCCTGGGACACGACCACCGGCAAGACCCTGTGGAAAAAACGGCTCGGTGGTACCTTCACATCATCCCTGGTCCTGGCGGCCGGCAATCTCTACGCCACCGACGAATCCGGCCAGACCAGCGTCTTTGCGGCCAGCCGCGACGGCCTGAAACTGAAATCGAAAAACAAGCTCGGACAGCAGACCTATTCGTCGATGGCCATCAGCGGCGGCAGGATCTTCCACCGGGTGGCAACAAACGACGGCGGACGTCGAGAGTGGCTCTACTGTCTGTCACGTTGAGACGGCCGAACCAAACGACGTTCTCGGCGAGTTTCGGTACTGATCTTCGACACCGAATCGAAATCCGCACAACAAAACTGGCTCCCATTGCCTCAGCGGTTCGATTCAGTCAATAATGGAACGCATCAGGTATGGTGGATTCGTCGTACCGATTCGGGTCCAGGGATCGGTCCCGGAATGGATGAAGCCAGGAAGTAAAGAGACGATTCGACATGCTCAATCGCCGCGACATCCTCCAGATCGGTGGCTCCTCCTTCTTCGGACTGGGGCTCTCCAGCGTCCTCGGGCAACAGGCCCGCGCCGCTCTGCATCCCCCAAGAGTCAAGTCGGTCGTGCTGGTGTTCCTGCCGGGCGGCGGCAGCCACATCGACATGTGGGACCCCAAGCCCGAGGCGTCTGAGGCCAAGGGCGAGTTTGAGGCGATCTCGACGAAACTCTCCGGAGTCCAGTTCTCCGACAAGATGGCCAAGATGGCCCAGCGAGCCGAAAAGGTCTCGATCGTCCGTTCGATGCACCACGGCGACAACCGGCACCTGTCGGGTTCTCACAACGCCCTGACCGGCTACGTCCAGCCAGACACAGGCAATTCCAACCAGGCGAAATCGCTGAAGCGATCCGACTGGCCCTGCTACGGTGGTGGCGTCTCGCTGCTCCGGCCTCGTGCCGACGGCCTGCCCAGCCAGGTCACCGTCCCCAATCCGCTGATCGAGGGCGTGCTGGTCTGGCCCGGTCAACACTCGGGATTCCTCGGTCCCCAGTATGACCCCTTCGTGCTCAACAGCGATCCGAACAACAAGGACTACAAGGTCAACGACCTCTCGCTGCTCGACGGGCTCAGCATCAACAGGCTCGGCGATCGCCGCCAGTTGCTCCGGACAATCGACAAGCAGCAACGGGGCATCGATCAGTCACCGCAGGAGGTCAAGTACTCCAGCCAGCAACAGGCCGCCTTCTCGATGCTCTCCTCCGGGAAGCTCAAAGGGGCCCTGGACATCAACGCCGAGAGCGCCGAGGTGCGGGACCGGTACGGGCGTCACAAGTACGGCCAGACTCTGCTGTTGGCCCGGCGGCTGGTCGAGATGGAGATCCCGGTGATCCAGGCCAGCATGGGTCACGTGCAGATGTGGGACACCCACGTCAACCACTTCCCACGCCTGCGGACCATGCTGCCGGCTCTCGACAATGGCCTCAGTGCCCTGATCGACGATCTCGAAGATCGCGGCCTGCTCGAGACCACGCTGATCGTCTGCGTCGGCGAATTCGGCCGCACACCGACGATTTCTCCCTTGCCCAATCAGAAGGTCCCGGGTCGGCACCACTGGGCCGCGGTCTATTCGGCCCTGTTCGCAGGTGGCGGTGTGCGTCCCGGCCAGATCATCGGAGCCAGCGACAACATCGGTGGTCACCCGATCACGACGCCCTACCATCCCAACGACATGGGCGCCACGATCTACGACGCGCTGGGTATCGATCCCACCACGATGATCGAAGATCGTCTCGGTCGGCCCGTGCACCTCAACACCGGGCATGTCATGGACGTGCTCTACCGAGGCGTCGCCTGATCGATTTCTTTGGTGTGGCGACCCGGCCACGGCCGTAGCAAATTGCCACAACAACCGGTCGTCGTGTTGCAGAACGCCCCGCCCGTGACGACTCGCCAGTCGTCGCTTCTGGCCGTCGGGGTGGTTTTTTCCGAGGCAAATGATTCGGCGTGCATTGGCACGCAACGTGCATCCTTTGGGAAGTATCGTGAATCATACGGCCACGCATGAAGCGGGACATGCGTCTCCAGCCGACCTGCTGAACTCTGTCCGTCAGGGCAAGTCCAACCTGGGTCCGTTGCTGGGCGTCTACCGCGACCGACTGGAAACCCTGGCGAAACAACGCGTTTCGCCCCGGCTCGGCGTCCGCCAGAGCCCGTCGGACATCGTGCAGGAGACGCTGCTGCACGCCTTTCGTGACTTCCAGAAATTCCGGGGCCGCAGCGAAGGAGAACTGTGGTGCTGGCTGCGTCAGATCCTCACTCACCGCATCCTGGGAACCGTTCGCCATCACATGGGAACCGCCGGTCGTGACCTCAGACGTGAAGTGACCGTTTCTCCGACAATCCAGTCGACCGACAACCGGTCGGCCGTGAATGCAGCCGAACACGTGGCTGCCAACCAGACCTCCCCCAGCGGACGAGTGGTCCGCAACGAACAACGACACCGAATCCGCGTGACGGTGGCCGCGTTGCCGCGTGAATACCGCCGGATCCTGCTACTGCGGATCGTCTCGGAGATGCCGTTCGAAGACATCGCCGAACGGTTGAACCGCAGTTCCGCGGCCGCCCGCCAACTGTATCAACGTGCCCGCCAGGCCATGCTGGCGAGGCTCGAACAACAGGAGACACAATGACCGACGTGACCCGGAACGATTCGGGCGTTGACCTGACCACGTGGCGAAAACTGCTTTCCGACTGGGGTCGCTCGGGTTGCCTGCGACCCGATGTCGAAACGGACTCACGCGCCGAGCACCTGGCCTCCCTGAGGGCCGAGTTGGCCGCCGATGCGGCCGAGTCGTTTGTCCCACCGACTGGCCCCCTGGGCGACTTCAAGATCGTCCGGGAAATCGGCCGGGGCGGAATGGGGATCGTTTACGAGGCCCATCAGCTTTCGGTTGATCGCCGAGTGGCCCTGAAACTGTTGCCGGCCAGCGACTGGCTGGACCCCAAGCGGATCGAGCGATTCGGTGCCGAGGCGCGTGCGGCTGCGGCGCTGCACCACACCAACATCGTCCCGGTCTTCTCGCAGGGCCACGAACAGGGCGTGCATTACCTGGCGATGCAGTTCATTGACGGCATCTCGCTGGACCAGTTGGAAGACCAGGCCCCTCGAGACACTTTCCGGCCCGATCCGGAAACCGAACAGGCGGTCGCTGACATCGGCCGCCAGGCTGCCGAAGCGCTCGAATACGCCCACCGGCAGGAGGTGATCCACCGGGACGTCAAGCCGGGAAACCTGTTGCTGGATCGTCACGGAACAGTCTGGCTGAGCGATTTTGGCCTGGCGCGGAGTCCCGAAGCCGACGACCTGACTGCCACCGGTGCCATCCTGGGCACTCACCGGTACATGGCTCCGGAGTGTTTTCGAGGCGAAGCGGATGCCCGCAGCGACGTCTACAGCCTGGGGGCCACGCTCTTCGAGTTGCTGACTCACCAGCCCGCCTTCGACTCAGATGACAACCCCTGGGAGCGTCAGCCCCGGTCTCTCCGAACAGCTCTCCCCGGAGTCTCCCGGGATCTCCAGACGATCATCGACCGTGCCCTGGATCCCGATCCGGACTGCCGCTACCAGTCGGCCGAAGCGTTGTCCAAGGACCTTTCACGATTCCTGGCCGGTGAACCGATCCATGCCCGACGTATCGGGTGGTACGGTCGAACCGCTCGCTGGTGCCAGCGCAACCCGGCCCTGGCGGGAATGACCTCGCTGACGGCACTTCTGCTGGTGGCGCTGACGATCGGATCGATCGCGGCCGCCGACCATTTTCGCCGGCAAGCTCAGCACGCCCGCGGCCTGGTGAAGTCGCGAGAAATGGCACATCGGGCTCGGCAGATCGGTTTCAACCGCGAGCAGACGGTGCGGGCCGAGGCCGAGTCGCTGAAGCAGCAATCCGAGCGAGACGCACGTCGGGCCGAGGCACTGACACGGTTCCTGGTCTCGGAGGTCATCCGCGACCTGAGACCCGATCGGCGGCGTGGTCGGCCCATCTCGCCCAGGTCCATCCTCGATCACGCCGCCACTCGAGTGGAAGCCACGTTTGCCGATCAACCGGCAACCGCCGCTTCGATCCAGTTGTCACTGGGCGAGTCGTACGACGCACTGGGACTGCACTCGCAGGCCGTCGAACAGTTAAAGCGGGCCGTCAAGAACCGCAGCGACGAACTCGGCAAAAGCCACGGCGACACGCTGGCCGCGACATCGCAGTTGGCCACCGCCCTGACCCACTGTGGCCATTTCTCCCAGGCCCTGGAACTTCACCAGAAAGCCTACGACGGCCTGCGGAACGACTGCCGCACCGACGATCAACTGGTACTGATGGCACGCCACAACCTGGGCCTGTGCCTGTTGAACATGTGTCGTTACGAAGAGGCCCTGTTGCACTACCAGAGGGTGCTCGCCGATCGCGTCCGAATCAACGGGTCCGACCATCCGCAGACATTGCGAACGATGAACAACCTCGTGCTCTGCCTCAAGAGACTGGGGCGACTCGAGGAAGCTTTGCCCCTGAGCCAACAGACCCTGGCGGTGAGGAAACGGACCCTGGGAGACACTCACCCCGACACGCTCTCGGCCATGCACAACCACGCCCAGATGCTGAGCCTGTTGAAACGGCAGGCGGAGGCGCAGGCACTTTACGAGCAGACCCTGGAGATCAAGCGGCGGATGCTCGGCCCCGAACACCCCCGCACGCTCAACACCCTCCACAACCTTGCCAACACCCACTACCGGCAGGGACGTTTCCAGCAGGCCGAACGGATCAACCGCAATGTGATCGAAATCCGGCTAAGAGTGCTGGGAGCCCATCACCCTTCGACGCTCAGGACACAGGCCAATCTCGGTCGGACCCTGATGAAACAACAGAGGCTGGCCGAGGCTGAAGTCCAGTTGCAGGAGACCTGGAAGGCGCAAGCCCGACACCGGGGCCAGTCCCACAGCGACACGCTGTCGACTCAGCGAGCCCTGGTCCGCTGCCGGGGCCTGGCCAATCATCAACCCCAGACGATGTTTGTCGGGGCCCGGGACGATGAGACCGGCACCGATCGGGAGATCCGGAAAACTTCCGGAATCTCCAAAGAACGCGCGTCACATCCGTGACACAGGCGTTCCTCGAAGAACAGCGACACACACACATTCGCTGTTCACACGTTTCAGATCGAGGAGCCCGCAATGCGTTTGACCAACTGGACCCACCGGATCGCTCACCTGCTCTCTTCCAGCCGCCCGCGGCCCCGACGTGGCCGTCGCGGCGTGGTCTCGGCCGAATCGCTCGAGTCCCGGACCCTGCTGACAACCATGTTCTATCTCGACTTCGGCACGGCCCTGCCGGCAGGCGGCATGTCGACGACCGTCGAGGAATTCCGTGAGATCGACGGAGCCGGTACCAACGGCTACGGGACCGGATCGAACGTCGCGGGGTACGGCGGGCTGAGCAACTCCGATCCCCTGGACTTCAATTCGATCCAGTACGACTTCAACGGTGACGCAACAATCGACGCCAATGACGCCCTGGCCCTGCAGAACGCCGTGTTGCCAATCGTGCAACGCGAACTGGACGCGTTCGACTTCGAGGTGATCGGGATCGGGTCGTCGAGTTTCGCCGACGTGACCGGCACCCTGCAGAGCAACGACACGGGGATGGCCGGCTTCGATGGTTTTGGAGAACATGACGCCTACAACTTCGTGATGGAGATTTCCTCCTCAGAGATCTCCGCCGCCGGCGGGCTGCTCGGAAGTGCCGGGGGTCTGTTCGGAATCGCTGCCGGAGAGGATCTGTTCAGCGCCACCGGCAACAACCACGACGAGGCCACCCTGACGTTCACCGACACGATTGTCTCGGCCACCAGCGGTGTCCCGGGCACCGCCGAGTTCAACGAGAACCTGGCTCACCGGGTGGCATACACGGTCGTCCACGAGGCGATGCACACCTTCGGCCTGTTCCACACCAAGGGCACAACGCCCGAGGAACGCCTGCTCTCCAGTGGCGACACGATCCGGCACGGTTCTGTCACACGCGAGACCGACAACATCGTCACCAGGTTCGACCTGCAGCTCCACAGTGGAGGAGCCATGGTCAACAACTACGAGGTCCTGGCCAGTGACCCGGACATCGGATTGCGGGACAGTGACCGGGACGGTGTGCCCGACTTCGCCTACGTCACCGGCACCGGGGCCCACGATCTGATCACCCTGACCGACCTCGGCGGCGGTGTCACCCAGGTCCAGATCGACGCCTTCTACGACAGCGGCATGACCGACCTGATCCGCAGCGACAGCTACACGATCACTGCCGGGATCGACACCGAGGGCGGCATCGTGATCGACTCGAGTGTCGGTGACGACTTGGTGCAGATCGAGGCGGCCGTCACCGCCAACGTGCTGGTCCACGGGGGCCAGGGAGACGACGTGATCGAAAGCGGTTCGGGCAACGATCGCCTCTTCGGTGAGGACGGCAACGACGTGATCTCCGGCGGGGCCGGCCACGACTGGCTCAGCGGCGGAGACGGTTCCGACGCACTCAACGGAAACGACGGTTCGGACCTGGTTGTCGGTGGCAGCGGGAACGACACGATGCACGGCAACGCAGGTCGTGATGTCCTGTTCGGCAACGACGGCGACGACCGCCTCTTCGGAGATCTTGACAACGACTGGTTGCTGGGCGGTGCGGGCAATGACTTCCTCACCGGTGGATTCGGCAACGACTTCATCTGGGGCGACCTCGGCAACGATGTCCTCTCGGGCAACAGCGGCCGTGACGTGCTCGATGGCGGTTCCGGAAATGACCTGCTCCTGGGCGGCGTCGACAACGACCGCCTGCTCGGAGGACGGGGCAACGACCGGATGTACGGAGGTGACGGAGACGATGTCCTCAACGGCCAGGACGGCAACGACCGCATGTACGGAG
>DLVV01000197.1:0-13746 GCA_003445035.1 Planctomycetaceae bacterium | reverse complement strand
GGAGGCAACGGCAATGACCGCATGGATGGCCAGGCCGGAAGCGACGTGATGTTCGGTGAACGCGGCAACGACCTGATGCTCGGCGGCAACGGCAACGACATCATGGTCGGCGGATCCGGAAACGACATCATGGCCGGACAGGATGGCAACGACATCATGCTCGGCAACTCCGGCTCGGACTTCATGTTCGGCGGAAGCGGCAACGACATCCTGATCGGCGGTGCCGACGCCGACCTGATCTTCGGTGGGCCGGGAGTCGACCTGATCTTCTCGTAAGCTCTCCAGAGCGGCTCAAGCCGGGTGGCCACCAGTTCCGACTGGAGCCACCCGGTTTGTCGTTGTGTCCCGGCTCAACGACCCATCAGGTCTTCCAGCGACAGCCTCTGATAGACCAGCTTCGCGCCGCTGCCCTCGTAGACGATCCCCACGTGATCGTCATCGGCTCGAGACAGGCTCGGGTAACCGGCCCCACTGCCGATGTCCAGCAACACCCGTTTGGGCCAGGTCATGCCATCGTCGAAACTGGTGCGGATCGAATGGTGATCGCGTCCGGTCTGGGAAAAGGGGTTGGCGAACAGCAACACGTGACGGTTCCTGCCCCGAGAGCGGTAATCAAAACGGTAGGTGCTGCCGTTGCAGTTGGGCTCGATCAGCGTCTTGAGACTGGTCGGATGGGACGTCCAGGTCTTGCCCAAATCACGGGTGATGTTGACCGTACGGAACTTCGTTGGCGATTCGGTCCGACTGTTGAGCATGATGCTGCCGTCGCCCAACTGCACCGCCTGGCACTCGGTGTTCCCGATCGAGGCCTTGGCGCTGACCGTCCAGGTCTTGCCATGATCGGTGCTGACCAGCAGGTTGGAGAAGTGCCCGTTGTTCTCGTCGCGGCCCTGTGTCGGCATCACCAGCGTTCCGTCGGACAACGCAATGCCCGACTGGGGTGAGGGAGCGAACAGGATCCACTCCTTCTTCTTCCACGCCCGGGTCATGTTCTTCGGTTCGCTCCAGGTCTTGCCGTCATCGGTGCTCGTGACCATCAGGAACTGGGCGCTTTTGCCGATCTCCCAGCCCTTCTCCGATCCACCCTCGTTCCACTGGTGGTTGCCCTCCTTGCCGACCATCCAGACGGCAAAACACCAGATCTGGCCGGTCGCCGGATCGACAATCAGGCCGGGATCGCTGACCCCGTTGAGATGCTGGGGGTGACCGCCCCAGGTGCCCATGTCCATGATCATCTGTTGCGGGGTCCAGGTCTGACCACCGTCTGTGCTCCGCATCAGGCCGATATCGATGTCCTCCTGGAGATCTCGCCCCTTCCGCCGCCGCATGTCGTAGGCACAAAGCAACGTGCCCTTGGCCGAGGTTGCCAGGGCAGCGATCCGATAGGTGTGGACACCGTCATCAAAATGCTTCCGCAGCGCCAACCCGATCCTCAGCCGCAGGCCGTTGGTCTTGTCGACTGGCCGGATGTTGCCGGCAGAGGTCTCGACCCGCACGCAGGTCGCATCCACCTGGTGATCCAGGTCCGCATCACTCTCCAGCCGGCAGGAGACCCAGAAGTGGTTCTCGCCCTTTTCGAGCCGCGCGTGGCCGGCGATCTTCGTCCGGCGGCCCTTGACTGACACCGAATCCCCAAACCGCACCTGCGGACTGAAGTCCGATCCCCGGAAGACCTCGAGCACGTCGATGTCGTCGCGATCATCGGTTCCGGACAACGACACCGTCAGGGAATCCACCACGACGTAGGGCTTCTGACAGGTCACCGTCAGTTTCAACAGGCGGTTGTGGTCGTTGCGGACCAGTACCGGGCGGACCTCCTGAGTCACCACGGCGGTGACTTCCGCGGCAGAGACCCAGCCGCCTGTCGACAGGGTCGCCAACAGCACCCCCAGCACTCCCATCATGCCCTGCATTCTCATCGGATCACCTGCTCTGGTTCATGTTGTGGACTCGCGTCGGCGGCCTGAGGACCAACTGTCCCGACCAGCCGTCTCACCAACCAACCGACTCGCCGACCCGATGTCAAACCCGGCACCAGGCTCATTCACTGACGAACCAGCGGATGGCGTACCGGGATGCCGTCCGACGAAACTTCAGCGTGTAGGGATCGCACATCCAGCCGGCCACGTGCCCGTCGGTCCGGGGCATCAACCAGCCGAAGTCCCAGGATTCGGTCCCGTAGCCCAGGGGTGTTGACGGACGGGTTCGGACCACCGGATTCGCGGCGGCCATCAGCCGTTGCTCCTCGGTGTAGTAGTAGCACGCCCCCAGGTGGATGAAGACCTCGTGGTCGACCTCACCGGGGGTCTCCTCCAGATCCGCGCACAACCCACGGATCGCCACCTTGACCTCCGCCCCACCCCCGACCGCGTCGGCCAGGTCCACGACTGACCCGCCGGTCACGCTTCCGTCACTCTCGTGACTGAGCACCTCGCGCCAATCGGCCCCCACGAAGTAGCGGAAATACTCGAAGTCGTAGATGAAGTGGCTGCTGGGCGCGTTGGTCCCCGCGTCAAACGACCCGAGCTCGTGGTACTTGGGCATGTCGACCCATTCGTCGGTCGGCGAGACGCCCGGAGCCGAGATCGGCTGCCGAGCGTCAAAAAACGGTCGAGCGATCGCCTGGTGCCCATCCTGGTTGTACAGAAAAAAGCTCATCGACTCGCGCGGCCCGAACCCGTCGGGCAATTCGACCGGCATCCGCATGTTCTCGATCCCCGCCACCCACCGGTCTTCGACCAGGTAGCACACCCGAAAATCCATTACCTCGCGGATCAACTCGTCACGGTCGGATGCGGGATCGATGTGTTCGTTGTGACGAAACGCCGTACCGATTCTCAGGTCGGCTCCCGAACGCACGGCTGCGACCAGGGCATCGGCATCACCGGAGACGGGCTGGCGGTCGGAATCGAGTTCGAGAACCTGGGTCCATCGGGGCATGAGTCAACATCTCGGCAAGGTGAAAACGGGTGGAACATCCGCCGCTAGTGTTGAGTTTGTGAAGGCGGGGATCAACTCGCCGCGAGTTGAATTAGCGGTGGGATTGGCCGACCATGCGGAACCCCACGATTGGACACCAGTGAACCACAGGACCACGTCCCGCATGCCAAGATCCACACGTCGACGGTTTCTTGCCTCCTCGATCGCCCTGGCCGCCGGCGTCAGCACGCCCGGTCGAGGTCCCCGGCTGCTTTCGGCTCCGCCGGACGATGGCAACCAGAGTTACCTCCTGACGACCAACCGGGATCCGCAAGATCACCACGATCCGCATCTGCACCTGATGGTCGACGATCACGAGATCGCTGAACAGAAACACGTCAAGCGGATCATGAACCGGATAAAAAAGCATCCACGACCGGTGCTGGTGGCCGACCGACCGTGGGAAGGCGAACGCGCCCAGGCCTGGGGCAGCGTGATCCAGGAACCCGACGGGCTGTTCCGGATGTGGTATTTCGCCTTCAACACCCAGAGACGTTTCGATCTGCTCGACGTCGGCGGCTACGCCTACGCCGAGAGCCGTGACGGCATCCGCTGGACCAAGCCCGACCTGGGAGTGGTCGACTTTCGGGGCAGCAAACGGAACAACCTCTTTTACAGTTGTCACCCCAAGAGCAAGAACCTGGTCGACGAAGAACTCGCCCGCCGGGGCCTGGGGCTGCCGGCGATCGACGAAAACGGCGACCAGATCGGTGTGATCAACAACCTCGACGGACTGACCGTCGTCCGCGACGATGACGACCCCGATCCGATGCGGCGTTACAAGCTGATCGCCAACATGCAGGACCACCGCATGTGGGCCCCGGCCTACCCCAAGCGGTATCCGGGCGTCAGCCCCGCACAGGTGGCACGGTCCCGCAGCGTTTTCGGGCAGTACATGGACACCAGCCCCGACGGCATCCACTGGACCCGGCGTCCGCAACGGCTCTTCCCGGCCCTGGGTGGCGACTACATGATGGTCACCCGCGATCACCGCAACCGCCGCTGGTGGCTCAACGAGCGAGCACACGACCAGGGCGGTCGCAACGCGTCCCTGAGAACCAGCAAGGACTGGCAGGCGTGGTCGAAGCTCGAAGTGGTCTTCGGCAAGGGCTCCGACCCCGAGTTCAACAAGACCTTCCAGTGGCACGGGGGCATCACGCCGTTCAACTATGGCAACGTGAACATCGGCCTGGCCGAACGCTGGCCGCTGGCCGGGCTGGGAGCGACCTGCGAACTGGTCTGCCATCGTCCGGGCGGAACGTGGCAGCGGGTGTTCCCCAATCGCCCGTTCCTGGACGTGGGGGCCGAGGACTCCTTCGACCGCGCCCTGGCTTACCCGTCGCACAACCCCCCCGGACGGGTGGGTGAGAAGCTGTTGTTTCACTACACCGGCGCCGGCCTCAAGCGGCACGCCGATCGGGGCAATCCCATGTCGATGGGACTGGCCACCATCGGTCTCGACCGGTTCGCCGGGCTTGGCCAGTGGAGAAACCTGCCGCCCGGCCAGGTCCGCACCAAGCCGATCAAGCTGACCCGCAAGCACCTGGCGGTTAATGTCGAGTACCTGGAACACACGCCGATCCGCGTCGCCGTCATTGGCCCCGACGGCTCGCCACTGCCGGGTTATTCGCTCGAAGACTCCCGGATACCGGTCGACACCAAGCGGCTGTATTCGATCGCCCGCTGGAAGACCAAGCCCGACCTGGCTGACCTGGTCGGCCGGCAGGTCTCGCTGCACTTCGAGATCCGTGGCGCGGTCCTCTACAGCTACCGGTTCTATCCCCAGTTGGCCTGAAAGGTATCTCACACAACGACAGCCCGAACTCCTACTCCACACACCTCACTCTTCAACACCAAGGACACACACCATGAGACGCCTCGTTCCCAACCTGATGCTGCTTCTCGGACTGGTCTCCATCTTCTCGGCTCCAGCCACCGCGGCTGACCCGATCATCCCTCCGGGGGCCAAGCTCGAGAAACTCTTCGACGGCATTGTCCTGACCGAGGGTGTCGCGGTGGCTCCCGACGGGTTGGTCTATTTCAGTGACATCACCTTCTCGCACCAGGCCACGACCGAGACCGGGGCGATCCACGCCGGTCACATCTGGAAATACAACCCCAACACCAACAAGACGACGATCTTCCGCTCGCCCTCGGGCATGTCCAACGGCATCAAGTTCGACGCCCGGGGAGACATGATCATCTGCGAGGGAGCCGACTACGGCGGCCAGCGAGTGACCCGGACCGACATGAAAACCGGGATGAGCTACATCATCACCGGGATGTTCGAGGGCCGGCGACTCAACTCGCCCAACGACGTCACCATCGACCTCAAGGGACGCCTCTACTTCAGCGATCCCAGGTACCTGGGCCACGAGGCGATCGAGCAACCGGTGATGGGCGTCTACCGAATCGACACCGACGGGTCGATCCATCGCATCATCTCCGACGCGGGCAAGCCCAACGGGGTCTGCATCTCGCCGGACCAGAAAACCCTGTACGTCGTCAGCAACGACAACGGGGCCACCGGCTTCGAACGGCTCGGCAAGGCCGAGGACGCCAAGGGTCCGGTCGCCCCGGCTGCTCCTCTCAGGAAAGGGCACATGGCACTGATGGCCTACGACCTCGACGCCAAGGGAGAGGCCACTTTCCGCAAGACGCTGGTGGACTACTATCCTGAGGACGGTCCCGACGGACTCGTTGTCGATGCCAAGGGCAACCTCTTCGTGGCCGTGCGCTCCGAGAAACGTCCGGGCATCGTCGTCTACTCGCCGGCCGGCAAGGAACTGGCCTACATCAAGACTCCGGAACTTCCGACCAACGTCGGGTTTGCCAGGGGCAAGGACGCCAAGCTGCTCTACGTCACCTCCGGCAAGAGCCTCTACCGGATTCGCACCAACGTGAAGGGTTATCAACTGCCCGACGCCAAGTGATCTCGACAACGACGCCACAGACCACAGCGGGCCGCAGGTCATCTCCCGGCGGCGGCCCGTTGTGCTAAACTGGAGCTCCTTCCGCGGAGACCGACCCGTCTCCTTTCGAAGCCCTCCAGCCGGCCCCCATGTCGCGACTGACATTCCTCGCCGCCCTCGCCGCCGCCGTCCAGTGCGGTGACCCCGCGATCGCTGCGGACAAGACTCCGCCGACCGCCGCGAAGACACCGGCATTCGAAAAGACTGTCCTGCCGATCCTCAAGGCCCGCTGCACCGGCTGCCATTCGGGAACCAAGCCCAAGGCCGGCCTGGATCTCTCGTCCCGCCGCGGCGTGCTCACCGGAAGTGACAACGGGGCCGTGGTGCGGCTCAACGCGGCAGAGAGCAGCCGGTTGTGGGGCGTGCTGGCCTCCAATCGCATGCCTCCCAAAGGGCCCAAGCTGACGGCCGCCGAGAAAGGGCTGATCCGCACCTGGATCAACGAGGGCGCACGCGGCACCGGCAAGGACTCCGGGACGTCCGGGGAACTGGGCGAAATCCGCCTGGAAGATCTCTCCGAAGAGCAACGAGAATTCTGGTCATTTCAGCCCCCCCGCCGGCACCCGGTTCCCAAAGGTTTGCAGCCGGAAAACGCTCGGCGTGTGCGGAATCCCATCGACAGTTTCATCCTGGCCTCCCTCCAGGACCGCCATCTGAAACTCTCGCCCGAAGCCGATCGCGCCTCCCTGTTGCGGCGGCTCAGTTACGACCTGACCGGACTGCCACCGGCCGACCATGAACTCGCACGGTTCCTGGCCAACCCCTCGCCGGACGCGTTCCGCCACGAGGTCAACCGCCTGCTGGCCAGCCCCGCCTACGGTGAACGCTGGGGCCGCCACTGGCTGGACACCGCCGGTTACGCCGATTCGGCCGGGGTCCTCAGTTCCGACGTGCCCCTGCCCTTCACCTGGCGGTACCGCGACTACGTCATCCGGGCGCTCAACGCCAACAAGCCCTACGACAGGTTCCTGCACGAACAACTCGCCGGCGACGAGTTGACCGACTACTGGTCGGTCTACGAGACGGCCGACCGGTTGCCGGCAAACGTGGTCGAAGGGCTGGTGGCGACCGGCTTCCTGAGAATGGCTGCCGACGCCTCGCGGCCCGACTTCAAGACCATCAAGAACGCCGACGCGCTCTACCACTACCCAACACTCAACGACACCCTGCAGATCGTCACCTCCACCACGATGGGCCTGACCATTCACTGTGCCCGGTGCCACAGCCACAAGTTCGATCCGATTTCCCAGGTCGACTATTACCGGATGCAGGCGATCTTCATGCCGGCCCTGCGGCCCAAGCAGTGGATCCCGCAGGTGCAGCGACGCCTGCTGGTGGCCAGTGCCAAGCAGAAGACGGCCGCCGATGCCCGCAACGCCGAGGTTGACGCCAACCTCAAGCGGCTCACCGCCGAGGGAAAAACACTCGATGCCAGCTTCCGTGACAAGCTGTACGCCAAGCGGCTGGCCGCCCTGCCCGAACCGATCCGGGCCGACGTCGCCAAGGCCGTGCGAACCGTCGCGGCGGATCGCAATCCGGTGCAACAGTACCTGGCGAGCAAGTTCGCGGCCCAGTTGCGTCCCGACCAGAAGGCCCTGGCCACCCTGCTGCCTGGAGAATTCCCCGAATACGCCAAGCAAAAAAGTCGCCTGCAATCCGAGACCGGTTCGTGGCAACGACGCCGAGTGTACCTCGAAGAGATCCGGGCCCTGTACGACATGCCCGGTGACGTCCGAACGCCGTTGTTGCGACGCGGCGACCCGTTGACACCCGGACCGGCTGTCGCGCCGGGGGTCCCCGTGGTGTTGAGGACCGGCCGGTCACTCGAGTGGAAGGCGGCGACCCCGCCAGCCCGCACCACGGGTCGCAGACTGGCATTTGCCCGCTGGCTGACTCATCCCGGTCATCCGTTGACCTCTCGAGTGATGGTCAACCGAATCTGGATGCACCACTTCGGGCAGGGCATCGTCAGCACACCCGACGATTTTGGGTCCAGCGGAGCCGCCCCGACCCACCCGAAACTGCTCGACTGGCTGGCCCGCGAGTTCATCGAGTCGGGATGGGACATCAAGCACATCCACCGCCTGATCGCACTTTCGTCGGTCTATCGCCAGGTCTCTCGCCCGGCGGCCGAGGTGGTCGCTCGCTCCGAGCGCGTCGATCCCGACAACCTGTTCCTGTGGCGGCAGAGCCTGCGTCGACTGGGAGCCGAACCGTTCCGCGATGCGGTTTTGGCGGTCTCGGGACGTCTCGACCAACGCCCCTTCGGAGGGGCATTGCGAGTCGCACGACGTCCGGACGGCGAGGTGAACATGGCCGACGGCCAGCCCGACAACCGCCGCAGCATTTACATCCAGATCCTGCGACTGAACCCCCAGACGATGCTCCAGGCCTTCGACCAGCCAACGATCGAAATCAACTGCTCGCGGCGATCCCAGTCAACTGTCGCCACCCAGGCCTTGACCCTCTGGAACAGCCGGTGGATGGAGAAGGCGGCCGAGTCGTTCGCAATCCGGGTGACCGACACCGACAGCCGCCAGGTGGCCAACCGGGCAATCGGCCTGGCCTACTCGCGTCCGGCAACCGAACAGGAACAACAGGTGATCGTGGAATTCCTTTCCGAACAATCCCAACGTCATCTCACCGGTGCCGACGGCAAGGCGGTGGCTTCGGACATCGCCCGTCAACGGGCTATCATCGATCTCTGCCACATGCTGTTGGCCAGCAACGAATTCGCGTATATCGACTAGAGCCCCGGGCACGGAACCTCGCCATGTTTGTCAGCCCCATCACACGTCGCACGGCCCTGGGCCAACTGGGTGACGGATTTGCCGGAATGGCAATCGGGTCGCTGATCGCCTCGACCGCCACGGCCGATTCCCGCCGCTCCTCGCTCGACCAGAGATCTCCCGGCCACCGGGCCCCCGCCCGCGCGGTGATCCAGTTGTTCATGCACGGTGGCCCCAGCCACGTCGACCTGCTCGACCCCAAGCCGATGCTCAGCCGCTACCACGGCACGACGCCACCGGCGGAAGTCGACGACGACGAGGACCGGACCAAGTACTTGCTGGGCAGCCCGTTCTCCTTCCGTCGTTACGGGGAAAGTGGACTGGAGTTCTCGGAGGTGATGTCCGGCGTGGCGGCTCACGCCGACGACATCGCCGTGGTCCGTTCGATGTTCACCGAACATCGCAACCACGAGCAGGCCATCTGGATGGCCAACACCGGCCTGATCCGGCCCGGACGCCCCAACATCGGCAGTTGGACGGCCTACGGACTGGGATCCGAAACCGACGACCTGCCGGCCTACATCGCCCTGCCCGACCCGGTCGGACTTCCCGTCGACGGAGCCCGCAACTGGTCGAGTGGCTGGTTGCCGCCGATCTACCAGGGCACCGCCTTCCGCTCCCAGGGTGTCCCGGTCCTGCACCTCAAGCCATCCACCACCCGTTCACAGGCCGTCAGCCAGGGTCGGCTCGGGCTCCTCCAGGCCCTCAACCGCAAACACCTCCGCACGCGTCCGGGTGAACTGGAACTCGAAGCCCGGATCGCCAATTTCGAGCTTGCCGCCCGCATGCAACTTTCGGCCACCGACGCGCTGGATCTCTCGAGCGAAACCAAGGCCACCCACGACATGTACGGGCTCAACAACCCGACGACCAAGTCCTACGGCCGCCGCTGCCTGATGGCACGACGGCTGATCGAACGGGGTGTGCGGTTCGTGCAGTTGTTCATGCGAGGACAACCCTGGGACACACACTCGGCCAACACCAGCGGTCTCAGGAGCGTCTGCGGTCAAACCGACGGGCCAATCGGTGCCCTGCTGACCGATCTCAAACAGCGGGGACTGTTCGACTCGACCCTGATCCAGTGGGGCGGAGAATTCGGCCGGACTCCTGGAGCCGAACTGCGGGACGGCAACACCGCCAAGGGAAACGAGGGTCGGGACCACCACCCCTACGGCTTCAGCGTCTGGCTGGCCGGTGGCGGTGTTCGTGGCGGACAGGCCTACGGGTCGACCGACGACTTCGGGTACCGTTCCATCGAGAACCGCACCCAGACGGCCAACCTGCACGCAACGATCCTCCACCAACTGGGCCTCGACCACGAACAGTTGACCTATTCACACAACGGGCGGGACGAACGGTTGACCGACGTGTACGAGGCAAAGGTGATCCAGGAACTGATTAGATGATCGAGAAATGCTGAGCCTACTGGACAACGGCCCGACGCTCTGTGACGGTCTCACTCGCCGCGAGTGGATGAGGATCGGCGGAATCGGGCTGGGCGGATTGACCATGCCTCGCCTGGCCGCCGCCCGGACGGCCAACCCGACGGCCATCCCTCCCACCGCCAAGCGGGTCATTCTGGTCGGGCTGACCGGAGGGGCCCCGCAGCACGAGACCTGGGACCCCAAGCCCCAGGCCCCGGCCAACATCCGCGGCGAATTCGGTGCCATCTCCTCGTCGTTGACCGGGCTGCCCGTCGGCGAGTTGATGCCTCGTACCGCCAGGTGGGCCAACCGCATGGCGGTGCTGCGGGCCGTCGTTACCGGTGACAATTCGCACTCCTCCAGCGGATACCAGATGCTGACCGGCGTCCCCCATCAACCGCTCAACCGCGAGAGTGCCCTGCCCAAGCCACCCAACAACTGGCCGTGTCTTGGAGGAATGGTTCGTGCCCTGAAACAGGAAACCGGCCAGTTGCCAGCAGCCGTCACGCTGCCCGAGCACATCTGGAACGACGGCAACTTCCCCTGGCCTGGACAGGATGCCGGATTCCTCGGACGTCGACACGACCCTTGGTTGATCCATTGCCAGCCCCAGGACAACACCTTCAACGTCCCCGGACTGACACTCGAAAAGGACATCGCGGGGCTTCGACTCGACCGACGCCGCCAGTTGCTCGACCAGTTCGACGCCGCCCGCAACCATCTCGACCGGGCCCCCGCCGTCAGTTCCTACCAGCTCCACGCCCAGCAGGCTCTTGACCTGCTGACTCGAGGCCGAGCCGGAACGGCGTTCGACATTTCCCAGGAATCGGACAAGACACGGGATCGTTATGGCCGGAGCCGGTACGCCCAGAGTGTGCTGTTGGCCCGACGACTGGTCGAACGCGGCGTCTCGCTGGTGCAGCTCAACTGGACCCGCATCAAGGGCAAGGAGAACCAGGGCGGCTGGGACACTCATTCGAAGCACTGCGAGTCACTGAAGTCGTTCCTGATGCCAATGATGGACCAGGCATTCACCGCGTTGCTCGAGGACCTGGAGCAACGGGGACTGCTCGACGAAACGCTGGTTGTGTGGCAGGGGGAATTCGGTCACACGCCCAAGATCAATGCCAAGGCCGGGCGAGACCACTGGGGCAACTGCTTCTCGGTCGCGATGGCCGGAGGAGGGATCCGCAGGGGCGTCGTACACGGTTCCAGCGACAAGCACGCGGCATTTCCTGTCGATGGAGTCGTCCGGCCGCGAGACATCATCTCGACCGTCTTCCACTGCCTGGGCTACAGCCCCGAAACCGTCATCCACGATCCGCTCGATCGTCCGATCCCGATCAGCCGAGGCCGCGTGATCCATGAGATCCTCTAGCGATTTCCCGGCGTTTCCGCGGACAGCCAATACTGTTGCCCTTCACAACCGAATGCAACCTGCTAGCCTCGAGTCGATGCGGATATTTTCTGATCCGCCGCAGAACGGGCTTCAAATGACTCGGTAACGAGAATTTCTCGATGGAATCCGCTACCATCCTGATGGTCGATTTCTTGCGTGAGTTTGACGACGACACGGTATTTTGTTTCAAGGAGTGAAACCATCGCACGCAATCGGAATACGTTTGCCAAACGGCAACGGGAAATGGAAAAGAAGGCGAAAGCCGAGGCCAAGAGACAGCGTCGATTGAGGCGAAAACAGGGACTCGAGGACCCGGCCACAGCCAATCTGGATCCCGCCGACATCGATTCGGAAGCAACAGACGAAACAGACGAGTTTGATGACGCGGACGAAGACACCGGCTTCTCGTTGGACTCCGGACGTCTTCCCCACTAAAACAAAATCACCTACGCAGGTCATCCAGGGCGAGTGAAGCGTTCACACCCAGACGATGACCAACTTTTTTTCCTGAGAATTGGACGAGACTGATGGCAGAAGGCACGATCAAGAGGCTCACGGACAAGGGATTCGGATTTATTGAGGACGGCTCAGGCACCGACGTGTTTTTCCACATGTCGTCGGTCGAAGGCACGCAGTACGACGACCTTCAGGAAGGTCAACAGGTTTCGTACAACGTCGGAACGGGCCCGAAGGGTCCGCGTGCCGAAAACGTCCGCTTGGTCTGAGCGGCGATCTGAGCGAACCAGTTGATGCAGCGGAACGGCCGGTCCTGTCAATGCGACGGACCCGCCGCTGCGGTCAGCCGGTTCATCCACTGCTGCACCTGGATGGCGTCGGCGAAGGTGGCTCCCATCGGGATCGCCTGCTCGCCGCGAGCCACCCGGCAGAGGCAGCGCAGTTCTTCGGCCAGCATCCCCGTGGCTCCCTCGGGGTCGGTGCGAATTTCGAGAGCCATCGGCCATTCGGCCTGTTCGCCCCAGACCTCCAGAGGTCGCGGGTTGGCCTCCGCCCGCGCTGCCCAGCCCTCGCCGAAGACCTCCATGCGATCGATCCCCCGAGGCGGCATGCCGACGGGTGTGAGATACGACGCCGAGAGCGACACCAGTGGTCCGTTTTCCCAACTCAGTTGGGCCAGCGCCAGGTCGATCTCCCCGCCCGAGGTGCGGTGAAACTGACACGACACTTCACTCGGCTCGGCACGGTCGACCAGAACCTGCACCATGTACAGATCGTGCACCATCGCCGCATGCAGAGGATTCTCACCGGCGAAATCCTTGACGATCGACGCCGGTCGGTGACGTACGCAATCGATGTGCGCGATGCGACCGCGGACAGACGCCTCATTGCGAATCTGCCGGAATTCGCTGTTGAACAGCAGGATGTGTCCGATCATCAGCCTGGCCGATCCCTCGGCCACGATTGGCTCCAGTGACAGCGCCTCCTCCAGGTCCTCGGAGATCGGCTTTTCCAGCAGCACCGTCTTACCCGCCTCGAGCAATCGCCTGGTGATCGGTACGTGCGAGGCCGTCGTCGAAGCCACCACCCACGCTTCAGCCTCGCATTCGGAAAGCGCCAACTCGAGATCGATCCAGCCGGGTACGTCCGGCAGTTCCTCCTGCAGGGCCTCAACGCTTTCGGAACGCCGGGCCACCATCCCGACCAGTTCGGCCTCAGCCAGGCCGGCAACCGTCAGAGAATGAAGACGCCCGAAGCGTCCCAGCCCCACCACGGCAACCTTCACCCGAGTCCCGTCTGCTGTCGCCATGTCGCTCGCCCCCATTCGCCCTGGTTGAACATCTCGTTGAATTGCCGGAGATTCTCACTCGTCGACGGCCCGCAGGCAACGCCAGCAGCCTCAGCAAGTTTTGGGCGGTCCAAAATCCCCTCAAAACATCACCACATCGCTGTTCTCCAGTCTCACGTTCCACCTTTACCACGCCCGATGGAACACGTAGACTCGATCATCGCGCAAGTCACCTTTGATCCAAGTGTTCCACGGATGGGCGCTCCGAACAAATGACACACCAGTCTCGACGACATTTTCTTGAAGGGACGCTCTCAGCCGGTACGGCCGGACTGGGGATGCCCGAGTTGTTGAGACTGCAGGCGGCGTCGGGCAAGCAGCCCCCGTCAGACACCGCGGTGATCCAGATCTGGCTCGGTGGTGGCCACAGTCAGTTCGA
>DLVV01000361.1 GCA_003445035.1 Planctomycetaceae bacterium | reverse complement strand
TCGGTCCGGTTGTAGTTGACCAGGTGCAGGTCCAGTTCGTTCCCGCCGGCCGGCCGACTGGCCGAAACCCGAACCGTGTACGGGGCCTCGAACCGGCTTGGCTTCGTTTCCGGTGTCGACGATTCGCCCCCGATCCGCAACACCCGCATGTACGGCTTCAACCGCTCCGGCGTTGACGCGGCCAGGTCATCAGGAAGCACGTCGAACAGCACATGATCGTCCAGGAGTTTCCGTCCCAGCCGCTTGAACGCTTCGACCGGTTCGACGCGGCCCCGGTGAACGGCCTGCCGGGGAAACAGCAGCACGGTCTCGGCGTGCGAGCGGTTCCCGCGAAACAATGCGTCGTGCTGACCCAGGAACCGGTAATAACGAACGATCTCGCCGCGGGCCGCCGTATCAGTAAACCGCGTGTAGAACCCCATCGGGGCACCACCATTGGCGGCCAACTCGGCGATTGCCACGCGGATCCGGGTGCTCTCGTATTTTCCCAGCGTAAACGGCTTGTCGTCGAACGCCCCGCGAATGTATCTCGCCTGCAACGTACCTTCCCCCAGGAACCTCTTCTCCAGGTCCGTGAAGAATGCCGCCGCTCCCGTGCTGTACCACAGGTAGGTCTCGTCCCGCCCCCATAACTCGCCAGGCAGCAGGCAGCGTTCATCACCCGAGATCTGGCCAAAGTTGCCCAGGTGGTTCCACTGCGCGGTGATCAGATCGGGTTTCAGAGAACGGCCGTATCGATGGAACACCTCGTCGAAGACCTGCTTGTTGGAGATCTGTGACCATCTGAGCATCTCGCGTCGCAACGGGGTGCTCTTGGACGGATCGTGCCAACTGACGATCTCCTCAAACCGATGCCCGGCCACGTCATCGATGCCCAGGCCCTTCAATTGCTCCTGAGAGAAGCGATCTGCCAGGTACTTGCGGAACCCTGTCTGGCAGTGATCGCACAGGCAGTTATGGCGATAGAAGTAGTTGGCGATAAATCCATCGAGCCCCTGCCGGATGCCCTGGCGGACCCAGGCCTTGAGCACCTTCTGCCACCCCGGATTCCTCAGGCAGGCCCAGTATTCGCGCATGCCACCGATCCCATAACCCTTCTGCGAGATCGGCTTCCCGTCCGGGCCTCGCTCGAGAAACTCGAGCGGGTCCTTCACCGGCCGGGGCCCCAGTTGCTTCTCGTCCCACAGTTCCTCGTAGAACCTGAAGAACCCCGTCGGCCCCTTGCCGGTCTTTTTGTCACGAGGGTCTCCGACCAGGAACTCGACATTGAAATGCCCCACGACCCTGGCGTCGATCTTGTGAATCAACCGGTTCCGCTCGGCGAACCACTTGCCACAGGCGTCGTGCCCGCGGACCGGAAAGTGAGCCGGGTAGCCGCCGTAGGCCTTTGTGTGGACCAGGCTCCAGAAGTGGGCTCCGTAAAACCCCAGTTGCACCACGTCGGGACGGGCCTCGCGGAGAAACGGCAGGTAGTCGGGATGGTCGTAGCGGTGCCAGTGTGCGACCAGGCGAGTGAACTCGAATCGGCCTGCCGGCTCGGCCGCAGGCGCATCGCCGGCCACCACCACGACCAGCAGCACCGCCAGCCCGGCCACAACGCGTCCTGGAACTTGTCGCCACATCACGGTGATGCCCATCATTCTCGGGTTGCTGTAGACTACTCCCTTCAGCCTATCCGGCCGACCCGCCGGATCCCAGCACGGCAGATCCCACGATGAGCACATCCCAACTGTCCGCCGAGATCCACGACCGGGGCTTCTGTATTCTGCCGGGCGTCGTACCGCCGGATCGGTGCCGAAAGATCGCCGACAGCGTTCGGGGAACCGTCGAGCGACTGCAAGAGTCCTACCCCTGTCCCGAGAACGTCGGTTTCGTCCCGGGCCTGATCAACCACGACCAGTCGTTTGCCGAGCACCTGTCCGCACCTTCGCTGCTTGCCCTGTGCCACGATCTGCTGGGACACAACATCCGCATCACGTTCACCTCCGCCATCATCAACCACCCGGGTAACCTCCGCGGTGACTGGCACGCCGACTGGCCGTTCAACCAGACCAACGCCGGGCACGTCCCGGTCCCCTACCCCGACCGGATCATGCACCTGACCACGCTGTGGATGATGACCGAGTTCACCACCGAGAACGGCGCCACGCTGATCGTCCCCGGGTCACATCGGGAAACCACCAATCCAACCGCTGACGCCTGGGACGGCCCAACCGACCAGCCGTTCGAGAACGAACACCCCGCCTGCGGACCGGCCGGATCGGTGCTGGTGATGGACAGCCGCATGTGGCACGCCACGTCTCCCAATTCAACCGAAACCGACCGCGTGGCGCTGGCCGTCCGCTACGGCCCGTGGTGGCTCAATTCCGAAGTCCTGCGGCCCGGCTCCGAAACCCGCCGCCAGATGGTCGATGAACCCGGCCTGAAAGACAACCAGGTTCCCCCCATCCCGAGGGATGTCTACGATCGACTCCCGCAAAACGTGCAACCTTTATATAGACACTGGATCGAAACATGATGCTCCGCCGCCGCTTCCAGGTCATCGCCGTGCTGTCACTCGTGCTGCTCGGCTCACTCCCCCCCACCGCAGCCACCGCAGCCACCGCAGCGGCCACCCGGCCCAACGTGGTCCTGATCATGACCGACGACCAGGGCTACGGAGACCTGGCCTGTCACGGCAACAAGATTCTCAAGACGCCCGCACTGGACCGGTTGCACGGGCAGAGCGTCCGGCTGACCAATTACCACGTCGACCCGACCTGCTCGCCC
>DLVV01000087.1 GCA_003445035.1 Planctomycetaceae bacterium | reverse complement strand
CTGGGAGGCCTGGCGGCGGGAACCGCGACGGCCGATCCCCGGCAACCACAAATCCCTCCACTTCCCGGCCGGGCCAAGCACGTGATCTACCTGCACATGGCCGGCTCCCCGCCTCAACACGAACTGTTCGATTTCAAGCCGGCACTTCTCCGGCACAACATGCAACCGTGTCCCGACGACCTGCTGGCGGTACTTCAAAAGGAACGCCTGCCGTTCATCAACCTGAAGGCCCGCCGGCCGAAATTGTTGGGAACCCCTTACAGGTTTCAGCCGCGAGGCGACAGCGGCCTGATGATCAGCGAACTGTTGCCACATCTCTCCGAACACGCCGACGAGATGGCGATCATCCGCTCGATGCACACCGACCAGTTCAATCACGCCCCGGCCCAACTGTTGCTCTACACCGGTGCCGCGCGTTTCGGACAAGCCTCACTGGGATCGTGGGCGACCTGGGGCCTGGGCACCGAGAACGCCAACCTTCCGGGTTTCGTCGTCCTGATTTCCGGCGGCACAGACCCCAGTGGGGGCAAGAGTCTTTGGGGCAGCGGCTTCCTGCCATCCGTCTTCCAGGGCGTGCAATGCCGAAGTGCCGGCGACCCCATCCTGTTCGTATCCAACCCCAAGGGGCTTGACCGGAACGTTCGACGTCGAAGCCTCGACGCCCTCCGAAAACTCAACGAACTGGAACTCAATCGCATCGGTGACCCTGAGACTCGCACTCGAATCAGCCAGTACGAACTGGCATTCCGGATGCAGATGTCCGTGCCTCAGGTGATGGACGTCACCAAGGAGCCCAAGCACATCCAGGAGTCCTATGGCACCACTCCAGGCAAGGCTTCGTTTGCCAACAACTGCCTGCTGGCACGCCGACTGGTCGAACAGGGGGTCCGTTACGTGCAGTTGTTCGATTGGGGCTGGGACATGCACGGAACCGCCAAGAGCAACGACCTGGTGACCGCGATGCCGAAGAAGTGCAAGGAGGTCGACCGACCGATTGCCGCCTTGCTGGCAGACCTGAAGCAGCGGGGACTGCTGGACGAGACACTCGTGATCTGGAGTGGAGAATTCGGCCGCACGTCCCTGAACGAGGAGAGAAACGGATCGAAGTTTCTCGGCCGCGACCACCACCCACACTGCTTCTCGATGTGGATGGCCGGTGGCGGCGTGAGAGGTGGAGTGACTCACGGTGAGACCGATGAGCTCGGGTACTTCGTCGCCCGCGACAAGGTCGGGGTCCACGACCTGCAGGCGACGGTCCTGCACCTCCTGGGATTCGATCCCCACCGCCTCTCGTTCCGCTACCAGGGGCTCAACCAGAGGCTGATCGGGCCGGAGGGCGATGGCCACGTGATCCGACCGGTGGTGGCCTAGACCGGACACCCCGCCGCTCACTTCTCCTTGACCGCTGGCGGCTTCGACCAGGGACTCTGGTCGGCCGTACGGAAATTGTACCGGGGTGCCAGCGGTGGCAGCGGAATTGACGGACCCCAGGAACCACGACGCCGGATCGCCCGGCGTTTCTGATCGACTCCACGCAACGGCCGACGGCTCGGCGACCACCGAGTCCCCCCGATGAAGGAGCGCCGCCCACCCGTCTTCAATACCTTCGTGCCGGTGAACAACGTGAACAGCGATCCGTCGGACAGTTCGACGGTTTGAGGCTGCACAAGCCCGTCGGCCACAGGCACATCGTCGCGCAACACAACTTCCGGACTCCAGGTCTTTCCCAGGTCAGATGTGAATCTCGCGCGGACACCAAAAGGGGCAGCGAACCGGCGTTGGTAACTACAGACCACCCGGCCATCGGCCAATCGTGTCGGGTTAGGGTGCTTGGCCCGAATCGGTGTCGGCTTGACCTTCGACCACGTGACACCGCCGTCCGAGGAAGCCACCGAGAAAGCCTGGCCACCGGCAGCTGTACGGATCATGGCAAAGATCCTCCCGTCCGGCCAAACAACGGGATAGACCTCGTTAAAACCTCGCGGCGAAGGCGAGAGCTTGCCGTCGGCCATCTGGACCATCTGCCACGTTTGGCCGGCATCTTCTGAACGTACGACAAACGGGTGATTCAAGCCTCCGAGATCGCTCTTTGAACTCCGGCCCTCGGGCCGGTAGCCATGCATGAAATTGACGATCGTGCCGTCAGCGAGCAGCCTCTGTCGCGGTGGGGAGTTGACGGCCAGGCGTGCGAAGAAACCGAACTGACCGTGAACCGGGAATTCCCGCCATGTCTTACCTCGGTCGGCCGATTGCCGCACCCACATGCTGCCCAGGATCGCGCAGTAGCCAGCCTTTTCACCCAGATCCCAGACGTAATACCCGCGTTTCTGGAGAGCCAATGCCCGGGCCCGTGGGTGCCTGAGCCAGTGATGCGTCCCGGTTTCGACGAGCGTGCCGTCGGGCATCACTGTCATGTCGTCTCGAGGGCCCGGCCAGGGTTTTTTCGATACCTGCCACGACGAGCCCAAATCCTCCGAAACCAGAACGATCATCACGTGCCGCGCGTGGTAGGCGTCGGTGTTTTCACCGAAGTTCAATCCCGCACTGATCCAGATCCGATCCCGACCATCACACCACGTCTGGTAGTTGTTGACCACGTACCGCGGACTGCTGATCACCTCAACATCGTATTTCCAGCCCTCTTCCGACCACCCATCCGCGACGGACGCGAGCACGATGATCCCCGCACACAGCGCACTCCCCGGCATCCGGCAGCATCTTGCTCGACCAGCCGAACCTGATGTCGTGTTCTTCATTTGACGCCTCAGCAAGAAATGGACCGCGCGTGAAGAATGCGATTATGACCACCGGCCTCGGCGTTGTCAGGACAACGTCAGCGGGCCGCGGCCGACCGCCAGTCGCTTCTGTATCAGTCCTCCCGCTCGACTGGTTCACCAACGAGGTTCGAACTAACGGTCGTGACGCCGATAGAAGCCCGCCAGACGATCCAGCGACACACCGCATCGCCAGGCCGCCAGCAGGAACCAATTTCGCAACGTCTGACGCACGACCCCCTGTTTCTCCCATCGCCGCGCATTGACAACGAGCGGCCCCTCCAGGAATTCCAATCGCCCCAGTCGACGCAGCGCCCGGGCCAGCATCACATCATCCATCAACGGAACGACGGGAAAACCGCCCACCGCCTCAAAGCACTCGCGCCGCACAAACAGTCCCTGGTCTCCGTAGGGGACCTGCCGACACCTGGCCCGCCATGCGTTGCCCTTTTCAAGCAATCGGTAGAGCCAGCCATCGGCATCAATCCTCTGCCGAAACGCGCCACCCACCACTTGCGGATCAGCCAGGATCTGCTCTGCCTGCACTGCAGCATCGGCCGGTAGCCGACAGTCGGCGTGG
>DLVV01000070.1 GCA_003445035.1 Planctomycetaceae bacterium | reverse complement strand
GAACAACGTCGCGGTGACCAGGTCGGCGGTCGTATGGGGATTGCGTCGGTGCCCGTCGGCTCGCAGCCATGTGTCGAAGTCCTGGAATGCGACGTGAGACTGTGCTTGGTCCGGCCAGCCGCCCTGGAGCACAACCCGTGCCCGTCGTGAGGCTTCGATGGCGGTGTTGATCCCGCACTTGCGAGCGATCAGGGTGTCGGGCTGAATGGCGTGGATCGAGAGCGCCAGGCCGACGACCTGTTGTTGCCAGCCGGAGGAGAAAGTGGCAGGCTCGAGCGGCTTCGAGCGACTCCAGGAGAGCACGCGAGCGAACCGATCGGCGTAACACGCGGCGACGCTGTCGTGGTCAGCGGCGGCCTGCATGGCCTCGAGCAAACCGACAGTTGGTGGCCGTGTGACATCGTGTTCAGGCACTTTGCCCAGGCCGCCGGGATTCGCCTGCCGGATGGCTGCGAAGACACAACTGGCGTCCTGCCCGTCCAGTCCGTCGATCACGTCGTCGATGCCGCGGTCCAGCGGGACGTCAGCGGGCACAGCGGCCAGTGGGGCCAGTAGCAGGATGATTCCCAGGTTGGTGTTGACGCGAGTGACTTCGGCGGTGGCCTCGACAGCCTCGAGAACAACGGGGCCGACACCTCGTTGTGGTGCGGTGGCAAGGATCCCGGCAACGGCTTCGGCCGAGCGGACCAGGTCGTGGTAGGTCATGTCGACAAACGCGGCTTCGGGATGCACGTTGCCGGGCTTGGCGGCTGTCGCTTCGAGCAGACAGGCTGTGCGGATCTTGTCGGCCAGGGCGAACATCGTGACAGCATTGTATCGCGACTTGCCACCGACCGTCAGACGGTTCCCACGGCCAACCCCGGGCGGGTCGCTTGACCGTCCGGGTGACAGGTGCGTAAAACGCAAGGGATCGTCCGAAGGCCCCTTTTCGTGGACCGGTTAGCCGACAACCAAGAACGGATCAAACCATGACCGCTGGATACGACAGCAGCCTGTTGCGAACAGTCCACCTGGTCCCGTTGACAGCCTTCGATGCGGAGGGCCGGATCGATGTCGACGTGCAATCGACTCATATCGAGTCGATGTACGGGGCCGGGATGCGGGTCTACCTGCCGGCGGCCGGGACGAGTGAATTCCAGAGCCTGTCGGCCGACGAGGTGGTCGAACTGGTGCGGATCACCCGGGAGGCATCGGGGCCGGATGCCCAGATCTTCGCCCCGGTCGGATTGCAGGTGGGGCACGCGAAAGAGATCGGCCGCAGGTCGATCGAGGCGGGAGCCGACGGGATCATGTTCATGCCGTTCGTGCACCCCTACATGAGCGATGCCGGGGCGCGGGACTATTACCTGGAAGTGATCGATGCGGTGGAAGCTCCGACCCTGGTTTACCGCAAGGGGCCGATTCCGACTGACGAGTTGCTGCTGGATCTCGCCGATGACCCACGCGTGGTCGGGATCAAGTACGCGGTCAACGAGATGCACGGGTTCCGTACGACGGTTTTGGCCGATGGCGGTCGGATCGAATGGTTGTGTGGCTCGGCCGAGCGGTTCGCCCCGTTCTACATGCTGGTCGGAGCATCCGGCTACACGACCGGAGCCGGCAATCTGGCACCTCACGTCACCCTGGCAATGCACGCGGCCATGGCCGCCGGGGAATACGATGAGGGTCTGAGGTTGCAGCAGGTGCTGCTCCCGATCGAAGACTATCGGGCCCGGGCAGGCGACAGTTACAACGTCTCGATGCTCAAGTACGCGATGAAGTTGGTCGGAGCGGAATTCGGTCCTCCGCGGGCGCCCCAGCGACAGTTGACCGACGCGGAGTGTGCCGAGATCGATGACCTGATGGGGCCGATCCTGGAGATCGAGGCCGGCATGAGGTCCGAACTGGTCAGCGTCGGGCTGACCGGCTCGTGATCGGGGATCGCCGTGGCCGGACGGGAAGGCGAACTTTTCGGGTCAGGCCGAGGCCAGGGCTTCCTGGGCGGCGGCCAACCGGGCGATGGGCACCCGATAGGGTGAACAGCTGACGTAGTTCAGCCCCGCTCGGTGACAGAACATCACGCTGGCCGGATCGCCACCGTGTTCGCCGCAGATGCCGATCTTCAGTTCGCTGCGGGTCGATCGTCCTCCGGCCACTCCCAGCTCGATCAACCGTCCCACTCCCCCCTGGTCGATCGACTGGAACGGATCGTGCGGCACGATGTCGTTCTCGCGATAATGCCCGATGAAACCTCCGTAGTCGTCACGGCTCATTCCCAGGCAGGTCTGTGTCAGATCGTTCGTTCCGAAGCTGAAGAATTCGGCCGTTTCGGCGATCTCGTCGCTCCGTAGCGCGGCTCGGGGCACCTCGATCATGGTTCCGATCTGGTAGGAGATCGTCGTACCGGTTTCGGTGAAGACGGCGTCGGCGGCTTCACGAACGATCGCCGCCTGGTTGTCGATCTCGGTCTGATACGCCACCAGCGGCACCATCACCTCCGGGTGCACCGTGATCCCTTCGGCCTGCACCTTGACCGCCGCTTCCATGATGGCGCGGGCCTGCATCGCGGTGATTTCGGGAAAGACGATTCCCAGCCGGCAACCACGGTGTCCCAGCATGGGGTTCTCTTCATGAAGTTCGGCGGTCCGCGACCGAACCTCTTCGACCGAAATGTCCAGCTGCGCGGCGAGCTTCTCGGCCAGGCCGGGTTGTTCTTCGAGATGGCGTTCCGAGAGGAACTCATGCAGCGGAGGGTCGAGCAGCCGGATGGTGACCGGTCGACCGTCCATGGCCCGGAACAGTCCCGCGAAATCCTCTCGCTGGAACGGCAGCAGTTGATTGACCGCGTCCTGGCGGATCACCGGATCGCGGGCCAGGATCATCTCGCGAATCTCGGCGAGATGGCTGAAGAACATGTGTTCGGTGCGACAGAGCCCGATGCCTTCGGCTCCAAACGCGACCGCCTCGATCGCCTGATCGGGTTGATCGGCGTTGGTGCGGACACCGAGTGTCCGGTGCTCGTCAACCCAGTCCATCAGTTGAGCGAAACGCTGGAAAGCTTCGGAGTCCTCGGGGGCCTGGGCCTTGTGGATCAGCACGTCGACGACTTCGCTCGACTTGGTTGTCACCTGCCCGGTGAACACCTCGCCGGTGAATCCGTCGATGCTGATCCAGTCGCCGGTGTTGAGCACTGTGTCGCCGACGGAGATGGTGCCGGCTTCGTAGTCAACGTTCATTTCGTTGCAACCGACGATGCAGGTCTTGCCCATCTGCCGGCTGACCAGCGCGGCGTGAGAACTGGCTCCACCAAAAGCGGTGAGAATGCCCTGGGCCACCCGCATCCCGCGGAGATCCTCGGGGCTGGTTTCCCGGCGAACGAGGATCAACGGTTCGTCGGGGTTTTCGTTGTAGAGCCGCTCGGCTTCTTCGGCGGTCAGGCAGATGTGTCCCGACGCGGCACCGGGGCCGGCGTTGATTCCCTTGGTCAGCAGCCGTCCCGCCTCCTGGGCCTCGACTTTTCCGGCTGGATCAAAGATGGGCTGGAGGAGTTGGTTGAGATCGTCGGCGGGGATGCGTCGTTTCTCGAGAGCTTGCGTGGGCGTGATCAGCCCCTCGTTGACCAGGTCGACGGCGATCCGCACCGCCGCGAAACCGGTCCGCTTGGCGTTGCGGGTCTGCAGCAGCCAGACCCGGCCCTTCTGCACGGTGAACTCGATGTCTTGAACGTCCCTGTAGTGGTTTTCGAGTGTCTTGCCGATCGTCTCGAGCTGTTCGTAAACCTCGGGCATCTCGTCCTTCAGCGACGTTTCGATTCGTTTTGGCGTACGGATACCGGCCACCACGTCTTCGCCCTGGGCGTTCATCAGGTAGTCCCCATTGAAGCCGGGTGCACCCATCGAACAGTCCCGGGTCAGGCCGACGCCGGTGGCACAGGCCTCACCGAGGTTGCCGAAGACCATGGCCTGGACGTTGCAGGCGGTGCCCCAGCTGTGGGGAATACCGTAATCGCGACGGTAAACCATCGCACGATCGTTGTTCCAACTGCCGAAGACGGCTCCGATGGCGGCCCAGATCTGGTCGATCGGTTCGTCGGGGAAGTCCTGGCCGGTCCGAGACTTGACCTCGGCCTTGAACTCGTCAACGAGTTCCTTGAGTTGTTCGGCGGTGAGGTCCGAATCGTACTGGGCGCCCGCGGATTTCTTCTTGGCTTCCAGCAACACCTCAAATGGGTCGTGGTGCTCGCCCTCGCGGGCCCGAACTTCGAGGACCACGTCACCGAACATCTGGATGAAGCGGCGGTAACTGTCCCAGGCGAACGTCTCATTGCCGGAATGTTCGGCGAGGGCCTGGACCGTCTGCTCGTTGAGGCCGATGTTGAGCACCGTGTCCATCATGCCCGGCATCGATTCGCGGCCGCCGGAACGGCAGGAGACCAGCAGCGGGTTGTCCTTCGAACCCAACTCCGCTCCCATCACTTTCTCGACCTGCTTCAACGCCTCGTCGACCTGCTCGCGAAGCCCCTCGGGATAGGTTCCGTCGTTGTCGCTGTAGTGGTTGCAGATCTCGGTTGGAATGGTGAAGCCGGCCGGGACTTGTACGCCAATTCGGGTCATTTCGGCGAGGTTGGCACCCTTGCCGCCGAGAGAGTTCTTCATTTCCGCCGATCCGTCGGCCTCGCCACCACCGAAAAAGTAGACGTATTTGGGCGCATCAGCCATGGAATTGTGGCCTGCTCGGGGAAGTGGAAATCAAGTCGTCAACGCTAGCAGGGCCTCAAAGGAGCGTCAAGAACCGCTTTCGGAGTCGGTTTCCGGGGCACTGATCTGTTGAGAGCAACTTGACTTGCGTCGAGGTGGCCTGAGAATTGAACGGGAGGAGTCTTCGGCAACCATGCAAGCGTGTCTCGTTTCTTCAGACGGCCAGACAACCATTTCGCTCAAGAACGACATCACCGTCGTCGGGCGAAAGCAGGGTGTGTGCGACGTGTTTCTGGACCGAGGCAATGTGTCGAAGCTGCATTGTCTGATCATCAAGACGGACGGCCTGCTGCTGGTTCGGGACCTGGGCAGTACCAACGGGACGTTGGTCAACGGCCAGAGGGTCAGTCGTGGGGCTCTGCTTCCCGGGGACGAGTTGTCTTTTGCCAGCCTGACGTTTCAGGTGCAGTTCGGTGTCGAAATGTCCGATTCGACGCCGGCCGAGAGAACCGAGGCGATGCCGGTGGTGCCTGAGCCGGGGGTTGTTGAATCTGTCTCCGAGGATTCGGATTCATCGGACAGCTTCGACGCGTTCCCGTTGCCTGAGATGTAGGGGCAGAATCGGGGAGCCGCGAGAAACCCGCGAGCTGTCTGGCCGTGGCCGAGTCAGGAGGCGATTCGCAGTTGGAGTTCGTCGGCGTTGAGCGCCACGATGGTGATCCCAAGTCGATCGGCCAAGGCGATCACATCGTCGGCGTCGAGCAGGATCGTTTGCTGGCTCTCGACGGCCAGCACGCGTCCGCCCGCCTCGTACATGGTCTGGATGGTGTCGAGTCCGATGGTGGGAACGTCGAAGCGGCGATCCTGCTGAGGCTTGGCGACCTTGACGACCGTGAACCCGCCCCGGCGACACAGGGTGCCGCTTCTTTGAATTGCCTGGTCGGTTCCCTCGATGGCCTCGATCGCGATCACCGCTGTGTCATTGACGATGACGGTCTGGCCGACATCAAGCCGTCCCATCTCCTTGGCGATGTGCCAGCCGAATTTGATGTCGCGCCATTGTGCGGTGGAAGGTTTGCGACGGGTCAGGAAACCGTGGTTCACGAGAAGCTCCGGGCAGAAGTCGAGTGCCGAATGGAAGCGGATGCCGTCGCGTGCGAATTCTCGGATGATGGCCAGCAGGATGGTGTCGTCCGTCTTGTTGGCCGTGGCGTAGCGGAACCACATGTGGAGCGTCCGCCGGTCGGGCAACAGCCTGAGGATTCGGGCCGGCTTGAAGAGCACGGTCTTCTCGATCTTGCCGGCCATCACCACGTCGCGGATTTTGGCTCGATTGAGCAGCCGGATGGCCCTGCCGAGCCGAGCCAGCCCGGCGGTGGCAAAGCGGTCGCACGAATCGGCCAGTTCCTCAGAGACCATGCCCTGGACACCGAGGCCAAAGACCTTCAGTCCCTGGAGACGGGCGGCTTGGGCGAAGGTGATCGGAAACCGTCCGGCTCCAGCCACAAGTCCGATCCAGCCGTTCGTGGCTGTTGTCGGGACGGTGGCCCTGTTGGCTGAGGGATCGGGAGTCATGCCGCCTGCGGATTGATCTGTGGTGGCTGCTGGGAATCGGGATCGTTCTCCAGTTCGGCTTCGAGTTGATCGATCCGCTTGACCAGTTTCTTGACCGTCTTGAGCAGTTCGGGAAGCCGTTTCTGAGCGATCAGGATTCGCAGTTGTTCGGATTCGGGGCCGGCAGGGTATCCGAGCTGGGTTTCGCCGTCGGGAATGCTGCGAGCAACGGCGGCCTTGGCTCCCACCGACGCACCGGTCCCGATGGTCAGGTGGTCGGCCACACCGACCTGGCCTCCCAGACGGACGTAGGCTCCGGTGGAGGTGCTGCCGGCGACGCCGACCTGGGAGGCGAAGGCGTTGTGGGGACCGATGAGGCAGTTGTGCCCCACCATGACCTGGTCGTCGATCTTGGTTCCGGCGCCGATCACCGTGGCGTCGATCATTCCCCGGTCGATAGTCGTTCCGGCTCCGATCTCGACGTCGTCCTCCAGCAAGACACTGCCGTAGTGCAGGATCTTGATGAATTCTCCGCCTGGAGTGTTGTCGGTTGCGGTGAACCTGTACCCGAAGCCGTCGGCCCCGATGACGGCGTTGGCGTGGATGATGACCCGGTTGCCGATGGTGGTTTCCGAGTAGATCACGGTACCGGGATGGATCACGACATCGTCACCGAGCCGGCAGTCATTCCCGATGACCGCACCGGGGTGAACATCGCATCGGTCGCCGAGGGTGACTCGGTCCCCGATGGTTGCTCCCGGATGGATGTTGGTTGCCTCGCCGATGGCCAGCTCGTCTCCGACACAGGCTCGCTCAGAGATCCCGCAGGTGGCCCGTGGGGGGGACGGATGAAAGATGGAGAGGAGTTCGAAGAACGCCGCGTAGGCGTCGTCGACGACCAGTCGGACCACGTCGGGCATCCGGTCGCGGGCGGTGGCCAGGCACGATTCGTCGACGACCACGGCTCCGGCACAAGTGCTGGAGATATCGCTGGGGGAGGCACTGACAGCAAGAAAGCTGACCTGGTCGGCGGTGGCGGTGCCAAGCCTTGAGGGTGAATTGATCGGGCGAGCTGGGTCACCCTCGAGCCTGGCACCGAGTTGACGGGCCAGTTGGTGAGTCGGGACCGGAGCAAACCGGGAGGGTGAGGAACACAGGTCGGGTGACATGGAGCGGCGTCCTTTCCGACTCCAAGGGTGGCGGGACCGGGCTCCGGGCAATCCTTCACCCGGCAACCTCGACCGGGGTTTTACCCGAGATGCGGGGCGAAAATCAATCCCTGTTGTCGGCTGCATCAGGGGCCGGACGGCCGTGGCAATGCGGTGGGCGGAGCAGCGACTGGCTGTTAGACTCTGACTAGTTCCCACGCGAGCCGGGGAGGGGCGGCTGCGTGGAGTGGCATCGAGGATTGGGTACCGGTGAGATGACGACGGTCCGAGGCATTCGTGGAGCAACGACGGTTGCCGCCGACGAGACCGAGCAGGTCCTGTCGGCGACCGGCGAGCTGCTCGAGGCGATTCTCGAGTCGAACGGCCTGGCGGATTTCGACGAGATCGTCTCGGCGATCTTCACGACCACTTCCGACCTGAACTCGACGTTTCCGGCCGAGGCGGCTCGGGCTCTGGGGATGCACCAGGTGCCGTTGCTGTGTGCGTCGGAGATTCCGGTTCCCGGCAGCATGCCGCGGTGCATCCGTGTCCTGTTGCATGTGAACACGTCCAAGCCGCAGTCCGAGATTGTTCACGTGTATCTGCGAGATGCGCAGAGGCTGCGGCCGGACGTGATGAGCGCCCAGTAGGACCACGGCGGTCAGCCGGCGAGCGCGGTGAAGTGGAATCCACTGACTCGCTGAATGACAGCGACGGTCAGTAGGGCCTGCAGGGCCATCAGCAGTGCCCAGTCGCGGGCACGGAGCGTGTTGAGTGCCGAGCCCGCCAGCCAGCAGGCCCAGGGCATCAGGAACAGCCACAGCCGGGCGGCTTCGCCCATGTTCTTTCCGGACAGCCATAGAGCTCCCCAGGTGCCCAGGCAGGCCCATGCCGGTCCGGCGATCTCCGCCGCCTGCTGCCGGAATCGGATCACGAGCCCGATGACGGTCAGTCCGGCGAGCGGAACACCGACGGCGAGGGTGCCTTCCAGCAGGTTGAGGCCGAGCCAGGCGAGGTAGTTGCGGGGGTGTTCGGGCTGGTCGTAGAACGCGGCGTGGTTGGCCAGGTTGGCTTTCCAGATCTCGAGCAGGTTGAGGTCGAAAGTGATCCAGCAGGCCAGCGTGGGGAGTGCGAGTCCAGCGATCGAGGCGGCCGTCCATCTGAGCAGTCGCCCCCGTGGGAAGCGACCTTTCCGGTTCATCCACGTTGCCAATCCGCAGGCCAGCACGAGCACCGGGAGGAAGGCGAGGCTGAGGCAGAGGCCGGTCCAGGTGAGGACTCCGGCCAGGGCGGCTCGCCACCAGCCGCCACCGCGGATTGCCGACCACCACAGCCAGATCGAGGTGGTGGCCACCAGCGGGTAGAGGCAGTCGGACTTGGGGAGGAACACGATGACGGCCGGGACCAGCAGCCACAGCGAGGCGGACCGCCAGGCGGTTTCGGGCGAGTGATCGACTCGGACCAACAGGTAGATCGGGATGGCGGCGGCGGCGGCGGCCAACTGCGTCAGCAGCGTGGCCAGCCACAGTGCTGCCTCGTCGACCGGTGGCAGTGGTCGACCACCCTCGAGGATCGTCGCCTGAGCGTTACGGACGCTCCGTGGCCGCCAGGCCAGGACCGATTGTCGGACTCCCGCTGATCGACGGCAGACCTCGCGGACGACCAGGTGTGACAGGAACAGCCCGGGGGGATGGGTGCCCAGGTGGAGCGTGCGGCGGTGAGGGTTGGGGTCTTTGAGCATCCGGAAGTACCTCTCCCGGAAATTCTCCAGGGACGTGGCCCGGCGAGCTTCGTAGTAATACCCCGAACTGCCCGGGTAATAGAGCACCCAGGAGGATCTCGCGAGTCCGTGGCCGGACGGGACGCTCTCCTGCAGCAGGTGGATGGTGAGGAAGCCGGTGACAACCAATCCCAGCAACCCGGCAGCACGTCCCAGGCGGGACAGCCACGCCGGTCGACGACCATCGACAAACAGCCGGCTGCTCAGCCATGTCACCAGGACGACCGCCGCGGCGACCAGCACCGACTGGCAGATCCCCAGCAGACTGTCAGCCCGGTCCGACTGGGCATGCCGAATCCGTTCCCAGGTCCATTCGTCAGGAACGCCCAGGGGCCACTCGGTCAGCCACAACAAGCCGACCGCGGCCGCCGTGGCGGTGACCAGGGCGGTCGCGATCGCACGTCGGGGCATCGGGGATCTGTCCGAGAACGTGTCGGCGAATTGCTACGGGCGTTCCGGAGGAGTGAGCTCAGCACCGCGAGGCTGCAGGAAAAACGACGGCAGGGAAGACCGGCCGCCGATGTCCTTGGCGTTGTAGATCATCTGGGCGTCGAGCACCTTGGTGATCTGGTCCTGCAGCCGCCCGAGATGCGCCCGGGTGTAGGGATCGACTTTGCCGCCCCAGTCCTTGGCCGACTTGGCGACGCGGCCGCGGATCTCGACAAGTTCCTGCCGAGCCAGCAGCGCGATCGCCTTGTAGGCCGCTCCCGAGCCGTTGCCGGGGAGGCTGAGCGTGATCAGGCGATCGATGTGCTCCTGCTGCAGGTTCCGACGGAGGCTGGACACCAGCGGCTTGCGGGCCGTGGCACCCTGCTTCGGCTTCTGGTCAAGCTCTGACCAGATCTCGGTGCTGAGAGCCTTGAGCAAGTCGGGCAGCGTCAGCGCCGGCTGGTCGGCCGGAATGCGGAATTCGTTGTCGTAGGTCCGTCGAAGCGTGGTGGGGTTCATCAGCATTGTCAGGGTGGACGCCTGCAGACCGATGATTCGGTCGTGGACCGGCCAGGCCGGTTGACTGCTCATCGCGTGCGCGAATCCTCCTTCGCCGTCGAGCCATTTGTCCACAGTCATGTGGCGGAGCAGTTCGGTTGACAGTCCGTACGCCTTGTCGCGGAAGGTCGATTCGATGACGAACTTCAGGGCGTCTTTCTGAGAGTTGGTGGGGACGACCGAGATCGGAGCACGGCCGTTCTTGTCGCCCTTGCGGTCACGGTTGACGTGAGCTCCGCCGATCCAGTTGGCCATCATGCTCACTGACCGCATCTGGAGCGACAGGGTCAACTCGTATCCGCGGCGTGCCTTCGACCAACTGTCTCCGGACTTGACGAACTTCTCGAGCAATCGACCGCGGTGGTATTGGACCAGTTCGAGCTGCGCCTTGGCGTAGTCGAGCGGGTTCTTGCTGAAGTCGTAGCGACGAGCCAGGGGGTCGGGACCGCCGGTGTCTTCGTCGGTGGCGTAGGCCAGTTCCGGTTCGGCCACCCGGGCGAGGATCTTCTTGAGGTCCTTCGAGAAGGTGTAACCGTACTCGATGGCCCAGAGGTCATAGGGGCCGATGTCGATCATCGTGTGGTCGCCCTTGGCCGGGTTCTTTCCCAACCGGGCACTCATGTTGACCGGGATGTAGTCCATCACCGAACCGGCAAACGGCTTCTTGCCCTTGAGGGTTCCGTTGTTGATCTCCGCCAGCGAGTAAATGCTGCTGGACTTGAAGTTGTGACGCAGGCCAAGCGTGTGGCCGACTTCGTGTGCGACGAGTTCGGAGAGCAACGGGCCGACGAACCACTCGGGGATTCCGTCGATCAGCGACACGGCGGGAGATTTCGGCTTCGCGGCGACCTTCTTGTCGTCTTTCTTCTTGGCGTCTTTTTTCTTGTCGTCTTTCTTCTTGTCGTCTTTCT
>DLVV01000071.1:23820-24594 GCA_003445035.1 Planctomycetaceae bacterium | reverse complement strand
CAGTCGACAACCACTCGCTGCCCCTGCTTACCGGTGAATTTCAGGTAGTCGACATCGGCGGCGCCGTTGATCTGTCCGTAGACGGTTTTCCCCAAAGCAAACTCATCGGCCTCGTCGTAGCCGTTGTTGCCCTCGGATTCCCGGACGATTTCACGGCTGGTGACCGCAAACGTCATCGGGTTGCTGGCTCCGAACAGCCCGGTCACGCGGGCGTCATAAAGTCCGGCGGGAACGTTCTTGGCGATGGTCACCACAAAGGTGTTGGCCACCGGGGTCTTCTTGCCTCCGGACTCCGTGGTCTTCTGTAACGCAGTGATGCCCGCGTGCGAGAAGCTCATCACACCGACCTCGTCGATATCCGCCCCTGCGACGGTCACCTCGACGGTGACTCCAACCTGGCCGACCGGAGGAGTGACCGACGTCAGTCTCGTGCGTGGCAACTGACCCCAGGCCGTGGTGGCCGTGGTGCTCACCAGTGCCACCATGAGGGCAACCAGTGAGGTCGTGGAGAGAACCGAAGAAAACCAACCGGACCGTTGCGGGTGACGGGCGGAAGCCATGAGCGTCCCTTCCTGCGGTGTGCTGCGGTGTGCTGCGGTGTGCGGCGAAACTCGCTGCGTTGTTGTCTAGGTGAATTGAACCGATCGGTATGGCCGTCTCGTGGAGGTCACTTGGAAGTGACCAGAGAGCCGGTATTGATCGAGCGTGGCAGGTAGGAAAGAAACCCGGTCTCTGGCGAAACCGGGTTTCCCTCCATTCGTCTGAATCCCGGAT
>DLVV01000071.1:23038-23427 GCA_003445035.1 Planctomycetaceae bacterium | reverse complement strand
GTGGTTGAAGAGGAACTCCTTGGTATTGATCAGGGCCCAGATGATATCTTCCCAAGCAACCTTGACGTCCTTTTCGTGCTTGGCCAGGTGGGCCATCGCGATCTTGTTTTCCACCGAATCGGGCTCACGCGAGTAAACCCAGCGGTAGAGTTCCTTGATCTTCTCCTGGTTGGGCCGTTTCTTGTCGGCGGCCAGCTTCGCCGCACGGCCAGTGCCAGCAGCGATCTTGTTCTGGACTTCCGAACTGTTCAACAGGTGCAGGCTCTGGGCCAAGTTGGCCTCCTGAGACCGCTCGCACTCGCACGCCGTATCGGCCTGCGGCTGCCCGAAGACCTTCAAGAAATAGGGTCCCTTGGAGGGGTCGGGCAGCTGGACGGCCCGGGTGCCGG
>DLVV01000071.1:20173-22644 GCA_003445035.1 Planctomycetaceae bacterium | reverse complement strand
CGCTTCGGGTAGTACCTCGAGAAGTTCTGCTTGTCCTTGAGGTTGTAGTCATTGGGCAGCGAACTGAGCTGATAGGTGTTCGACTGGCAGATCAGTCGCACGAGCCCCTTGATGTCGAACTTGCTGGCAATAAAGTGCTGGGCAAGTCCGTTGAGCAATTCGGGATTCGACGGCGGGTTGGTCGCCCGCATATCGTCTTCGGGCTCGACAATCCCGCGATCGAAGAAGTGCTTCCAGTAACGATTGACCAGTGCATGGGCGAAGAACGGGTTGTCCTTGCGGGCCATCCAGTCGGCCAGGTACTGCCGCGGGTCATGATCAGCGGGAATCTCCAAGGCAGGACTTCCCAGGCCGGTCGGCTTGAGGTTGTCGCCACTGCGGGGATTCTTGGCGGTGGCGGCACCCGGATTGTGGACAATCCTCCGGTCACGGGCTTGCCGTGAGAACCCGGCCAGGGTGACGTTCTTCTTGGTCACCCGGCTGAAGAAGGCCGAGAACCCGTAGTAGTCGTTCTGGCTCCATTTTTCGAACGGGTGGTGATGGCAGCGGGCACACTGGATCCGCAGGCCCAGGAACAGCTGCGCCGTATCCTCGACTTGCTCGTTGACCTGGTCAACTTCCCGGAACCACACCACACCAGGCGACTCGGTCCACTGACCGGAAGCCGCGATGATCTCGCGGACAAACTCGTCGTAGGGCTTGTTGTTGTAGAGGCTGTTCCAGATCCAGCGGTAAAAGGCATACGTCGACCCGGTGTCGTCGTTTCCTCGCTTCTTGTTCCGCAGGACCATGTTCCACTTGTTGGTGAAGTAATCGGCGTACTCGGAACTGTCGAGCAACCGATCGATCGCCTTGTCACGTTTCTTGGGGTCCTCATCGGCGAGGAACTTCGCGACTTCCTTGGCACTGGGCAGCCCCCCGGTCACGTCCACGTAGACACGCCGCAGGAACGTTGCGTCGTCGGCAACCGGCGAGGCGGGAATGCCAAGCAGCTTGAGTTTGCCGAAGACGGCCTTGTCGACCAGGTTCTTCTCCGCGGGAAGGTTCGCCACGGTGGCTCCCAGCGGAATCGTGGCCCGGAAGGTCGAAACCTGGCCCTGGTAACGGGCCATGATCGCCACCTCACCGGCCAGGTCCAGAGTCTTGATCAGACCGGTCACGGTCGCTTCGGCCATCTCGGTGTCGTTGGCCTCGTAGAGAGCCATCCGGGTCACGTCTTCGACGGTGCCGTCGCTGTAGGTGGCCAGGGTGGTGATCTGCTGGTCGCTGCCGCGATCCATCACCCGTGTGACGGGGTAGCACTTGATACTGCTCACAACCGGGTCCGCGGCACTGCCCCGGGGCATGCCCTGCTCGACCCAGCGATAGATCAACCGGTACTCGTGACTGTCGACATCCATCCGCTTGCCGCCACCGTGCGGGGAACGCCCCACGGCTTTGAGCAACAGCAGGCTCTCACCCGGAGATGCCGAAGACAGCCGCCGTCCACGGCCTTCCTTGACCAGAAACTCGTAGTCGTCGCCGGGGTAGAAGCCCAGCAAAGAGAGCTTGAAGCCGTTCTGGCCACTGGCTTTACCGTGGCAACCGCCGCTGTTGCACCCGAGCTTGGTGAAAATCGGAACGATCTGGTTCTTGAAGTTGATCGGGATCTGGCGGGTCACGCCTTCGACCGTGATCTTCAACGTCGAGGACTTGCCTCCGGCCGTCGCGGTCACCACTGCCACGCCGTCAGCTGAAGGAGTCGCCAGCCCGGTCGCGTCGACTTTCAAGACGCCCGCCGGGGCGACCGAGAACTTGACCTTGTGCGTGAAGTCACGCAGTTGGCCGCTCGAGTAGACGCCGGTGATGTAAAGTTGTTGGCGAGCATCACGACCTCGCATCGTGATTCCCTTTTTGGCGAGATTTGGCTCGACCTTCAACGACGTCAAGGCCCCAGGATCTCCCAATCCCTTGGGCTTGGCCGGTGCGGCGGCGTTGACCACCGTCGTCAGGGACATCACGGCCAGTGCCGCGAAGACAACCTGCATCCTGTTCCAGCTTCGGCTCATGCGAATGATCCCCTCGTTCGTTTTCTGCGTGCCGTCACCGCCTGCGGCAGTGAGACTCAGTCCGTTTTGACGTGTTACCGTGAGTTAGGTGTCGAATCAGCCCCAAGCCAAAAAATGGTCCCGTGGCTGTCGCGTTTGGATTGGATCACGTGGTGGGCAAAACAAGGTGGGAGGCCGCTCCGTCTCTACCATCACGGCCGGATCCATGTTACCTAACCATGAACCCGCCCTGCAACAGCCTCCTGTGGCAGACAACATATCAATATCGGCCAAAATGTCAATTAGTGTCATCTGGAGTGAACGTGTCGATCGAATCGAACTCCCGTTCCCATGGTCAGACTCTGCCCAACTGCAGGTCGTTACCCGTTGGAACCACCCTTCTGGCCGACTAGAATGGACTCCTCGGTGGGGCCACGTTTCCCG
>DLVV01000071.1:0-19794 GCA_003445035.1 Planctomycetaceae bacterium | reverse complement strand
CTCACGTTATCCTCTGTATCGGTTCACGTTACCCTGTATATGAAGAAGCGAACAACTTCGATCAGAACTGGCTGACACAAAAACGCGATCCCCGGCCAGGACCACCGCACGGATTCTCGCGGCCCCTGGCTGACACGACTGTTTTTCGAGACCACACAGATGAACAACCTTTCTGACCAGCCTGTCGACCCAATGCAGTACAACACGATCGACGAGGCCGTCGATGCGCTAAGCCGGGGGCTGATGGTGATCGTGGTGGATGCGGCCGAGCGTGAGAACGAGGGCGATTTCATCTGCGCGGCCGAATCGATCACGGCTGAACAGGTCGACTTCATGCTCCGTCACGGCAGCGGGGTGCTCTGTGTCCCGATGGCCGAAGAGGTGGCCGACCAGCTGCAACTCTCACCACCGGGCGACTCCTTCGGCCCCGGTCCCCAGACCCGGACCAATTTCCTGACCCCCGTCGATCACATCGGCGCGGGCACCGGTGTCAGCACCGCCAACCGCGCAATGACGATTCGCGCGATTGCCGAGCCCGACAGCCGGCCGAAGGACTTTGTCCGCTGGGGACACACCGACACGCTGTTGGCCAAGCCCGGTGGCGTGCTGCGGCGGGCCGGACACACCGAGGCCACCGTCGACCTGGTCCGCATGGCTGGCTGCCGCCCGGTTGGCTGCCTGATCGAGATTCTTTCGCAACAAGGTGACGGCATGGCCGACGGCACCGAATTGCGGCAGATCGCTTCCCAGTTCGGACTACCGATCATCTCAATCGAAGACCTGATCCGGCACCGGCGGATGCGGGAACGATTGGTCCAGCGAGAAGTCGAAGTGCCGATCGTGACCCGTTACGGATCAACTCGCGTGATCGCCTACTCGGTCGATCACGAGGACCAGCAGCCGATGGCCATCGTCTGGGGGCAGCTTGCCTCGGCCGAATCCCCCCTGGTCCGCATGCACTCCTCCTGCTTCACCGGCGACGTGCTCGAATCGCTCCGCTGCGACTGCGGTGACCAGTTGCACCTGGCCATGAAGATGATCGGGCAGGAAGGGGTGGGAGCCGTGATCTACCTGCCTCAGGAGGGTCGGGGGATCGGACTGGTCGCCAAGCTCAAGGCCTACCAGTTGCAGGACCAGGGATTCGATACGGTCGAGGCCAACCACAAGCTGGGCTTCAAGGCCGACATGCGGGACTACATGATCGGCCTGCAGATCCTCAAGGATCTCGGGCTGTCTCAGATCCGCCTGCTGACCAACAACCCCAACAAGGCCGACGCGTTTCCCGCCTGGGACCTGCGGGTGGTCGAACAGGTGCCCATCGTGGCTGCTCCCGAGGCCCACCGTGCGGTCTACCTGGCAACCAAGCGGGAAAAACTGGGACACACGATCCCCGAATCGGCGATCGTACCAAAAGACACCGACGACACCCCATCGGCCGACGAGCCCACTCGGCACAGCTTGCAACCTGAAGGGTGACCACTATAATCGCGGTTTCCCGCTTGTGGTGAGCGGTGAGCTGCTCGATTCACACGAGACCGCTGGAGCTTGATGATGGGCCAGAAATGTGCCATTTGCGGCAAGGCTCCCCAGGTGGGCAACCGCGTCTCTCGACGGGGCAAGGCCAAGTACCTGGGCGGCAACGGCCGCAAGACGACCGGGATCAGCAAACGTCGCTTCAAGCCGAACCTGCAGAAAATTCGCATCCAGCTGAATGGCGGAACCGCCACCAGACGCGTTTGCACCGCCTGCATCCGCAATGGACAGGTGCAGAAGGTGATCGTGAAAAAGGCATTCGCCGAGCCGGAGCCAACGGCCAGCTGACGCGGACCTCGACCGCCCCCCGGGGCCACCGAGGATCGGGAGTGTCATGTCCGAAACGCATTCCGCGGAACCGTCACACGGCCAGCTGACCCGCGACGACGTTCTCAAGGTCGCTCGCCTGGCCAGGCTCACGCTCGACGAATCCGAGATCGAGGCATTCACCGGTCAACTGGGGCAGGTGCTCGGGTATGTCGGAATCCTCGATGAAGCCAACACCGAAGGGGTCGAGCCGTTGGCGGGTGCGTCAGAACGGACCGACGTGCTCCGCGAGGACGAGCCCGGCGAGTCACTGACCCGCGGCCAGGCACTTTCGGGTGCCCCTCGCCACGACGACCGGTTCTTCCTGGTCCCTCCGGTGCTCGACACCTCGGCCGAATGATTCTCCGGACGATCTTCCTGGTGAATTGATGACCGCCTGCCATGAACCCGCCAGCGTGCTGATCGAGCGGCTCTCGAATGGAGAGACGACGTCGCTGGATCTGACCGAGGCCTGCCTCTCAGAGATCGCCTCTCACGACGGTGCGGTCGGGGCCTTCCTGCACGTCGCCTGTGACTCGGCGCGGCAGGCGGCCGAGTCGATCGATCGCCGACGGGCAGCCGGTGAACCCCTGGGCCGACTGGCGGGACTGCCAGTGGCCGTCAAGGACGTGCTGGTCACCCGGGATCAACCCACCACCTGCGGCAGCCGCATGCTCGAAGGCTGGATTCCTCCCTACGACGCGCACACGGTCGAGAAACTCCGTGACGCCGACGCCGTACTGATCGGCAAGACGAACATGGACGAGTTCGCGATGGGATCGACGACCGAGAACTCGGCTTTCGGTCCCACTCGCACTCCCTGGCAACTCGACTGTGTCGCAGGAGGTTCCAGCGGGGGCTCGGCGGCAGCTGTCTCCGCCGGTTTCGCCCCGCTGGCTGTCGGCAGCGACACCGGCGGATCGATCCGCCAGCCCGCCTCCTTCTGTGGAGTGGTCGGCCTGAAGCCGACCTACGGACGGGTCAGCCGTTACGGCCTGGTGGCCTACGCCAGTTCGCTCGACCAGGTCGGGCCGTTCGCTCGAGATGTCACTGGAGCCGCGTTGCTGCTTGAGGTGCTCGCCGGACACGATCGACGCGACGGGACCTCGGTCGACCAGCCCGTCCCCTCCTACGGAGAACAGCTCGAACAACCTGTCGAAGGTCTGCGGATCGGAATCTGCCCCGAACACTTCGGCGAAGGTCTCGACCCGGAGGTCCGTGAGACGGTCGAACGGGCACTGGACGTCTATCGCAGCCTGGGGGCGGCTGTCGAGGAGATCGCGTTGCCTCACGCCAGGTTCGCGGTCGCCTGCTACTACCTGGTGGCTCCCTCGGAGGCCAGCAGCAACTTGGCCCGTTACGACGGCATTCACTACGGCCGTCGGACCGACGACCACGATGGCCTGATCGAGATGTACTCCAACAGCCGCGGGGCGGCATTCGGCACCGAGGTCAAACGGCGAATCATGCTCGGAACGTACGCGCTCTCGGCCGGGTACTACGACGCCTACTATCTCAAGGCCCAGAAGGTCCGCCGGCTGATCCAGCAGGATTATTCGCAAGCGTTCGCCGACGTCGACGTGATCGCTTCGCCGGTCGCCCCCACCCCCGCGGTCCGGCTGGGGCAATTGACCGATGACCCGCTGCAGATGTACCTGGCCGACACCTACACCATCAGTGCCAATCTGGCCGGACTGCCCGGGATCTCAATCCCCGCGGGATTCAGCCAGGACGGTCGGCCGATCGGCCTGCAACTGCTCGCCAACTCGTTCACCGAGGACCGGCTGTTGCGTGCCGCAGCGATGCACGAACGAGAGACCGACTGGCATCTCGCCACGCCGACGCTCTCTGGAGACGCCTCCTCATGACCTCTCCAACGACGATTATCGGCCTGGAAGTCCACGTCCAACTGCAGACCCGGACGAAGATCTTCTGCGGTTGTGCCAACCGGTTCAATCCCGACGAACCCAACGTTCAAACCTGCCCGGTCTGCCTCGGACTGCCCGGGGCCCTGCCGGTGATGAATCGTCGTGCCCTGGAACTCTCGGTTCGGGCCGGGCTGGCACTCTCGGGAACCATCGCCGACCTCACCAAGTGGGACCGCAAGCAGTACTACTACCCCGACCTGCCCAAGGCCTACCAGATCAGCCAGTACGACCTCCCCTTTTGCCAGGGGGGGCACCTGGATGTCGACGTCGAGCAGGACGATGGCGAGATCGAGTCGCGGCGGATCCGGCTGATCCGGGTGCACCTGGAGGAAGACGCCGGAAAGAACCTCCACGACGAGAGTGGCCGGGGAGGCGAGAGCCGTGTGGATCTGAACCGGGCTGGCACGCCGCTGTTGGAGATCGTCTCCGAGCCCGACATCGGATCAGCGACCGAAGCCCGGCGGTACCTCGAGGAGATCCGACTGCTGATGATCTACCTGGGCGTGTCGGACTGCAACATGCAGGAGGGCAGCCTCCGCTGCGACGCCAACGTGAACCTCGAAATCCCCACTGCCGACGACGAGTCCATTCGAACGCCCATCGTGGAAGTCAAGAACCTCAACAGCTTCCGCGGAGTCGAAGCCGCCCTGATCCACGAGATCGCCCGGCAGCAGCAAGAGTTCGAACAGTGTGGCGGGGTTTACACCGACACCGCCAAGCAAACCCGCGGCTGGGACGCCGACCGCGGCGTGACCTTTGCCCAACGCGGCAAGGAAGAGGCCTCCGACTACCGGTACTTCCCCGACCCCGACCTGCTGCCGGTGAGCTTCAGCGACGAGTGGATCGAGCTTCAGAGAGCCGAACTTTGCGAACCACCGGCCGACCGACGGCGACGATTCGTCTCGGAGCTGGAGCTGTCCGATTACGACGCCGGTGTACTGGTCGACCAGGGCCGCGAAACGGCGGACTATTTCGAGGCCGTGGCCACAGCGTGTGGCGACGCCAAGCGAGCGGCCAACTGGGTGACCCAGGATGTGCTGAGAGAACTCAACGAGCGGCAAGAGACGATCGGGAATTTTCCGATCGACGCCCAGGGACTGGCCACCTTGCTCGGAATGATCACCTCCGGGGAACTGACCACTCGCAGCGGCCGCGAGGTCTTCTCCTCGCTGATGGACCGCAAGGGGGGCGACGGGTCCATCGCCGAGCGAATCGCGAACATCGTCGAAGAGTGTGGGCTGTCGGCTGTCGCTGACAGCGGTGCACTCGAGACGGTGATCGACGCGGTGATTTCCCGAAACGAGAAAGCGGCCGAAGATTTTCGCGGTGGCAAAGACGCCGCCATCGGCAAGCTGATCGGCGAAGTGATGCGGGAAGCCGGAGGGGCCGACCCCAACGTGGTCCGCGAGACGTTGATCGCGAGGCTACGACCGTGAGCCGGGCGAGACGACTCGATGAGTGACGACGACCGGCGACGGTGGAACAAAAAATACGCCGAGGCGGCACCCGCCGAGCTGTTGCAGGCCGACGAGTGGCTGATCGATGCGGTCGAAGGGGTGCCGCCCGGGAGGGTGCTCGAACTGGCATGCGGGCTGGGTGAGAATGCTATCTGGCTGGCAACCCGAGGCTGGCAGGTCGACGCCGTCGATGTCTCGGCCGCCGGACTCCACGCCGCCTCCCGGTTGGCCGCCCGACACCAGGTCACCCCGCGACTGATCGCAGGTGACCTCGACCGATTCCTTCCCCTGCCAAATTCCTACGACCTGGTTGTGGTCTTCCGATTCCTCGATCGCCACCGACTGCCCGGGCTGGTGACTCGGGCCCTGGTTCCCGGTGGGCTGCTCGTCCACGAGACTTTCGGACCAGGACAGTGCGACCGACCCGACAACCACCTGAAGAATCCGGCCTTCGTGCTGGAGCGAAACGAATTGCCCGCGTTGTACGGCGAACTCGAGGTGGTGAGGTACGAGGAAGCGATTCTGTCGGACCGATCGGTCGGTCGACTGATCGCACGTCAGCCGGCCGTCTGACAACTTGATAATGCCCGGACAGCCTGTTGAATCGAATGGCGGGACTCTCTCAGAATCGCAGTGTACGGCGGCGTTTCCGCGATCAAGATCGCCAGGTGCCGAGGTGATCGTTTTGAGGCGACCCGTGAGACGAAACCCGATCCAGCAGGCGGACCCGACAAGATCTGGCCCCGATCGATCCAGGTCCAGCTGCACGCCCCCAAGGCCGGCAGCGTCCTGACACACAACGGTGCCAAGACCGACAACATGGTCAGCGTCAATGACCTGGTGACCAACCCCAAGATGTGGAACACCTGCGTGGTCACCTGCCGCAGCGGTGCGTTGACAGTCGAGATCAACGGCAAGAAAGCCGGCAGCGTCACCGGATGCGTGCCCAGCTCCGGGCACCTGGCCCTGCAAAGCGAGGGATCGGAAGTCCACTTCCGCAACATCCGTGTCGAACGGCTGAAGAAACCGGCCACCAGGGCCGGCAGCCAGGCGGTCGGGCTATTCGTCGAGTGGCGGCGACGCCACTCCACCCGACGAAGCAGCGTCCGCGTCAAAGTCTCCCGCCTTCAGCCTCCGCCAGTATTCGTCGAGGTCCCGCTTGACGCCTCCGGAGAGCAAGAGCACACCGAGGATGTTGGGAACCGCCATGCCCATGATCATCAGGTCACCGAGTTCCAGGACGTTCTTGGCCGACACGACCGAGCCGAGGAAAACGAAGACCAGGAAGATGATCCGGTAGGACATCGAGGCGCCGTCCCCGAACAGGTAGGCCCAGCACCGCTCGCCGTAATACGACCACGAGATCATCGTCGAGTAGGCGAACAGGATGACGGCCACCGAGAGCACATACTCGAAGTAGGGAATCGCGGCTCCCATCGCCCGCGAGGTCAGCTGCGCCCCCTGCTCCTTCTCGATGATCTCACCGTGCTCGGCCACCATCACCTCAACATCGACCCCGCCGGCGGCGGCCTGCTCGGCCAGGGTTCCGCGGTAGGTGTCGGTGCTGTAGGCACCGGTGACGATGATCACCAGGGCCGTCATCGTGCAGACGACCACGGTGTCGATGAACGGCTCCAGCAGTGCCACGATGCCCTCGCGGACCGGGAACTCGGTCTTGGCCGCCGAATGAGCGATCGCGGCCGAACCGATGCCGGCCTCGTTGGAAAACGCAGCTCGCTTGAACCCCATGATCAACACACCCAGAAAACCCCCGTAGGCCGCATCGGCCGAAAAGGCTCCCGAGAAGATCGCTGAAAACGCTGCCGGCACCTGGCTGGCATTCATCACCAGGATCGCAATGGCCGCCAGCACGTAAACGCCGCACATGAACGGAACAATCGTCGCTGCCGTGGCCGCGATCCGCTTGATGCCGCCGATGATCACCACTCCGACCATCGCGGTCATTGCCAGGCCATAGAGCCAGGGGGCATCCTTCAGGACCGGAATCGTCTCTTCGACCGCCCGCAGCGACTGGCTGACCTGGAACGCGTTGCCACCGGCGAACGAACCGCCGATGCACAGCACGGCGAAGGAAAAGGCCAGGATCGTCCCGAGGACGCCGAGCTTCTTCTCGGCCAACCCACGGCTGAGATAGAACATGGCTCCGCCCATCACGCGACCGTCCTCGCGGACTTCGCGGTACTTCTGGCCCAGGGTGCACTCGACAAACTTCGCCGACATGCCCAACAGCCCCGCCAGGACCATCCAGAATGTCGCCCCCGGACCACCAACCGATACCGCCACCGCCACCCCGGCGATGTTGCCCAGGCCGACGGTTGCCGACAACGCGGCCGTCAATGCCTGGAAGTGAGACACTTCTCCTTCATCCTCGGCATTGTCGTACTTGCCGGCGGTGACCTTGATCGCGTGGAAGAACCCGCGGAAATTGATGAAGCCCATCCGGATCGTGAAGAACAACGAACCGGCCACCAGCCACAGGACCGCCGCCGGAAGACCGGTGCCCGGGTCAAGTTGACCGTTGCCGTTGGTATCCTCACCCGGACCCAACTGGCCATCCCCATCGATGTCCTCACCGCTGGAAAGAGGGATGGGATAGAACAACACCGTCGCGATCCAGCCGTTGAACGTCCCGAAGGCATCGTTGACCTCGGCCTCGATCTTGCGAAAACCGCTCAACTCGGTATCCGCTACGGGGCCCGCCACCGCGTCGGTCGGCTGGGGCGCAGCCGAGAGTGTCGAGGAAACGACGACCAGCGACATCGCCAGCAGCGGCAACACCAACCACCGCCGGCTTCCCGTCCGCTGCCCCTGTGCCAATCTCGCCGCTGCCCATCTACGCCTCATGACGCTTCCCCTGTCTCAACGGAACCGAATCGGGTGGAAACTATACCCGGAACACGTTCGTCAAACTAATCAGGATCTCCCCCACACCGTGTCTTTTCACCAGTTCGGAACATCAAAAAACCAAGGCAAAAGCAATTTTCCGCACTGCTTCTTGTCGAAAATCAATTGTGTGCCTAGAATGGGCTGCCACTGTCGGCTGATCGGTGGAGATCCGGCGGTTCGGCCAGGGATTCGAATCGATGCAAACCAACCTCGACACACACGACCGAGAGTGCCTGGACCGCTTGCGTCGCAATGACGGCGGGTCGGTGCAGGACCTGTGTGAGGATTTCGGTGTCACTCCGACGGCAATCCGGCAGAGGCTGGCTCGGTTGCTGAAAAAAGACCTGGTCACCCGCGAAGCTGTGCGACTGGAGGGCCGTGGCCGTCCCCGGCACGTCTACCGTGTCACCGACCGCGGCCTGAAGGAACTGGGCAACAACTACGGTGACCTCGCCCGCATCCTGTGGACAGAGGTCAAGCGGATCGACGACGTGGCCACCAAGGCACAGGTGATCGAAGGAGTCCGCAGTGCCCTGGTCTCTCACTATTCCAGCCAGGTCGGTGAGGGAACGATCGCCGAGCGATTCGCCCGCCTGACCCAGGTCATGTCCGAGAGTGGTTACGACGTCGAGTTGGATGAGCGAAACGGATTGCCGATTCTCCGCGAGAAGAACTGTCCCTACCCCGAGTTGGCCAGTTGTGACCCGGATATCTGCAATCTCGAACAAGACGTCTTCGCCGATGTGTTGGGGACACCGATCGAACTAACCTCGTGTTGGCGCGACGGCGAGAGTTGCTGTGAATTCGAGCCCCGCCCGACGCAATTGCAAGCCGACGTGGTCCTGCTAAAGTGAGCGATCTCGAGGAAGACCCGATCTTCCCATCCATCCGGACAAGCCAAGAACAAATCAAGACGAGGCCGAGGGACCGATGACCTGGATCGAAGGACGTTTTGAAGAGAACGTGATCGTATCATCGCTCGAGCAGGCGATGAACTGGGCCAAGGAGTCCAGCATCTGGCCGATGACCTTCGGCCTGGCCTGTTGTGCCATCGAGATGATGGCGACGGGTGCCAGCCGATACGACCTGGACCGGTTCGGTGCTGGAGCCTTCCGCGCCAGCCCGCGCCAGGCGGACCTGATGATCGTCGCCGGCACGGTGACCTTCAAGATGGCCAGCCGGGTACGTCGTCTCTACGAGCAGATGCCCGACCCGAAATACGTCATCGCAATGGGAGCCTGCACCGTCGGCGGGGGTCCGTACTTCAAGTGGGGCTACCACGTGGTCAAGGGAGTCGACCTGGTCGTCCCTGTCGACGTCTACGTCCCCGGCTGCCCGCCGCGACCCGAAGCCCTGCTCGAGGGTGTGATGCGGATCCAGGACAAGATCAAGGGCCGTCGATTGGCCAAGCAGGCCGGCAGCGGCAGCGGTTTCCTGGGGGCTGGCCAGAAAGTCAGCGACGAACTGCCGATTCCGCACCACACCGGATACGCCGCCGATCCCGAAGCTCTGCAAGTTTGACCCACGACCCACAGTCGAAGATCCTCCACGATGACTAGTGTTCTTTCGATCACCGACCTGCACGTCTCCGTCGGCGAAACCCCGATTCTCCAGGGCGTCGACCTCGACATCACCTCCGGTGAGATCCACGCGTTGATGGGTCCCAACGGGTCGGGCAAGAGCACCCTGGCCTACGCACTGGCCGGGCACCCGCTCTACCAGATCACCGGTGGCCAGGCGACGCTCGACGGCGAGGACCTGCTGGCAATGGACGCCAATGAGCGCGCCCGGAAGGGCGTGTTCCTGGCCTTCCAGTACCCGGTGACGATCCCCGGAGTGAAAGTCGCCGATTTTCTCCGTCACGCCGTTTCCAACATCCGCAATCCCGAGCGGAAGGAGGGCGAGGGATTGATCCCGATGCGGGAGTTCCGCAATGAGCTGCGGGACCAGATGGACGAGTTGGGACTCGACCCCGAGTTCGCCCGCCGTTACCTCAACGATGGGTTCTCCGGAGGCGAAAAGAAGCGAATGGAGATCCTGCAACTGGCCATGCTCAAGCCCCGCTTCGCACTGCTCGACGAAACCGACAGCGGGCTCGACAGCGACGCGGTACGGGTGGTCAGTGAAGGCCTCGCTGGGCTGGCCGGCCCCGAGACCGGTGTCCTGATCATCACGCACCACGAGAGACTTCTCGAATTCAACCAACCCCATTACACCCACGTGATGCTCGCTGGCCGCATCGTCGAAACCGGCGACGCCGCGCTGGCCCACGATCTCCACGCCAACGGCTACGCCACTGTCCGGGAAAGGCACCCGGAAGTCGCCGCCCTCGAAGAGACCCAGGACGCTCAGGCCACCTCCTGACACACCTTCCTCCAAACACCTACCACGTAACATCGAGACACCCATGGCCACCGACGCCAAGTCACATGTTCCGATCGGCGACTATCAGTACGGTTTTCACGATCCGACTGACGAATACGTCTTCACCAGCCGCAAGGGGCTCGACGCCGAGATCGTCTCACAGATCTCGGAGATGAAGAACGAGCCCGACTGGATGCGGCAGTTCCGGCTCGACTCGCTGGCCATCTTCGACACCAAACCGATGCCCGACTGGGGCGGCGAATTGGGTGATCTGGATTTCCAGGACATCTTCTACTACGTCCGTGCGTCGGAGGGCCAGGAGAAGAGTTGGGACGATGTGCCCGATGACATCCGCAAGACCTACGACCGGCTGGGAATCCCCGAAGCCGAGAAGAAGTACCTGGCGGGCGTGAAAGCGCAATACGAATCGGAAGTGGTCTACGGGAGCCTGCAGGAGGACCTGGCCGAGCAGGGCGTGATCTTCACCGACACCGACACGGCGTTGCGTGAGCACCCCGAGTTGTTCCGCGAGTACTTCAGCAAGATTATCCCTCCCTCTGACAACAAGTTCGCCGCACTCAACTCGGCTGTCTGGTCGGGCGGGTCGTTCATCTACATCCCACCGGGTATCGACATCGAATTCCCGCTGCAGGCCTACTTCCGGATCAATTCCGAGAACATGGGGCAGTTCGAGCGGACACTGATCATCGTCGACGAGGGTGCCAAAGTGCATTACGTCGAGGGCTGCACGGCTCCGACGTACTCCAGCGAGAGCCTGCATTCGGCGGTGGTCGAGATCATCGTCAAGCGAGGCGGTCGCTGCCGTTACACGACGATCCAGAACTGGTCCAACAACGTCTACAACCTGGTCACCAAGCGGGCGATGGCCTACAGCGACGCGTTGATGGAATGGGTCGACGGAAACCTGGGCTCGAAGCTGACAATGAAGTATCCGGCCGTGTACCTGATGGAGCCGGGGGCCCGTGGCGAGACGCTTTCGATCGCCTTCGCCGGTGACAGCCAGCACCAGGATGCCGGGGCCAAGATGGTTCACTGTGCTCCGAACACCTCCAGCCGGATCATCTCCAAGAGCATCTCCAAGGCCGGCGGCCGCTCGAGCTATCGTGGCCTGGTCAAAATCAACAACGACGCGACCGGCTGCAAGAGCAACGTCATCTGCGACGCATTGATCCTCGACCCCGACAGCCGCAGCGACACGTATCCTTACATCGAAATCGACGAAGACGACGTCGTGATCGAACACGAGGCGAGCGTTTCGAAGATCGCCGAGGAACAGTTGTTCTACCTGATGAGCCGGGGGATGTCCGAGGCCGAAGCATCATCGATGATCGTCACGGGCTTCATCGAGCCACTGGTCAAGGAACTGCCGATGGAGTACGCGGTCGAGATGAACCGGCTGATCGAATTGCAGATGGAGGGGTCGGTTGGCTGAGGCGAACCGACAACGCGGGGCCTCCACTTCACGACATCAACGAGCCGATGAGCACATCACCCTCCCCCGCCGCGCCCGCCGCGGCGCCCTTCGACGAAGCCGCGTTCGAGGCGTTCGTGGCCTCGCGCGACGAGCCCGAGTGGGTCAGCCAGCGCCGCCGCGAGGCGTTCGCCGCCTACGACCGACTGCGGAACGAGCCACTCGATGATGAGGAGTGGAAGCGGGTCGAACTGCGGGCCTTTCGCCCCGATACCTTCGCCCTGCAGCCAGCCGCTGAGCAGTCGCCAGCACTCGAGACGCTGATGCGGGACCGGGCCGACTTTGCCGGAGCGGTCGTGCATCTCGACGGACACGCCATCGACGAGACGTTCGATGACAACCTGGCAGCACAGGGTGTCCGGTTCGGAGACCTGGCGAGACTGGTGTGCGAGGAGCCCGAACTGTTCGAACCGCACCTGTTGACTCGAGCCGTCTCACCGACAACCGACCGCTTCTCCGCCTGGCATTCGGCCTTCTGGACCGGCGGAACAGTGCTGTATGTCCCGGCCGGCGTCGAGATCACCGCACCGCTGTACAGCCTGATCGGCCTGGCCGCCGACGGGGCGGCCGACTTCAGCCACACGCTGGTGGTGCTCGAGGACGGTGCCCAGGCCACCCTGCTCGAAGAGACTTCCTCGGCCAATGCCTCCTCCCGCGGAATCCATGCCGGCGCGGTCGAACTGCTGCTGGGCCGCGGAGCCGGGCTGCGTTACGTGCAACTGCAGAACTGGAACGAATCGACCTGGCACATTGCTCACCAGGCCGGACGCGTCGAAGCCGACGCGTCACTGCAGTGGACCGTCGGTGGACTCGGCAGCCGGCTCGCCCATATCCACCAGGATGTTCGGCTCGACGGTCGAGGTGCCCACGCGGAGGTCAACGGGCTGAGTTTTGCTACGGGCAAGCAGAGGATGAGTTACTACACACAGCAAGCGCACCATGCTCCGGACACCACCAGCGACCTGCTCTACCGCAACGTCCTGCGAGACACCGCACGGATCGTCTGGCGGGGCATGATCGGTGTCGATGCCGATGCGCAGCGAACCGACGGTTATCAGCGCAATGACGCCCTGCTGCTCTCCCCCGACGCCCGCATCGACGCGATCCCCGGCCTCGAGATCGAAGCCGACGACGTGCGGTGCACCCATGGTGCCACCGCCGGCCGGGTCGACGCCGAACAGGTCTTTTACCTGATGTGCCGTGGCCTGACCGAATACGAAGCGATGCACATGATCGTACACGGTTTCTTCCAGGTCGTTTCGGACCGTATCCCCGTCGAACTCGTCCGGGACACGCTCGACAGCGCCGTCGAACGCAAACTTGGCATTGGCGATTGACACCGACTGAGACGACGCCACGTTTTCCGATTTCGCCCCTCCGCACCGTCCCAGGGAGCCGTCCGATGACCGACTGGACCACAGTGGCCGCGACCGACGAACTGCAGCCGGGCGATCGCAAGGCCGTGTTCGTCGACGATGAACCGGTGTTGCTGGTCCGCATCGACGACGATTACTTCTGCGTCGCCGACGTCTGCACACATGACGGACAGCCCCTGGGCGATGGCCCGATTGCCGACCGGCAAATCACCTGCACCAGGCACGGTGCCCGCTTTGACCTCACCACCGGCGACGCCCTGTGCATGCCCGCCACCGAGCCAATTGCCGTCTACTCGGTGCGGACTGACGACGGGCAGATCCAGGTCAAGACGAACGAAGTCGAAAACACCGCCGAGGCGGAAACGTCCACGCCCTCCGCCCCCGCTGCCGGTCAACCTGCGGAATCCGACGATGGCGTGTCTTCCGAAACGGAAACCGAAGGCGACGCAGAACCCGAGGTTGCCGAAAACGACGGTGCGTCGGCGATGTTGGAAGCCCTGCGAGAGGTCATTGATCCGGAACTGATGATCAACATCGTCGACCTGGGCCTGATATATGACATCCGCGAGGAAGCGGATGACGTGGTCTCGGTCGACATGACACTGACCAGCCCGGCTTGCCCGGCCGGACCACAACTGGTCCAACAATCCAAGATGGCACTGGAACGGCTCGAGGGAGTCACGGAGGCACAGATCAACCTCGTGATGACTCCCCCCTGGACACCGGAGCGGATGACTGACGACGCTCGGGATCAACTCGGGATTTTCTGATCCGACGCGACGCCTGTCCGGTGTTTGATCAGCAAGGCAACCGCCGTTAGGCTGACCGGTATTCAGGTCGGCGATCCGGTGAACAGGAGCAGGATCGCCCGGAGAGGGCGATGGCATGCCGACACCGGACACATTCGAACCGGCCGCCGAACACCCGGACGACGCCAACGATTCGCTGGCCCTGGAGACAGACCGGCACAACCCCTACGCCGGCTGGATCCTCGTGCCGCTGATCGTCGCCGCCCTGATCGTCCTGGCGCTCTGGATTCCCTACGAACTCGAGAAGGCCGAGCGGCAGCGACGGATGCCGCCGAGGATCGCCTTCGAACCCGGCACCCCACACTGGATCCGCCAGACCATCGGAGAGACGACGGTCACCGACGAAACCCTGCAGCTGCTGGCGGCGTACGAGGAACTCGAAACGCTCGACCTCAGTGGCAGCCAGATCACCGACAGTGGCCTCGCTTCCCTGGCCGGCCTCACTCGCCTGCGATGGCTGGGACTCCGCAACACCTCCGTCACCGACGATGGCCTCGCTGCACTCGGCCCGCTCCCCAGGCTCAAGGGACTCGATCTGGAAAACACTCGCGTGACCGGACGCGGGCTGCCCAGGTTTCCCAGACTGAATTCCCTGAACCTCGGGGGGACCGATATCGATGACGACGGCCTGCGACAGATCGGTCAGATCGACAGCTTGACCGACGTCGCTCTGAAGGAAACGGCCATCAGCGACGATGGGCTGGCCCACCTCGCTCCCCTGCAGAATCTCTACGTCCTCACTCTCTCAGGGACATTGGTCTCCAGTCGGGGCATCAAGCAGTTGGGCCACCGGCCGCAACTGAAGATCCTGCAACTGGACTGGACCCTGGTCGACAACGACGCCATCGAGACGCTCTCGACCTACCCCCAGCTCATGGAGCTGACGCTGGACGGCACGCGGGTCAGCGACCTCGGCGGCGTCCGACTCGCCCGCCTGCCGAACCTGTTTTTCGTCTCACTGAAATACACCTCTGTGACCAGCCGCAGTGTGCAGGTCCTCCTGGGCTCCAATCCCGAGATGATGATCAGCCGGTGATCCGGAACGGGGCGGGCTTTCGGTTTGCCAAAGGCGACCCCGCAACATAGGATATCGCCCGTCGTCATCCATCCCCATTCCCGCGACCGTTCAGGGTCGCCTTCGAGTCGAGACGCCCGGTGTCAGACTGGTCCACCCTCTCCCGGACTTCTCGCCCCCAGCTCGAACGAGCCGACCAGCCCACGGCAATCGATTCGTCGTCGCCGCATCAGCAGACCGAGTCCCCCTCGCCGCGGCTCTCGGTCAACGGCCTGACCACCATCCGCTGGGACCTGCTCCAGGATGTCTACGGCTGTCGTGACTCGGACATCTCATCGGTCGGACTCTGGCGACCGAAAGTCCTTGAGTTCGGTGAGGATCGGGCGATCGAATTGCTGCGAGACTCATCATTGGATGTCTCGTCTGTCTCCTGGGTCGGTGGCTTCACCGGAACCAACGGTTACAGCTTCCACGACTCGGTGTGGGACGCTCGCCAGGCCATCCGCTTCGCCGGTGAAGTTGGTGCCGGATGCGTGGTGGTCGCCAGCGGCAGCCGTGGCACGCATACGCTCAACCACGCCCGACGACTGCTGCTCGATGCCCTGAGAGAACTCGCCGACGATGCGGCCGAGGCCGGGGTCAACCTGGCCCTGCAGCCCATGCACCAGATGTTTGCCTCCGACTGGACCTTCCTCAACACGCTCGACGAAACGACCGACATCCTCGCGATGGCCGACCATCCGCAGATCGGGCTCGCCTTCGACACCTACCACCTCTGGCAGGAACCCGACCTGACAGCCCGGCTGAGTGAACTGGTCCCCCTGATCGAGGTCGTGCAGGTCTCCGACTGGCACGAACCGGTCCGCTCGCGTCACGACCGCCTGCTGCCCGGTGACGGGATCATCCCCCTGGCCGAGATCTTTGAATGCCTGATCCGGGGCGGCTACCGGGGTCACTACGATCTTCAGGTTTGGTCCGACCAGAGCTGGCAAGAGGATTACCCGGAACTGATCGGGCGTGCCCGTCGCCAGTTCCAGGACCTGTTGCCGCGGACCCCGGTCGCTGTCGCCCAGCCGACCCGCTAGCCCCCGCCGCGAGATCGAGATTCTGCTCGACCGACGGTGACCAACATGGCCTTACCGATCGACCCCGCCCCGTCGGACTGCCCGACGCCGCTGTCGTGGCAGCAGGTGCTGGCGGCTTTCGATGAAGAGGCCGACCAGTGGGAGATCAACGGAATCCACGGACCGATCCGTGGCCGCTCGATCGGACATGGCCCGTCACTCGTGTTCCTCAACCCCCTGCTGGGAAACTGGCGATTGATGGCCCTGGCCGCCTGGTTGTTCCGCGATCAGTTCCGCTGTGTCCTGTACGACGACTCGAGTCTCGTGACTCGATCCGCGACGATTGTTCCCGGGTCGATCGAAGACCTCGTCGAAGACTTCTGGTGTGTCTGCGAGCAGCATGGCGGCCCGGATGTGACGGCGCTGGGAACCGGACTGGGCAGTGCGGTCGGGCTGGCGGCACTGGCCGATTCCGGCGGCCGGATCGCCGCCGCGGTGCTCCAGGGCCCCCTGGTGGGAACTCGCCTGACCACCGCCGAACGGTGGCTGGCTCGCCTGGGCAGCCACCTGCCCGGCCGATTGGCTCACGTGCCCGGATTCCGCAGCCTGATGGTCCACAATCACCAACCCTGGTTCCCTCCCTACGACGAGTCACGGTTGGCGTTTGCGATCGATGCCACAGGTGGACTGCCCCTGCGTGTCGCCTCACGACGTGCCCGCCGACTCGACGGACTCGATCTCTCCGGCTGCCTCGATCAGCTCGCCGCCAGCGAATCCGTCCCCCCGGTCCTGTTGATCGTCCCCGAGTCGCTCTACGACGACCAGGAGCCCATCCAGACGCCTGCCACGACGGCCATCGCCAAGACTGTGCCAGCGGTGCGGGTCGAGACCCTGGCCGGGTGCGGACCGTTGGGCTGCTTGACCCACCCGCACCGACTGACAAAACTGGTGCGGACCTTCCTTGAAGAGAGCCGCGTGGTGACTCCATCGTCGCTGCCAGCCTCCGGCGCCTGACGACCATGTCCACCGACGACAACTCCCCACCGAATGTTCCCGATTCGCTCGACGTGATTGCCGTCGGAGCGCACCCGGACGACGTCGAGATCGGTTGCGGAGGCACGTTGGCAAGACTGGTGCAACAGGGATACGGCGTGGGCATCGTCGATCTGACCGACGGTGAACCCACCCCGGGAAGCCCGTCTCCTGAGGTGAGGTTGGCCGAGGCAGCCGAGGCGGCCCGGATCCTGGGAGTCCACCGCGAAACGATGACCTTTCCCAACCGAAGGCTCTTTGACGGGTTCGAAGTCCGTGTCGAGCTGGCCAAGATCTTCCGCCGCTTCCGACCCCGCATCGTCATCGGGCTCGAAGGCCCCACTCCCATGGCCTCTCCCGACCACGCTGAGGCCGCCAGGATCATTGACGCCGCAGTGTTCTACTCGAGACTGACGAAGTGGGACGAGACTTTCGACGGCCTGCCGGTCCACACCATCGAGCAACAGGCCTGGTACTCGCTCGCCTTTGCCTCACTCGATGCCCCGAGCGGTCCGGCGCGGTTTGTCGTGGATATTTCTGAGACACTCGAGTTAAAATTGCAGTCGATTCGAGCCTACCGGACACAGTTTCCTCCGGAAAAGAACCGCGTGTTCCGCCTGGTCGAGGGCCGGGCGGCGCTCCATGGAGCAATTGCCGGTTTCCAGGCGGGAGAACTGTTGACGGGGGCACGACCACTGGGGGTCAGCGACCTGGTCGACACCCTCTGTCCCACACCGGTGTAAACCCTTCACGCGCCCCATCCACCGCCTCAAGCGGTTCCCGAGATCATGGCACGCGTTCAAGTCGGCAGCCTGAGCATCACCGGAAACTTCCGGGATAACAACGAGGACCGGTTCGCCCTCGACCCCGACGGACGCTTCTTCCTGGTCGCCGACGGCATGGGAGGCCAGTCGGCCGGCGAAAAGGCCAGTGAAATGGCCACCGAGTTGCTCCAGGAGCATCTCGTGAAACAGCTCGACTTCGATGAAACCTCCAGCGAGGCGGTCATCGAGACAATCGACCAGGTGGTGGCGTTGGCCAACACCGAAATCGTCGCCCTGGCCCAGTTGGAACCTCGATTCCACAACATGGGAACCACGATCGTCTTCGTGGTTGCTGCCGGTGGACAACTCTATTCCGGGGGTGTTGGTGACAGTCGGGTCTACCGGCTGCGAGACGGCGACTTCGAGCAGCTCACCACCGATCACTCGCTGACCCAGGCCTTGCTCGACGCGGAGACGATCAGCCCCGAGGAGGCCGTCACGCACCGCTACCGGAATGTGCTCTACCGTTATCTCGGATCGAAAGAGGGCGGTGAGGGCACGTCGCCGGATGTGTGTGCTCCGATCTCCGGCGATCGCTTTCTGCTCTGCTCGGACGGTGTCACCGACGGTGTCGATGACCTGACACTGGAGATGTTGGTCAACGAGGGGGATGACCCTCAGCAGATCGCCGAGACGATTGTCGAAGCGGCCCAGCAGGGTGGATCCAAGGACAACATCACCGCCGTCGTGCTGCTCCTCGAGTGACGACCGCCGTGACCGGTCTCCGCAGAATCACTGCGATCGGTACGACCTTCACCATTCCCCAGGTCAACGCCCCCAAAAACCGTCGAGCAACGGTGCAGACTGTCGGTGCGTGGGTTAGACTGGAACTCTAGAGAGTGTGGGGAAACTCTCCGGGTTGTAACGAATTGCTCGCAACGGGTCCGACCGTCGTGGGTTTCCTGGGATGCCAAGGAACTCGAGAATGCACCGCTTCGCCTCGCTGATCTTCGTATCGCTGTTGTCCGTGATCGTGGCGACGCCGGTTCCGGCCCAGACAACCACCAAGTCCGCCACCAAGTCCGTCACAAGCAAATCGGTTCCGCGACCCGATTTCCCATCGCACACGACGGTGCTCAAGGGATTCGACAAGGTCGTCAGCACCAACAACGCCAGCCGCACGCTGTTCACGATCTACCGGCGAAACAAGGATCAGCAGGTCTTCGCCGAACTCCCCGCCGGAGTCGGCCCGTCCCAGAAGTTCTACATCGCATTGACGGTTTCCAGCGGCGAACGATTCGCCGGCCTGCAGGCTGGTGAGATGTATGTCTACTTCCGCCGCTTCAACAAAAGCCTGGCGTTGATCGAACCCAACATCGGAGTTCGCAGCACCGGCGACCGTCACAGCAAGGCCAGCGTCCCGAGGTTGTTCACCGACCGTGTCGTGATGGAGATCCCCATCGTGACGATGGGCCCCTCGGGGGGGCCGGTGATCGACATCGATGCCCTGCTGGTCAACGGCGCCTCCCGTTTCTTCGGCTCCTCGGCCCGGTCATCCTCGCCAAGACTCTTTTCCATCAAGAAATGCAAGGCCTTCCGTGACAACGTCGAACTGGCCTTCGAACTGCCCACCTCGGGTGGCCGTCTCAAGACCCTGCACTACTCGATCAGCAAGATGGGCTCCTCTCCGGGTTACGCACCTCGCAAGGCTGACGAACGGATAGGGTTCTTCACCACCACCTACCGT
>DLVV01000061.1:24830-32718 GCA_003445035.1 Planctomycetaceae bacterium | reverse complement strand
CCAGAGACCCCGGATGCCGACGGGGGCGTCGGGCTTGGGATCCCAGGACTCGAAATGACTGATGCCACCGGCCAGGAACAGAAAGATACACGAGTAATCGCGGCGAGCGGGATCAACCTGTCCGGCACGAGATGCAGCCAGGTAGCCCGGCAGCGACAGACCGAACAACCCGGTGCCCAGTTGCAGTGCGGCCCGGCGAGTCAGTTGGTCAACCGCCGCCAGGTCCATCCCGCCTTGCTGACTCATCACGACCTGCTCCCTGAAACCAACCACCGCCGATGCGACCAGACTAACCTCTTGACCCGACCACAGACAACCGGAATTGGGCCACACCGATTCGTCGACCAACGGCGTTGTTGATAGGATGACGTCCCTGCTGTTGTTCATCGACCGCCACAGGTTCAACACACCTCATCAAACCACGGTTTTTCCCCGAGGCCCCTCATGCTGTTCACCAAACCTCCCCAGGGTCCGTCGCTGGCATTCCTGATGGCCCTGTTGATCTGTGCCACATCAAACGCCCGGGCTGACGGCCCCTACCCGGCTCACAAGGTCGTCGACAACATCTACTACGTCGGCTCCAACGACCTGGCCATCTACCTGGTCACGACCCCCAAGGGGCACATGCTGATCAACACCGGTTTCGACGAGACCGTGCCGCTGATCCAGGCTTCGGTCCGTTCGCTGGGGTTCAAGATGACCGACATCAAGATCATCCTGGCCAGCCACGCCCACGCGGATCACGTCGCCGGTCACGCCCGTGCCCGCGAGGTCAGCGGGGCAAAAGTTTTCGTGATGACCGGCGACGAGAAAGTGATCGCCGGAGGCGGCAAGGGCCAGTACCTCTACACCGACAGCCGCTGGCGACCATGCCCGGTCGACAAGGTGCTCAAGGACGGTGAGAAGGTCACGCTGGGCGGCACCACGCTGGTTGCCCGCCATACGCCCGGCCACACTCCCGGCTGCACCACCTGGACGGCCAGGGTCACCGACGGCAAGAGCAAGAAGCTGGTCGTCGTCGTCGGCAGCCCCAACGTCAATCCCGGCTACCAACTGGTCAAAAACAAGACCTACCCGAAAATCGCCAAGGACTTCGCCCGCACGTTCAAGGTGCTCAACTCGCTCAAGTGCGACTACTTCCTCGGAGCTCACGGGAATTACTATGGCATGCACGCCAAGTACCCGAAGCTGAAAGGGGCCAAAGTCAGTCCCTTCATCGATCCGGCCGGGTACCGTGACTACATCTCGTTGAAAGAGAAAGCGTTTCGCGACACGTTGGCGACACAGAAAAAAGCGTCACAAAAGAAATAGCGTCGGCCTCGAACGCATCAACTTTCCAGAATGCGATTTCGAGCAAGTCCGACTTCCTTTATACTGCCGATATCAGACACACGGACGTGTCGTGGATCTTCTCGAAAGCCAAGCGATGAGCGACTGCAAGGACACCACCTCCGGCTGCACTGGCCCATTGGGTCGGCGCGAGTTCATGCAGGTGGGTGCCCTGGCACTGGGCGGCCTGACTTTGCCACAGGTCCTGGCCGCCCGAGCCGCGTCGGGAAACCACTCGAAGCGCACCTCCGTGATCATGCTCTACCAGCACGGTGGCGCCTCGCAGCTTGAGACCTACGACCTCAAGCCCGACGCCCCGACAGCCACTCGCAGCCAGTTCGATCCGATCGCGACCAACGTCCCGGGCATGGACATCTGCGAGCACTTCCCGCTCCAGGCCAAGATCGCCGACAAGTTCTCGATCGTGCGTTCGTTGCATCACGAGATGAGCAGTCACACCGACGGCGGAATCACCGTCCTGACTGGCAAGGCTCCCCTGGTGGCCGACCCGACATCACAATCCAAGAGCGCCCACCCCGACTTCGGCTCGGTGGCCAGCAAGTCGCTGAGGACGGGTCCGAACGTGATGCCCTCCTACGTGGCGATCCCACAGAAACCCTACATGACCCGGCCGACCTACCTGGGCCTGCACCACGGGGCTTTTGAGGTCGGCGATCCCAGCGTCAAGGGATTCCGCGCCCCGCACGCCGGAATCGCCGCCGGCAAGGACGGCAAGCGACTCGGCGACCGCAAGACCCTGATCGATCAGCTCGACCGCATCCGCCGGACCGAGGACCTGCGAGGGAACCTGGCCGGTACCGACCAGTTCCGTGAACTGGCCTTCGAGATGCTCACCAGCCCCGAATCGGCGAAGGCCTTCAACCTCTCCGAAGAACCCGATGCGCTGCGTGACCGTTACGGCCGCCACCTCTGGGGCCAGGCCTGCCTGCTGGCCCGCCGCCTGGCCCAGGCCGGAACCTCCGTGATCAACATCTACTTCAACACGCCCAAGACCGGCCAGGAATTCACCAACTGGGACGATCACCCCGGCAACGCCGGGCGTGAGGGGCACTTCGCCAAGTACATGAAGATCCGCCTGCCCTACATGGACCAGGCCCTGGCGACCCTGATCGAGGATATCCACGCCCAGGACCTGCAACGGCGGATCCTGGTGGTGGTGGTCGGCGAATTCGGCCGGACCCCGGTGATGCGGTACGGAGTGCCCAACCGATCCTACGGCCGGGACCACTGGCCCCAGGCCTATTCGGCACTGGTCGCCGGAGGAAGTCTCAACATGGGACAGATCGTCGGCGCGACCAACAGCAAGTCCGAGTACCCCACCGAACGTCCGTACACGCCCCAGGATCTGCTGGCGACAATTTATCACCACCTCGGCATCGACCACTCGCAGACGTTCGATGATTTTCGGGGCCGCCCGGTCCACATTCTGAGCGATGCGAAACCGATCGCCGAGTTGATCTGATTCCTCCGCGGGTCGAGACCGTGAACGTCATTCCTGGCTCTCGGCTCGGCATCTTCGGCATTCTCGCCGCCTGCCCCGCACTGTGGATCACCGCCGCCGTGGCCGCACCCCCGGCATCGCCCTTCGTTGCCGGTTTCGAGCGTTTCGCTCGCCGCGGCAACCTGGAACCTCCAGAGGCCGGCCGACTGTTGCTGGGCGAGCTCGGTTGCACCTCCTGCCACGCCCCGGGAACTACCGGACCACAACCGAAACAAGGACCACGGCTGGAGGGAGCCGGACGTCGACTACAGGCAAAATGGCTGTCTCGCTTCCTGTCCGATCCTGTCGGCACCCAGCCGGGTACCACGATGCCCGACGTGCTGCACGGTGTCCCCGCCGGAAAGCAGAAAACCCGGGTGATCGGCGCCCTGGTAGCCTTCCTGTCGTCTCTCCGTGAAGATTTCGCCAAGCTGAAGTCGACCGCAACGCGTCCGGTCGCCCCACAATTTCACGACAAGGGAGATCCAGCCCGCGGGAGCCGGCTGTTTCACCAGGTCGGTTGTGTGGCCTGCCACCAACCCGATGCCAAATTCACGGTCCGTCCCCAACCCACCTCCGAACTCGAGAAACTGCTGTCTCAGCTCGACCCCGAAGAGCTCAAGGAACTCGGCCTGGATGCCGCCGCTCGTCCGTTCCCTTCGGTTCCTCATGGTGACCTGGCCAACAAGTACACCCGCGAGGGGTTGGCTCATTTCCTGATCGCTCCGGAGTCCATGCGACCGGGCGGCCGCATGCCGTCACTAAAACTGGTCCCCGACGAAGCGGCGGACCTGGTCGCGTTCCTGCACCCGAACGCCACAGCACGGTCATTGACAGATCCGAAGAACAGCCCCGAGCTGGTCGCCACGGGCCGTCGCCTGTTCGTCCAATTCCGATGCCAGTCCTGTCACACGGCCGGCCGCGGACTGAAAGTCGACCCCGCTCTCAAGCCACCTCCCCGCCTATCCCAACTCGACCTCTCGTCCACCGACTCGTGCCTGGCCAATGCCTCCGGCCGGCAACCCCGGTACCGGCTCGACAAGCAGCAGACCCAATCCGTCTCGGCAGCCCTCGCCACCAAGCCGACCCCGCTCACGCCCGCGCTGTCGTTGAAACGAACCGCGTTGAAACTCAACTGCCTGGCCTGTCACACCCGCAACGGGTCCGGCGGGCTGGGGCCCAGGCGGAGGGGCTACTTCGAAACCGCCGGACATGTCGACCTCGGTGACGAGGGCCGGTTGCCGCCATCGCTGGACGGCGTCGGTGGAAAGCTGAAAACAGCCTGGCTGTCCAAGGTGTTGTCCGGCACCGGTGATGTCCGCCCTCACCTGCAGATCCGCATGCCGGTGTTTCCCGTTGCGGAGGTCCTGGGACTGCCCCGACAACTGGCAACCGTCGACGCCGGTTCCGACACGCCGGCAGCGAAGATCTTCGAGACAACCGGCATTTCTGCCAAGTCTCTGGCCACTTCCGGTAGAAGTCTCGTCGACCGCGGCTGCGTGCAATGTCACCCGGTGCGAGGCGAGCGTCTGCCCGGGGTGGTGGGAATTGACCTCGATGGCACCGCCGCTCGGATCCGCCCCGAGTGGCTGAAGCGGTTCCTGCTCGACCCCGCGTCGCAAAAGGCCCGCACCCGGATGCCGACCTTCTTTCCCAAGGGCAAGACCAACAGCCCCGACATTCTCGAAGGGCGTGTCGATCGACAACTGGCCGCCTTCCACACCTACCTGGCCGACATCGGTCGGCAGCCCCTGCCCGAGAAGATCACCAGGAACAAGGTGGACAACTACGAACTGGTCCCCCGAAAACGCCCGCTGGTTCTGAGGACCTTCATGCAACGGGTCGGGCGGCACGCGATCGCGGTCGGCTTCCCCTCCAGCCCTCATTTCGCCTTCGACGCACGAGGCGGGCGAGTGGTCGAGGCCTGGCGGGGCCGGTTCCTGGATGCTCATGCCACCTGGTTCAACCGCTTCATCCCGCCTGCCGCACCACTGGGTCGAGACCTGATCACGCTTCCGGCAGGCCTGGTGGTCAATCGGCTGCCCGACAACGACTCGCCCTGGCCCGACGCTCTCGATCCGGTCACCGGCTACCGGTTCGGCGGTTACCGGCTGGACAAATCCCGTGTGCCGACGTTGCTGTACAGCGTCGGTACGCTGGCGGTCGAAGACCGTATCGAACCGTCGACCCAAAGGGGACTGAAACGAACACTGAAAATCACCACCAGGTCGGACAAGCCGGCGGCCTGGATTCGAGCTCACATCGGAAAATCGCTCCAGAGCCGTGAAGCCGACGCGCACACTGACGAGAACGGATTGACGGTTTCGATTTCGAAAACACCAGGCCGTCCCGGGAAGCTGGTCCGACTGGGTGGCCTGGTCGAATGGCGGCTCCCGATCATGGTCACCAGCCCGATCACCGTGGAGATCGATTACCGGTGGTAAAAGTGAACCGAACTCTCCGAAGTGCCCGGTGGCCGGCTGTGGTCCTGGCGATGGTGGTGATGTCCACCGAAACGCCCATCGCCTCGTCCAACGACGAGTCGGACTACTACCGCCTGGTAACGATCCTGTCGTCCAAGGCCCCGACCGGATCCCGGGCCAAGTTCTGGAAGCCGCCACCGAGAGACCTGGTGCTGGAAGTCAGCGGCATGGCCGTGGTGGACAAGAAACGCCTGGCGGTCAGCATCCGCAAGGGAGAGGTCTGGTTCCTGGACGGGGTCTATGACGATCCCCCGAAGAACGTCACGTACAAGAGGTTCGCCGAGGCGTTGCACGAGCCGCTTGGGCTGTTGAAGCAGGGGAAGTCGTACCTGACTGCCCAGCGAACCGAGTTGACCCGGATGACCGACACCGACGGCGACGACGTGGCCGACGAGTACCTTTGCGTCAGTAATGCGTGGGGAGTCACGGGCAACTACCACGAATACGCCTTCGGCCCCAGGCTGGACCGAAACGGCAACCTCTGGATGACGCTCAACATCGGCATGGGCTTCCAGGGCAACCAGCGTTCCCTGATGGTCAGCAACAAGTCTCTCGGCGTGGCCCAGGCCCGCTGGCGAGGCTGGGGTGTGAAAGTCACTCCGCAGGGCAAGCTCGTCCCGGTGTGCGCGGGCATGCGATCGCCCAGCGGACTGGGCTCCAACCGCGCCGGCGACATGTTCTACACCGATCAGCAGGGCAACTGGGTCGGCACCAACTCGCTGCACCACATGCGATCCGGGGCGTTCTTCCATCACCCCGAGGCCCTGGCCTCGATGGGTCTTCCGGGTTCACCGATCAAGGGCATCAAGGCGATCCCCGGCGGCGTGCCGTTGCCCGAAGCGGTCAAACGCCTCAAGCACCTGAAACCTCCGGCCGTCTGGTTCCCGTACAAGAAGGTCGGCCAATCGGCCACCGACATCATGCTCGACGACAGTCGCGGTCGCTTCGGCCCCTTCGACGGCCAGTTGTTTATCGGGGAATTCACGCTGGCCTCGATCAGCCGCGTGTTCCTGGAAAAGGTCGGCGGCGAGTACCAGGGGGCGTGCTTCCCGTTCCGCGAGGGCCTGGCTTCGGCGGTGATTCGTCTCTCCCAGGGCCACGACGGCAGCCTGTTTGCGGGCTTGAGCAACCGCGGCTGGAGCAGCCTGGGAACCGCCTCCTACGGGCTGCAACGGTTGGTCTGGACCGGAAAGACACCGTTCGAGATGAAGGAAATCCGGGCCCGTCCCGATGGATTCGAACTCGTGACGACCCGCCCGGTCGACCCCGAATCCGCGCGACGGCTCTCGTCCTACGCCGTCAACAGCTACACCTACACCTACCACTCGACCTACGGCAGCGACGAGATCCTGAAACGGGACCTGGCGATCCGGTCGACCGAGGTCAGTGAAGACGGATTGCGGATTCGGTTGAGAATCGACGGGCTGCGAGAGATGTACGTCCACGAACTGCACGCCCCGGGGCTGCGCAGCCGGGACGGACAGCCGCTGCTGCATCCGAGCGGTTACTACACGCTCAACCGGATCCCCGCCAGGTGACGATCACTTCCGGGACCTGCTGCGACTTGTCACCCGTCCGGTCCGATCGTAGGTCGTTGTCCGACCGTTGACCGTGCGACTCGATCCGGTTTTTCGACCGCTGCGATCGTAGAAGGTGGACCGCTGGCCAACGGTACGACTGGATCCCGTCTTCCGGCCACTGCGACCATAAAACGATGTCCGGTTGCCGGAGGTGACACTGCTGGCCACCTTACGGCCACTGCGATCCGAGACGGTCGACCTGTTGCCTCGAGTCCGACTGGTGAAGGTCGTACGACCGCTGCGGTCGGAGTACCGCGTGCGATTGCCCACCGTCCGGCTGCGGGCGACCGTTCTGCCCGACCGATCGTAGTACGTCGTTCGAGGAGTCGACTTCGCCGCAGATCGCCGGTTCCAGTAGACCGGAGGCGCCGCAGCGGCGACCTCGGCCCAGACCATCACACACATCCCAGCCAGAACGCCAAAACTTCTCATGCTTCGCATCGCTTCACTCCTTCGTCACAAGTGGAAAACACACCACTGACAAAGCAGCAATTCTCGTTCCGTTCCGATCAGACACCGACGTCAGCAGAACGACCCTCTTCAGACGGACCACTCGCTGTCATCATTCGACGGACAGATGTCGTCGAACTGACCACGCGAGGGGAACTCGAAACGTCTGCCCCCCCCTCCCGAGATCACAATGTCCGCGGCGACATGTTCTCATGCGAGGCGTGCTAGGATGGAACCATGTTGTTCCATCTCATCACCCATCCGTCCGCCTCGCGACGCCTCCCGTCGGCCCTGGCCGCCTCGATCGGACTGGTGATGCTCTGTGGCGTAACGGAGTCCGAAGCACGCCCACCCGCTCCGGATACGGCGTTGCTCGACCGACGATTCGACGAGGTCACGGTGCTGATGACGCACAACGCGATGTCCAACCGGGCCGAAGGCTGGCTGTTCCCCAACCAGAACCACGGGTTGACCCGTCAATTGAAGGACGGTGTCCGCGGACTGATGCTCGATGTCCATCTCGTCGGCGGCCGCCCCCACCTGGT
>DLVV01000061.1:1721-24444 GCA_003445035.1 Planctomycetaceae bacterium | reverse complement strand
ACGCCACGGGCGGTCATCACGATCATCTTCGAGTCCTACGTCGACGGTCAACGGATCCGCAAAGCGTTCCAGGACGCCGAACTCCTCGACTCACTCCACCATCAGAAACCTGACGCCCCGTGGCCCACCTTGCGACAGATGATCGCCGCCAAGCGTCGACTGGTCGTGATGACCGATCGCGATGGCGGCCAATGGCCCGGTTACCACGACGTCTGGAAACACTGCTGGGAGACACATTTCTCGGTCAAGCGTGTCGAGGACTTCGCCTTCCGGCGCAACCGTGGGCAATCCACCAATCGCCTGCTGATCCTCAATCACTTTCTGACCCGACCGACGGCCGGCGTCGGATTAGCTCGACAGGCCAATACCAAAAAAGTGCTGCAACCTCGCATGGAAGCCTGTCGAAAGCGGACCGGCCGTCGACCTCATTTCGTCGTGGTCGACTTCTACGATGTGGGCGACGCCGGAAAAGTCGTCGACGCATTCAACCGACGCAAACCGGCCAATACCGATCGCAGATGAGACCGGGTCACACGGATTCCGGCTTGCTCTTTGGCTGCCCGGTCAACGCCCGCCATCTCGCTGGAGACAGTACAGCGTCTCGACCCGTTTTCCTTCGACCATGTCAGCGACACGCAGGAAGATCTGCCCTCCGCAGATTGTCGCCGAAGCAAAGGCGATCGTCCCCAACTGATTGACGGCGATCTCTTCGAACCCCTCGGGAGTTGCACGATAAAGCCAGGTCGTGCCCAGTTCGTTGGTCAGGTAGATCGTCTCACCAACGAGTGTCGGCGAGGCGCTGATCGGTGCCTTCAAGCGATGCTTCCAGACTTCCCGGCCGGTGCGAGCCTCCCAGCACAAGGCGATCCCGGTGTCGTTGATCCCGTAAACATGCCCGTCATGAACCAGCAACGACTGCTCGTGGATCCGCTGGTTGTTCTTCCAGGCGATCTTGCCCGACCCGTCGGCCTGGATGCCCGCGGTGCTACCCGACGGATAGCCGCCGGCCGCAAACACCAAGTCGCCCTCCCAGACCGGGGTGCCGGAAGTCTGCATCGCGATCGCCGGTGCGTCCCAGAGCAGCTTGCCGTTTTTCGGATCGTAGCTGGCGACCATGTCGAGTCCGCCGATCAACAGCTGGTCGCGGCCGGCGACGTGCCCCACCACCGGTGACGCGTAGTTGGTCTTGCCGATGCGACTGGTGGCCCAGACCCGCTTGCCCGTGTCACGATCCAGGGCCAGCAAAGTTCCGCCCCCCTCGCAATCGGAAGCGACGATGACCGTATTTCCATAGAGCACCGGCGAGGCGGCGTACCCATTGGGGTACTTCTTTTCAATGAACGGCGCCGCGGTGGTCTTCCAGATCACCTTGCCGTCCAGATCCATGGCGGTGGCCTTCACCGCGGCGTTGTTGCTGAACAACACGAACAGCCGCCCGCCGTCACAGGCGATGGTGCTCGTCGCGTAGGTGTTCTTGGGATTGATCCTCTCCTGGAAGTTTCCGCGGTGGAGTTCCTTTTGCCAGAGCGGTTTTCCGGTGGCACGGTCGTAACACAGGACAGACTGCGACTTGGCGTTATCATCAGCGGTCTGCAGGAATACCCGTTGTCCGACGACGATCGGCGTCGAATGCCCACGGCCCGGCACCGCCGCCTTCCACGCCACGTTCTTCGTGGCACTCCAGCGGATGGGAGGCTTCTGTCCCGATTCGGCCACACCGTTGAAATTCGGGCCACGCCACCACGGCCAGTCGCCCTTGGCCGCTTTGGGCACCTGTGCCGAGACTGTCCCGGCGACAGCCAGCAATCCGACCACGGCCACCAGGCCGACCGCAACCTGAAACGCACGCCTCTGGATCTGCCGCATCGTCCACCACTCCCTGTCTACTTCAGCCAATACGAATACAGGTCCGCGTTGGTCATTTCGAACTTCAACTGTACCGACTTGGCCTTCGGCTCGCCGGATCCGGTCCACTCAACCACCACGTCGGTGCGATCTCCGGAGATGACCTTCGACCGCGCGAAACCACGCAGCGGCCGTCCGTTCTGGTCAAGCACGCCAACCCGCACCTCCCCTTCCGAGGCATCGACGTTCAGGTGCAACCGCCGACCGGCCGGCCAGCCGAACAATCCGGTGACGAGCGTGGCCGGCTTCTCACCAGCCCGCATCGACACGAATCCATCTCGACGCAGCGTCGCCACTCCGATCGACGATTCACCGTACTCGGGGCGCTCGCGGCGACTCGGCCGCGGCTGCTCGTGGTCCAGCGAAAGTCCCGAGTAGTAGATGTAGATCGTGTCGTCCTTGACCTGCAACGGCTGTGAGGCTGTGAAGATGCATCCACCGTCCCAGGTGCCTCGCTTTCCGTTGGGGATCAATGTCTGCCGATTTCCGGCCCGCTGCCAGTGGATGCCGTCCCGGCTACTGGCCAGTTGAACGTCCAGACGGTTGCTCGAATTCTCCCAGAACAACCAGGGCAGCCCGATGTATGTCCCTTCGTAGATCGTCGTGCCCATTCCATAAAACTGCGGATGACCGCCACGGGACTTGGTGTCGGTCGCGTCAGCAGCAAAGACCAACTGCGAAGGGCTCCAGTTGATGAAGTCACGACTTTCGGACCGGGCGATCTTGCGTCCACCGGCACCGAACCGTCCGTAGGCCACGTAGACCTTTCGGAACGGATCCCACAGGGCCTGGTGGCCGGTGTCGCTGGCCTGCGGAATGACCGGGTTGCCCGGGTGATTGGTCCAGTTCTTGCCGTCGGCCGAGAAACTGACCGACATCGCGCTGATCTCAACAGCCACGGGGATCTTGTGCGGGCTGCGGACCGAGTGCTCCCAGTAAAATGCCTTGTACCGTCGGGTCGGATCCGGGTCGTGAGGATCATGAACCACGCCCACTCCCTCGGCGTTTTCCCGAGAGAACCGGCAGAGATTGTTGTGACGGGACCCGTTGAAGCTGACCAGGCCCAGATCTGGCAGCGTCCAGTTCAGCCCGTCACGGCTCTCGGCGTAGGCGAGCATCTGAAAATTGGGAATCCGTGGTTTCCCATCGAGCCTGATCGCGGCCTCATCGGGAAAACGGGCCCCCGCCAGGTACCACATCTTGAAGATTTTCTCTTCGGGGATGTACAGCACCGTGCCGTACAGCTGGGCACGAAACTTCTGCCACGGCCTCTGGTGATGGCGGATCACCGGATTGCGTGAGTACTTGATCGGCCGGTGCAGGACTTTTTCGATTCCTCGTAACTCGGCCACCATCAGGTCATCGAGAAACAACTCGCGATATCCCATCGCCAGCCGCCTCACCGCTGTGCGAGCACCCGGACTGACCACACGTCGTCCACCGCGATTCATGTCCCAGGCAACGCTGGAGATCGAATGAGTCCCACCGCGGAATTCGAATCCGATCGACACGTCCCTGCCGACAACCCGGGGTTCCCCGGTCAACTCCGCGATCGGCTTGCCATTGATCGACAGTTCGAAACGGAAGTCGTTGATCTCCTGGGTCACCCATCTCAACACATAACGGTTGGACTTTCTCGCATCGAAACCCGGCAACGCCGTGAGATCGACATGGCTGGCGGCGATGTCGGGTCCCATTCCGCCACGGACGCCCATCAGCAGCAGGTCGGGCCGGTTGGGACGGTGAATCGGATGCAACCGCAGCCGCCGTCCCTGGGTGTGAATCGAAAACCCATCGGCACGTCTATTGTCCCGGCAGTTGGTGATCCACTCGAACCGCACCTCGTTCTTCTGTCCGTCGGTCTGTTGATAGTCTCCGATCTTTAACCTGCGGCAGAAGTTTTTTGGTTCACGCACTACCCAGCGTCCGTCTTCGATCGACTCACGAGCCGCCCCACTGACCTTCTTCCACGGCGGCTTCGACTCAGCCGGCAGCCGCCGGCCGGTCAACTGGCCGACCGAACCCATCTCGGCCGCCGACAGGCGTTCCACCGTGGCCCCCATCACGACCAGCACGAGACCCGCAACGACCGGCCCCGGGTCGGTCCAGGCACGTGCTTGGTTTTTGACACGCGGCGTCTTATCGTCGGTGAGCATCGCGGGGCTGTCCGTTCTGCAAGGCCTCGGGTCGGCGGATCCGTCCACCACAGGCTACAGCGACTCAAACATCGCGAACAGCGGACCGCCTCCCGACTCTTGAGCATCTCCCGATGGAGTCCCAAGCCATGACACGCCGCTCCGCTCTCATCGTGCTGACAGGTTTGTTGACCCTTTCGCCGGCCACTCCGGCTGTGGAATCTCAGGACGCCGCCGTCAAGAAGAAACCGGTGGCCGCCCAGCCCCAGAAGAAGCGGCCTCCGGCCGAAAACTATCCGGTCCACGAGGATTCAAAGGTCCAGGCCGGGGTCCCGCAGGGCACCGTTCATGGCCCGATCCGCTGGACCAGCAAGGTCTTTTCGGGCACGGTGCGGGACTACTGGATCTACGAACCGGCCGGCTACGACAAGTCGAAACCCCACTGCCAGATCGTGGTCCAGGACGGGATGCGAGTCGGCAGGCGGTGGAAGTTCCCCACCGTGCTCGACAACCTGATCCACAAGAAGGCCATCCCGCCGATGATCGGAGTTTTCATCGCTCCCGGCGTGGTCCCTCCGGCCCGCAAGGACGCCCAGCCCCGCTTCAACCGCAGTTTCGAGTACGACGGAATGGGGCCACGGTACGCCCGGTTTCTCGAAAAGGAGATCCTCCCCGAGGTGGCCAAGCGATTCCATCTCAGCGACGACCCCAATGACCGCATGATCACCGGCAGCAGCAGCGGAGCCATCTGTGCTTTCACCGCCGCCTGGGAACGCCCCGACCTGTTCCGACGCGTCTTCACCGCCGTGGGAACATTCGTCTCGCTCAAGGGCGGCAACGAGTACCCGACACTGATCCGCAAGTACGAGCCCCGGCCAATCCGGATCTTCCTGCAGGACGGCCGCAACGATCTGGACATCTTCGGTGGCAGCTGGTGGGAAGCCAACCAGCAGATGCTCGCCTCGCTGAAGTGGGCCGGGTACGACGTCGCTCACGCGTGGGGCAACGGCGGCCACAACCACAAACACGCCACCGCCATCCTGCCCGAGGTGATCCGCTGGCTGTGGCGGGATTACCCCAAGCCGGTCACCAACGTCGCCGGCACACCCCGTCGATCCAAGATTCTGCTTCCCGGCGAGGGCTGGGAAGTGGTCAGCCGGGGACACAAATTCACCGGTGGTCCGGCGGTCAGCGACACCGGAGAAGTCTTCTTCACCGACGGACCCAACAACACCATCCACCGCATCGGACTCGACAACAAGGTCAGCGTTTTCGCCCGCGAAACCGGCGACGCCGGCGGCCTGATGTTCGGACCCGATGGCAAACTCTACGCCTGTCAGAACGACGACAAGCGGATCGTCCGTTACGACGCCCAGGGGACCGCCGAAACGGTTATCGAGGGGGTGGGCTCCAATGACCTGGTGATCCTGGGCCAATACGGTTACTTCACCGACCCGTCCAGCAGGCAGGTCTGGCGATTCACCCTCGACGGAAAAAAGACCGTCGTGGCCAAGAACATCCGGCTCCCCAACGGTGTTGTCGCCACCACCGATCATGCGTTCCTGCTGGTCACCAATACCAGGGGCCGATTCACGTACTCGTTCGCGATTCAACCCGATGGCACACTGGCACATCGCCAGCGGCACGGTCACCTGCACCGCGGCGACGGCGACAACGACACCGGCGCAGACGGCCTGACCGTCGACACAGACGGCCGCAGCTACGTGGCCACCCGAATGGGATTGCAGGTGCTCGACCAGCTCGGTCGGGTCCACATCATCCTGAACAAACCGGGTCGCGGCTGGTTCTCGAACGTCGTTTTCGGTGGCCCGAAACTCGACACGCTCTACGCCACCTGCGGCGGCCGGATCTACCGTCGCAAGGTCGCCACCCGTGGTGTGCGGCCGTGGCAAGGTCCCGTCAAGCCTGCGCGGCCTCGGTTGTAGCCCCAGTCCCGGGGGGAAGGACGAACAAGATGGTCGTTTCCAGACATCACCGGGCACTGGTCAGCGCCGGAATGCTGGTCGCCACGTTGCTGGGGACACCTCCGGCTTGTGGACAGAACACAAAGGAGGGACAGGCCCCTTCCATTCCCGGGGCCACCACTCACATCTACAAGACCGTTGGAAACGTGAAGCTCAAGCTCTACGTTTTCCAGCCATGTCGCCAGAACCAGGACGAACGTCGGCCCGCCGCGGTGTTCTTTTTTGGCGGCGGTTGGAACGGAGGCACGCCCCGGCAGTTTCAGGAGCACGCTTCCTATCTTGCCTCGCGGGGCATGGTCGGCATCGTGGCCGATTACCGGGTCAAGAGTCGGCAAGGGGCCACGCCGTTTGATTGCGTCGAGGATGGGAAGTCGGCCATTCGATGGCTGCGAGCCAACGCCAGCCGACTGGCGATTGATCCCCGGCGGCTTGCTGTGGGGGGCGGATCCGCCGGTGGTCATGTCGCTGCGGCCACCGCAACCGTGCCGGGACTCGATGCCAAGTCCGACAACCTGAAGATCAATTGTCGCCCCAATGCCCTGTTGCTGTTCAACCCGGTCTACGACAATGGGCCCGACGGCTACGGACATTCTCGGGTCAAGGATCGGTTCCGAGAGATCTCACCGCTCCACAACATTCGCAAGGGGATGCCGCCGGCCATTGTTTTCCTGGGAACCAAGGACAAGCTGGTACCGGTCAAGACGGCTCACACCTTTCGCAAGACGATGCAGCAGGTTGGCAGCCGCAGCGAGTTGTTTCTCTACGAGAATCAGCCACACGGGTTCTTCAACCGTCGTCACAGTCCCAGGCACTTCCTGGCAACCGTCACCGAGATGGACCGATTCCTCGCGTCGCTGGGCTACATCCAGGGACCACCGACCATCCAACTCGACACGAACAAGTAACCGTCGCACCCCTCGGTTCACGGGGGGCGAATCGAGGCCGGAACCGATGCCCCTGCTCAGCCTGCGTGGCCTCCAGTTCACCTACGGAGGCGAACCGTTGATCGACGAGGTCGACCTGGAGATCGAGCGGGGCGAGAGGATCGGGTTGCTGGGACGCAACGGCACAGGCAAGTCGACATTGATGAAGCTGATCGCCGGCGAGATCGATGCCGACAACGGCGAGGTTCTGCGAGACGACAACACCACGGTCTCCCGCCTGGTCCAGGACGTCCCGGCAGGTTCCGGTCTCTCGGTGCGGGAGATGATCGAAGAGGCCGCCACCGATTCCGCCGACGCGGGTGTCGAGGAATGGCAGCACGACCAGGCTGTCAACCGGGTGCTCTCGAGAATGTCCCTGGACGAAACCGCCGCCTTCGGGTCGCTGTCTTCGGGCATGAAGCGTCGCGTGCTGCTGGCCCGTTCCCTGGTTCACGATCCCGACCTGCTGCTGCTCGACGAACCAACCAACCATCTCGACATCGAATCGATCACCTGGCTCGAACAGTTTCTCAGTGTTTATGACGGCACACTGATGTTCGTGACACACGACCGCATGTTCCTGCAGTCGCTGGCAACACGGATCATCGAGATCGACCGAGGGCAACTCTACGACTGGCCGTGCGACTACTCGACGTTCCTGAAGCGGCGGCAGGCCCTGCTCGACGCCGAGGAGAAACAGAACACCGAATTCGACCGCAAGCTGGCCGAGGAGGAACGCTGGATCCGGACGGGGATCAAGGCCCGGCGGACCCGCAACGAAGGACGCGTGCGAGCCCTGAAACGCATGCGGGACGAGCGTCACAACCGCCGACAGCGAATCGGCGATATCCGGATGCAGGCGGCCGACGCCGAAAAGTCGGGACGGCTGGTGATCGAAGCGACCGGGATCGGCTTCCACTACGACACCCCCGACGGGCCCCATCCGGTCATCGAAGACCTCTCGCTGCTGGTCTCTCGCGGAGAGCGTATCGGCATCATCGGACCCAACGGATCCGGCAAGACCACGTTGCTGAAACTGCTGCTTGGCCAGTTGCAGCCCACTGCCGGATCGATCCGACACGGCACACGGCTGGAGGTGATTTACTTCGACCAACTGCGTGAGCAGATCGAGGAAGAAAAGACCGTGGTCGAAAACGTCGGCGAAGGCCAAGAGACCCTGACGATCGACGGCAAACCGCGGAACATCTACGGATACCTGCAGGAATTCCTGTTCACGCCAGAACGGGCTCGTCGTCCCGCCCGGTATCTCTCGGGAGGCGAACGCAACCGCCTGATGCTGGCGAGAATCCTCAAGCGGCCCTCCAACATCATGGTGCTCGACGAGCCGACCAACGATCTCGACGCCGAATCGCTGGAACTGCTCGAGGAGCTCATCTCCAAATACCAGGGCACACTGCTGCTGGTCAGCCACGACCGGGCATTCCTCAACAACCTGGTCACCAGCACGCTGGTCTTCGAGGACGAGGGGACGCTCAAGGAATACGCCGGTGGCTACGACGACTACATCCGTCAGAAAACACCGGAGGCCCCGACCGAGTCCACCGCCGAGCCCGTCGCCGAGAACCGGCCGGCCACGACCGACTCGAAGAAACCCCGAAAACTGAGCTTCCGCGAACAGCAAAGGGCCGATGAGCTGTTCCTGGAAATCGAAGAACTCGAAACCGAACAGCAGGAGCTCAACCGGACAGTGTCCGACCCCGAGTTCTTCAAGGAAGACGGCGACGAGATCGCGGGGGTCTCAAGCCGGCTGAAGGAGATCTCCGAGCTGTTGCCCGAGCGACTCGCTGAGTGGGAAGAGATCGAATCGCGCCGCTGAGACTCACTCAGTCTTCGATCGGCTCGGGATCCGCCGACAACTGGGCCGCCAGTTCTGGCGAAAGACCGGTCGCCTCGGCCTCGAAGGCCTGATCGACGTGGGAGAGCTTGCGGCATCCGATCAACACCGAAGTGACCCCGTCCTGGGCGATCACCCACGACAGGGCCAGATCGACAAGCGACCGTCCCGTTTCGGCGGCGGCGGCGTCCAGCCGCCCCAGCGCTGCCCATCCCGTTTCGTGGAAGTAGATCGGTTGGTGCCCGGGCATCACGTCGAATCGGGTTCCAGAGGGGATGTCCTGCCCGACCCGGTACTTCCCCGTCAAGAACCCCGCACCCAGGGGACTGTAACTGAGTACCCCCACCTGCTGGTCACGACACAACGGCAACAGGTCCGCCTCGATCTCACGCTGCACGAGGTTGTAGGGCGGCTGCACCGATTCCATTCGGGGGCCCCCTTCAGAGGCCGAACGAACCAGGGCATGTGCCATCTGCCACGCCCCCCAGTTGCTGCAACCGATGTGCTTGACCTTGCCCTGTTCCACCAGCGTGTCGAGCGCCGCCAGGGTCTCGTCCACGGGGGTCGAATCGTCAAAGACGTGCAGTTGAAACAGGTCGATGACATCGACACCCAGCCTCTGCAGGCTCTCTTCGGCCGAACCGATCACCCGTTCGCGAGTCAACGTGCCCGAGACCTTCGTCGCCAACACGACCTGGTCCCGCACCCCTCGGTCGGCGAGCCACTCGCCCACAACCCGCTCGGACTCGCCGGCCGCGTAGGCCTCGGCGGTGTCGAGCAGGTTGATGCCTCGCTCCAGTGCGTGGTCGAGCACGTCAAATGACGTGGCCTTGTCGATCTCCCGACCGAATGTCACGCAGCCCAGCCCAATCGAGCTGACGTCCAGCCCGGTCTGTCCCAGTGGTCGATATTCCACGGTGTTCTCCTTCAAAGGGACTCACGTTGTACCAAATCCTTCACGTTCTCTCTCGCGGCCGCCTCCGACCATCGACGGTGACCTCAAGGACTGGACGCAGCAGCGGCCGGTTGAACTGCCCGTCTCGAAGCAGACGAACGCCCCGCGGATCAAGGTCAGGACCGGTTGGGGCATCCGGACCACTGCCCCAGCGATGTATTGGGGCAACGGCAATCAGACGCTGCACCGCTACTGCATGACACACCCCGGGAGCAGGTGCGTGTGGCAGCTCGGGGCCAGTTGCGGTTTCTGGACTGACCGCAGCGACTAGCCGATCACGTCGAAGACCGGCTCTCCACCATGGGCGACCGGAATCGGTCGGCCCTGCCGGTCATCGACGGTCATGTGGGGATCGATTCCCATCAACTGGTAAATCGTGGCGACGAAGTCAGCCACCTTGACCGGATGAGTCACCGGATAGGCAGCTTGCTTGTCGGTCTTGCCGTGCACGTGGCCCTGCTTGACGCCACCACCGACCATGAAACTGAAACCACACTGCGGCCAGTGGTCGCGACCGGCATTGCCGTTGATTCGCGGTGTCCGTCCCATTTCACCCATCACGATGACCAGGGTCGAATCGAGCAACCCTCGAACCTCGAGATCTTCGAGCAGCGCCGGGATCACCCGGTCAAGAATCGGCAGGTTGTGGTCCTTCAACATGCCGAAGTTGTTCGCATGCATGTCGTAGGCATGCCCGTAGTGCTTGTAGATGTCCTGGTGCACGCTGATGAACGGAACACGATGTTCCAGCAAGCGACGTGCCACCAGCATCGTGGATCCCCAGAGATGCCGACCGTAACGGTCGCGGGTCGCCTTGGATTCTCCGGAAAGATCAAACGCATCACGGGTCTTGCTCGAACAGAGCATGTCGAAGGCCCGTCGTTGAAACCCGTCAAGACGCTCGATGGCCACACTGGCCCGCACCGCTTCGAACTGCTGATCCAGTTGATCAAGAATCGACTTGCGCCGGTCCAACCGGTCGGCAGTCATCGATGGCAACGAATCCAGTGCCGGCATCTGCGGATCCCCGATCGGCATGACCGGGTAGTAGTCCTTCTTGGTCGGTTCCCGATCGAACTTCGGCGAGCAAACCGAAAACAGCGGATCGTACTGGCTGCCCAGAAATCCCCCATACGGGCCGCCACGACGATACTTCTGCCCTTCCCCCGGATAGTTGGGCAGGCAGATGGCGGCCGGCATCTCTCCGGAACCCAGGCCAAGGTACTCACAGATCGCACCGATATCTGGCGGATCGGTCGGCTGGGCCGGCAATCGTGCGTTGCCATCGTCCCACCCGGTCATGATCGCCGTGGGATCGTGCGAGTTGTACTTGTGAGTGACAGTCCGGATCAACGTGGCCCGGTGCATCCACCGCGCCAGGTTCGGCATGTGCTCACAGATCTCGACCGTCGGCAGCGACGTCGAAATCGGATTGAACTGGCCACGGACTTCCTTGGGCGCGTTCGGCTTCATGTCGAACATGTCCATCTGCGAGGGACCGCCCAGCAGATTGAACAACAACACCGACTTGGCGGTCCCCCGGCCCCCTGACGCGCCGGCCGCCCGCAACAGCTTCGGGACGTTCATACTGCCAAACAGCGACAATCCGCCGATCTGCATCAGATCACGCCGCGTGATCCCATCACACAACCGTTTGTGGCGTCCGAGGACCTTCAGCATCAGTTAACTCCCATGCGTTCGTCTGTCGTACTATATCGAATTTCTTCCATCTGTTGCATCGGTTTTTCCTTCTTCGCTTCGTCCGCTACGGACTTGCCACCCGTGCGTCATTTCCCGACAAGAGAGCCGCAACCGATCCGAGACACCTTCCTGCACACTGGCGACCGGTCATGATTGTCGATTCATACACACACTGCGGAATCAGCAAATACCTGCCCGTTGAGGATGTCTCGGCGACAATGGACCGGGCCGGAGTCCATCGCGCCGTGCTGGCTCAACACCTCGGCGAATTCGACAACAGCTATATCCAGGGCGTTGTTGCCGCGAATCCGGATCGATACGCCGGGGTCTGCCTGGTTGATCACCAATCCGAAACCGTCGTCGCAGACCTCGAGTCACTGGCCGAGTCGCCCTGCTGCCAGGGCGTGCGGTGGCCGATCGCACCGGAAATAGACAACCTCGATCTCGTCAGCCGCACTCTGGATCTCGGCCTGATCGTCGTCGCCTACTTCCCCGAATCGATCGCCGAATGTGTCGACGCGGTGAGTCGTCTGCTCGAAGCCCATCCGGACGGGACCCTGGTGGCCTCGCACCTGGGCAATCCCACCGAGAACCAGCCCGACCCGTTGCAGGACTTTCAGCAAGCCGGAGTCTTCGAACTGCTGTCGGCCGACGGCCTGGTCATTCAACTCTCCGGAATGGAGATGACCACCGGGTTTCCTCACCAACGCCTGCACGCGCTGGTCGCCGAATTCTACAGCTCGGCCGGACCGACGCGGCTGACCTGGGGATCGAATTTCCCGGTCGTCGGAAGTGCCGACGACTATGTAGCGGAACTGGAACTGTTGATCGACGGGCAGTTGCCCGTACCCCGAGAGGCCATTCCCGCGATCGCCGGCGGCAACGCCGAGCGAATCTGGTTTGGCGGCCAGGCCTGAACGCCTAGCCGAACACCCCGGTCTTCAGCCTCCCGGTACTGTCGGCAAAGCGGTCCGAGCGAACTCCGACCGTGTTCAGCATGCTGACAAACAGGTTCGACAGCGGCACCGAGTCGTCGAAAGTCTGGTAGCTGCCGTGCTTCAGGCCCATGTTCTTGCCACCGGCCAGGACCAGCGGGTAGTTGCGGGCGTTGTGGGTCGTGCTGCAGGCACTGCCAAACAACAGCAGCGTGTTGTCCAGCAGAGGCCCGTGCTCATCCCGCACCGTCTTGAGCCGATCGAGCATGTAGGCGTAATGGCCGGCCAACCACCGGTCGTAGTTGCTCCAGTTCTCCCACTTGGTCGAATGGCTCATCCCGTGGTGGCCCTGGTTGATGCCACAGGCCAGCTTCGGGAAGTGATCGGCAAAGCCGATCCCGTCTTCGCGGCCGAGCATGTAGGACATCACGCGGGTGATGTCGGTCTGGAAGCCGAGCACCATGATGTCGATCATCGAGCGAATGTAGGCCTCGGGGGTCTTCTTGGGATCCACATCGAAGTTGATGTGATCGGAGTTGAAGGGCTTCATCGGGGTGTCGAGCCACTTCTCGTTCCTCTGGATCTGCCGTTCAACACTGCTGAGCGATTCGAGGTACTCCTTGAGCTTGGCGCGGTCCGCCTTGCCGAGCAGCCGACTGAGCCTGCGGCTGTCTTCGAGCACGAGGTCGACAATCCGCTTTCCGCGACGGATCTGTGCCCGCCGCTCCCTGGTGGCCGCGCCACCACCGGGCGAGAAATATCGCTCGAAGATCTCCCGGTGCCTGTGTTCGGCCGGAATCGGCTTCCCCTGGTCATCGAAGGAAAGCGTCGAGACGCGAGACTGGTAGCCGACGCCGCCGTCGACCGAGACGACCAGTGACGAGTAACGGGTCTTCTGGCCAATCTGCTTGGAGGCGACCTGGTCGATGGAAATGCTGTTGCGGTAGTTGCTGCCCGAGACGTCGCCACCGGTCAGCCACGAATCGCCGGCGATGTGGCCCAGCACCTCGCGGCTCTTCGGATGACTCAGACCGCCCAGGATGCTGATGTCCGAACGATGAGGCTCGAGCACCTCGAGCGTGTTGGTGAACTGGTAGTCGGTCCCCTGCCCCATCGGGAACCAGCTCCACTTCTGGTGGTCGCCGGCGAACTTCTTCTTGTCGGGAATCCCGCACCCGTTGGGGAAGTACATGAAGCAGAGCCGCTTGGGCTTCTCGGCCGACCTGGCCGTCGAATCGGCCATCGCGTCCAGGTACGGCAGCGTCAGGGCGACACCCGCTCCCTGGAGAAACGAGCGTCGGTCAAGTTGCCAGGACTTCTGTGACATTGTGGTTTCCTGTCCGGTATTCCCCGCCGGGGCCGAGCACCCCGTTGTCTGTGGATTCCGCCGCTATCTCTCTTGTCGGCCTATCGTAGCGTCGGGTCGATCCTCTTTCTTCCCCAATTCCACCGGCTGTTCCTGCAGGAATAGGGGACTCTGGACAATCTCCTCCATCACCACACGCATCGAACCACCGCGGCGTGTCACCGCCGCGACGATCCGTTCGATCGCGGGTTCATCGACGAACGACATGTCCCGCCCCAGCGCGTAGACCAACAGGTGTTCAACAAGTGACCTGGTGAACCCCTTGCGTTGCGACTTGAGGATATGCGCCTTCATGCCGGTCACCCCGTCAACAACCGTGCCGCCGGGCAGTTTTGCCCTGGTGTCCGGATTCTTCCCGGCGTTGCTCTTGAGCAGCCCCGCACCGTTGTAGTCTTCGAAAATCAATCCGTAGGGGTCGAGCTTCTGGTGACAGTTCCGGCACGAGACATTCTCGCGATGGACGACCAGTTGCTGGGCAATCGTCAACCGGGCATCCTTCTCCTTCTGCTCGAGCCCCGGAACGTTGGGAGGAGGCGGAGGAGGAGATTCGCCGAGAATCCGCTCCATCATCCACACGGCCCGTTTGATCGGGTGTGCGTGCCGACCGTCGGAATGGCCACTGAGAAACGAGCCCTGGGTCAGCAGGCCGCCGCGGCCCATTTCGCGGGTCACCTTCACCGGCCGGAATTCCGTTCCCTGCACTCCGGAGATCCCGTAGTACTCGGCGAGGTTCTGGTTGATCATCACGAAGTCACTGTCGATCAGGGTGAACAGGTCCAGGTCCTTCTGCAGGCAGTGCTGCACGAACCCGTAGGTCTCCCTGGCCATGTCCTCCTTGACGAAGCGGGTGAAGCCGCCGAACTGACGGACATCGACCTGCATCTCCTTGTGACGGTACAGCTTCAGCCATTCGTCACAGAACGATTCGACAAACCGCCGTACCCGCGGGTCTCCCACCATCCGCCGGGTCTCTCCGGCCAGGGATTTCCGGAGCGTTCCGCTGGCGGCCAGATCGTAGAGTCTGCGGTCGGGGGGCGAATTCCAGAGGAAGTACGACAACCGTGAGGCCAGTTCGTACTCCCGTTGCTGCTCGGTCTTCTTCTCGGCGTTCGATTCGGCCAGGAACAGGAATTTCGGCGAACAGAGCACCGCCACCAGCACCTCTTTGACACTGTCCTCGTACCGTTTGAACTCCCCCCGAACGCTTTTCCAGAACGCGTGGTAGAGGTCGACTTCCCGGGCTCGTGGCGGTCGCCGGAAGGCCCGACGGAGGAACCGCTGCAGCACCTCGCGGGTGTAGACGTTCTCGTCCCCCTTGTTCGGCGAATCGAACAGAATGCCGGTGTGGCTGGCCGGCGGCCACCTGGAAAAATACGGCGCCTCGAATTCCATCGACTCCACCAGCACCCGCGATCCCGGCTGCTTCTGGTCCTTGACGAAGTCGCCGTTCCAGACGGTCAACACCATGATGTTGGCCAGGTTGCTCAACTCGGCGAGGTCGACCTGCGGAACCGGCAGGTTTTCGAGCCGTCCGAAGAACTCGTAGTTGGCCATCTTGCCATCGGGAGTCTTGATCGGCTGAATCGAATCGAACCGCCGGGCGTCCTGTCCGTCGTCGGTGCGGTTGCCAAGTGAGACCTGCAAAACCGGTTGCCGCTTGTCGGATTTCGTCGCCTGGCTCTTGGATCGGGTGAGTTGCTCCGCACGTTCCCTGCGAATCGCGTGGTTCTTGGCCAGCGGAGTCAACACGACCCGTTCGACACTCAGCCCGCCCTTCCACTTCAACTGCAGGGCCCCCTGGCCTTTCGGCAGGTCAAGAATGCCGAGGCTCTCCACGCTGAGCGCCTTCTTCTCGACCCGTTCCCGGTCAACCGGTCCCTTGCGGAATCGGTGCTTGAGTCGTCCGGAGGTGCCCACAACCTCCAGGTTCATGTCGATCCGCCGCATGACCGTCTTGGCCGTCGTGACGACATCCACGTGATAGACGTCGCGAGCGGGCAGATCGAAACCGAATTTCGCCGACCGTTCCATCTTCGACGTGTTGTTGGGCACCAGCCGGCCGTCGGTCAACAGCAGCAAATAAAGGTCGGTGGCCTGGGCGGCTGTCACGGTGATCGCCCCCTGGCCCGAGGAGACAACTTCTTCCCCCATGAGCAATGTCTGTCTTTGCTTCTTGTTGTAGGAAGCCGGCAATTCCTCGTTGCGTTTGGCGACCGAGGCAGCTCTGACCCGCAGCACAAAATCTCCGGTGGCCGGAAAGTCACGACGAATCAGCATCTTGAGATTGGGCGACGGCCCGTGCCACGACCCCGGTGCCACCTCGCGGTGCGGCACGGCCGAATCCAGCAGCATGCCCCCGTCGGTGACCTGGTAGCGGTGCTTGTGCGACCCCCGCATACCGATTCCCAGGTTCTGCAGGATGTTGGCGTACGGACCGGTCCGTGTGGCCGGGTCAACGGTGATCGGCCGGCCGTCGGTGCCGAGAACCTCGGCCACCAAATGCTGCGGATCGACCGGCTGGGAAACGTATCCGCCGAATCGCCCGGCCGCCTTCCCGCGGGCCAGCCCCTTGCCGATACCGGTCCCGATGCGGATGCGGTAACGGGTGTTGGCAGGCTTTTCGGTGAAGATCGCCTGATCGAGCGCCCGGCGGGCAATCGACTGGTAGTACTCCAGGTGAAGCGGCGTCGCCTGCAACACGGTGGCGTTGTTGGAGAACCCCGACTTCGACTTGCCATCCTCGGGGAGCAGCTGGCCGAAATTGATCGAAAGGCCAAGCAGTTCCTGCAGCGTGTTGGTGTACTGCTGACGGGTCAGCCGACGAATGACGTTGCGGGAGCTGGTCCGATGCGCCTTGATCGACTTGGCCAGTTCGCCCTGGATCCAGTCGATCATCCTCACCAGCCGGGCCGCGGGCACCTTGTCGGCGTCCTTGGGAGGCATCTTGCCGAGGTTGATCATGTTCAGGGCGTGATGCCACCGCTCGGCATCGGGCCCGCCGACCAGGTCCGGGTTCAGGTCGTCCAGCCGCGTGTTTCCCTCCGACACCTTGGCGTTGTGGCAGTCGACGCAGAAGGCCTTCAGTGCCGGAAGAACATCAGCAGCAAACGTGACGGGAGGCCGATCGGCAGCAACAGACGAGGACGCCGCCGCGACCAGTATCACCACGGCCAGCAAAGGGCGAACAGAACTCACGGAGGTGGTGTTCCTTGGCACCAGGACCGGTGCCGGTGAGGGAAACGACGCGGGACGATTCACAGGCAGAAACCCCAGTCTAGGGACTGACCCCGAACCGCGACAATGGCGACTCGTCTCCGACAACTCCAACCGTCACTGACTCCCGAACCGTGCCCCTCAGGCACCCGGATCCCAGGTCACATCGGCATCGAACGGAAAGATCGGCCGCGGAGTCCGCGTCCAGGTGAACGCCGTCAGGTCCGACTGGGTCATCCCCGGGGAATCCACCCGGATCAACGCTCGACGCCAATCGTCAAAGTACTGGAAGTTGCTGGCGGTCTTGACGACCACCGCCCGGGCCTGTTCGACATCCAGTCCCAGGTGCTGGTAGAGCATGGGATGGCAGATGGCGAATCCAGCCGCCGCCATCACCACGATGTGAACCGGACCGGATTGCAACAGCACCACCTGTCCGATCTCCGCGGTTCCCCGTTCCCCGGCGTGCACCTCGTGGTTCTCGGAGATGGCCGCCACGCGGGCGGTCGTCTCGATCGGCTGGCTGAACTGGTTGTCGATCTTGCCCCCAAGCGACACGGTCACCTCGGCACCGATCCCGGCCGAGCAGGCAACAGCCACGGCGTCGGGATCAACGATCGGAACCAGCATCAGGCGATCCGATTCCGGCTGTGCCGTAGCCTGCGCCAGCAGTTCCCTCAGGATCCAGGTGCTGTCCCCGGGAGCACCTCCGTAAACCGAGTCGCCGGTGTCCGAGAGAATCAGCAACCCGTCCTCGTGAGCGTAGGCACGCCGGACGGCTTCGGACACTTCCACCCGTTCGGACTTCCAGAAGTCCTCCCGCATCTCCCAGGCCATCGCCCCCATTTCGGCAGCCAGCGCATCGGCCAGTTCCGCATCTCCGTCGGTGTGCACCACGACCGCCCAGCCGCCTTCGGCCACGTCGAGCCAGGGCTGCATCGGGTAGGGGGACACGTCCAGCACCCCTGCCCGCTGTTCCAGTTCCCGGGCCCGGTCGAACCAGGCCTTCATCGGGCCGCCGGAGGTCAGGAACTGATCCTGTGGAGTGATCATCGGGATTTTCCGCCACCCGATCTCCGGACGGCGTCCGGTTTCGAGCCAGTCGAAGAACAATCTCGCGGCCTTCACCCCGGTCCCCAGCGTATTGTGCGGCTGGGTTTCGTGGCCGACCAGCAGGTCGGCCATCTCGACCATCCTGGTCGTGATGTTGGCATGGTGGTCCAGGGGGCATGCCAACGGCACATCCGGGCCGATCACATCACGAACCGCCTCCAGCACCGCACCCTCCAGATCGTCGTCCCGCTCGATGCTGGCCGCTCCGTGCAGAGACAGGAACAGCGCGTCCAGGTCCCCCGCAGACCGCAACGGCTCGAGCAGCATCTCGAGCAGTTCGTCGTAGGTCTCGTCAAGAATCTTCGCCCCGGCTCCGGCCCAGGCCCGAGACAACGGGACCAGCTCGACCGATTGGTCCCGCTCGGCTGCCACCTGCAAAAACCCTCCCAGTGGCCCCACCCCGGGCAACTGTTCGAGCAATTCCGCTCCCTGGAACAGCCCGTAGGCCTCGAAAGCATCCCGTCCGGTCCGTGCCCGTGTGAAGGTCCCGGTTTCCTGGACGATTTCACCAAACGCAATCCGCATCGACTGCCTCCCTGTCCGCTGGTCCGGAGGAAACCCCATTCCCACACGACATCAATCCTGCCGCCCCACTTTGACACGGGACATCCAGCCGGCGGATGAACCGTCCGGTGCAAGACCATCCCGAGCAGGCGGCAGATCGTTACCCGCAGATCCGCAAATCCGCAGAAGCCACGTGGCTCCGCATGAGAATCGCTCAGCATATCCCACAACAGGTCCGACACCAACACGGTCATCGCCGCTCCCGAAGACCAGACAGGTGTTTGAGAACCCCCCGGCGGACCGATACACTTAGCAGACCGTCCCCCGGAAACGCTGGCTCAGGCGGAAGCTCCGAAGAGACTCCCGGAATGCATCCCGCAGCCCTCCACCGCCGACTGTTCCTGCAGGGCTCGCTCGGATCGGCCCTGTCGATCGGCTCGTCCCGTCTGACCTGTGCCGCGGCCGGAAAGACCAGCCGTACGGACTCGAACAAGAGCGTGATCTTTCTGTGGATGAACGGCGGCCCGAGCCACATCGACATGTGGGACCCCAAGCCGTCGGCCCCGGCCGAAATCCGCGGGCCCTACACCCCGATCGCCACCACCCAGCCGGGGGTTCGGGTCACCGAACACCTGCCCGGCCACGCGAGGTTGCTCGAGAAGTTGACCCTGCTGCGTTCGATCGACTGTTCCGACTGTGAACACGATCCCAACACCGTGATGCAAACGGGAAGCCGCGAGGCCAGGGAAACCAACCCACGAGCCAACCGGATCCCCGCGATGGGGTCAGTGGTCTCGCAGTTCCGCGGACCGAATCGTCCGGGACTCCCCGCCTACGTCACCTTTCATGTCACCGAAGGGTCCATCGCACGTGGCGGGGCCCTGGGCCAACAGCACGACCCGTTTCACGGAAACCTGGGAGCCGGCCCCTTTCAGCGAGCCGATCTCCTGACCGACGGCGTGCTGAAACGGCGACACGGACTCCTGAAGAAACTTGACCGGTACACAGGTGGCCCCGATCTGTCCGGGGCGACCGACAGCGTGCCACGGTTGCGGGAGGAAGCGATTGAGGTCGTTCTGGGCGGTCGTGCCCGGAGTGCCTTCGATCTGGATGCCGAGCCCAAATCGGTGCGTCGCCTCTACAATCGCGTGCCCTGGATCGACCAGTTCGGTCGAACCGGCAAAATGAACGACCAGGTTCTGCAGGCCCGCCGACTGGTCGAACACGGGGTGCCCTTTGTCACCGTCGTGCTCAGTGCCTACGGAAATTCGGCCACCTGGGACATCCACGGCAACCCGGTCAAGACGGCCTACGGCGGCGTGGAAACGGGACTGAAACCGCTGCTGGCCCCCTTCGATCACCTGTTGACCACGCTGGTCGACGACCTGGACGAACGCGGCCTGCTGGACGACACGCTGGTCGTTGCCGTGGGAGAATTCGGACGCAGTCCGCGAATCAACAAGAACACCGGTCGTGATCACTGGCCGGCCGTCGGCGGTGGTGTCCTGGCCGGTGGCGGATTGTCACACGGCCGGACCATCGGCGGCACCGACCGCCAGGGCGGCAGCATCACATCGCAGAAGGTGAGTCCGGCCGACATCGCAGCGACCATCTATCGTCATCTTGAGATTCCCCTCGAGACCACCTACGTCGATGCGTCCGGCCGGCCCCGGTTCATCGTCGACTCGGGCACACCGATCGATGAGCTCTTCGCCTAGATCCCGGTGCCGCGGGTCGTCTTCACTCCAGGCCATGGTGTGACCAGCAGCATTTGCCACGACCGCCGAACCTGGTTGAAGTCCGTCGGCGGAAGCCTGCTGAGTCCGGCCGTCTGCCTGGCAGCCGGTTCGACCGACAAACCGCCACTGGCACCAAAAGTGGTGGACCGGTGGCGAAAGCACTACGCCGAAGAACTCTTCGCACGCGCCCTGCCGTTCTGGGATCGCCACGGTATCGACCACCAGCGGGGCGGCTTCCAGTGTGCCCTGGGTTACGACGGCCAACTGGTTGATGACAACAAGTTTCACTGGTACCAGGGCCGCGGCATCTGGGTCTACAGCTACCTGCACAACCACTTCAAGAACCGGCTGCCCGGCAAACAACACCAGCGGACCCTGTCCATCGCCCGCAAGGCGGCCAACTTCTGGCTGAAGCACGGTCCCGACAAGCAGGGCTGGTGGCCCGAACTGCTCAGCCGAGAAGGCCGCGTGTTGCAGCCCTTCCGGGGAGATGTCTACAGCGCGTTCACCACGATCGAGGGCTGCCAGGAACTGGCGTTTGCCACCGACGACGACGACCTGCGAGACCGGTCATTCCGATGGCTCAAACAGGCCTACGCCCAGGTCACCCGCCGCGACTATCAAGACCCCTACGCCCGAAAACCGGGCTGGCGGGTCCAGGGCATCTGGATCTACGTGCTCAACTGCTGCACGCAGATGCTGGCCCGCTGGGACGACCGGTCACTGAAAGCCATGGCCGACACCTGCATCGAGGCCTTGCTCGAACGCCATCACAACCCCGACATCGGGCTCAACAACGAATTTCTCGACCACGACTTCGGGCGGATCCCCGAGGAAGCCAACCGCTGCCTGGTCGGACATTGCCTGCAGGGACTCTGGCACGTCGTCAAGGAAGCCCGCCGCCGTGGTGACCGCGGCATCGAGCGAACCTGTCACAAACGCATCCGTCGGCACCTGGACATCGGCTGGGATCACGTGCACGGCGGACTCTGCGAGTGGGTCAACGTCGGACAGTTCGACTACGAATGGGGTCCACAGAAACTCGGCAGCCAGACGATCCCGCTGAAAATGACCGGCGAATACAACTACGTGAAATCCTTCTGGGCACTCAACGAGGTGCTCGTCGCAACGCTGATGACTTACGAATTGACCCGGTCCGCTTGGGCCGCCCGTTACTTCACCATGGCACAGGAGATCGCCGACCGGCACTTTTCCCGCACAGCCCACGGGCAAGCCAGTTATCGCCTGGCCACTGACCGTCGGTTCCGGTTCGTACCTCGCAGCACCCGGCAGGACAATTATCACCCGCTCCGCCGCCTGATGCTGAACCTGCAGGCGCTGGATCGCCTGGCCACGTCGTGACATCTCGCCGCCATTTCCACGTGAGTTTTGTCGTCCGCGACACCTCGCCACGGGGTCGCTTGAACGGCACCCACAACGGATCTACAGTGCCACGCACCCGTCCCCACCTGTACCGGCCTGTCGAGGCATCTCCATGAACGTGCTGAATCATCGGTCAAGTGTTTTGGCCCGTCCGCTCGCCCTGGTATTCCTGACGGCCATCGGCCTGTCCTGTCTCCGAGGAACGACACCATGCCGTGCCGCCGAGACGCCCGACGGCAAGGCGGTCACGACGACATGGGCGGCCGGCCATCCGGAACTCCTGGAACTGTTCGGACGCCCGTTCGCACCGGCGGGAATCCAGCACCGCAAGACCCGTTTTCGGGCCTGGCCCTCGAAAGAACACCGGTTCCCGTTTGCCGCCTCGCAACCGACACTGGTCCGGGGACCGAAAAACCAGTTGTTCGCTCATTGCTGGTCGGTCATCGCCCGATCGATTGACGGAGGCTCGAACTGGAAGAGCCTGGGCTCGCCGCCGCGCGGATTGCGGACCCCCGCGGGATCCAAGCTGCTGAAAAACAGCTTCGACGGTTGTGGCATCACACCCCGCGGCACCCTGTTGGCCCACCTGACGGTGCAATACAACGACGGGCGACCCTACGAGGGGTTCTCCGACCCCAGCTACCACACCGACCTCTACGTCACACGTTCGGCCGATGGTGGAGCCACCTGGGAAACCCCGATCCAGCTCAATCGCGGACCGCGAGAAAATGCGGGAGCTCACCGCTGTCGATTTGCGACGCTCGCCGATGGCACGGTCGCCCTGGCCATGGGAACCTGGTTCCAGTCCGAAAGTGGCCCGCTGCCCAAGGCGAAGCAGTTCAGCCAGGCCTTTCTCTGGCGATCCAGTGATGACGGCAAGAGCTGGCGCCGTGACGACCGCCCGATGTGCCGATACGGTGCCGAGCCCGACCTGCTGGCCCTGCCCTCAGGCAGGCTCCTGGCGGCGGTCCGATACCAACGACACAAGTTGCCGAGCGATCCCGACCTGCT
>DLVV01000061.1:0-1347 GCA_003445035.1 Planctomycetaceae bacterium | reverse complement strand
AAGGGACTGGTGGTCCGAAACACGGCCGTCCTGCACTCCGACGACGGCGGCAAGACCTGGAGCAAGCCACGACTGGTCACCGGGTTCGACGAACAGACCGCCTGCCTGGTCCGGCTTCCCGACAACACCATCCTGCTGGTCTTCGGCCACAAGACCGACGGATCCGGACAACGGTTCATGGCCAGTTTCGACGAGGGTCGCAGTTGGAGCCGGACCGTCTACCAACTGGGACGGAACTGCCAGTACGCCAGCACGGTCCTGTTGACCGGCAACCGCCTGGTTTCGGTTTCACACCGGATCATCGACGGTGTCGGGATCTTTCACTCCCGCCAGTGGTCGCCTCCGAAGAAAACCACCATCGGCGACGGCGGTTTCTGGATTCCCCGGCCGGCCGAACCACTGGGGGTCGCCAGGTCGCGTTGAGTCTCCCCGACGTTCGCTGTTGACCACTCCCGGCTGATGGCCACGGCGTCGCGACGAACGCGGTGTTTGTCGCGTGGGGGAATGCCGATATACTCGATGTGGCTTTTACGAAACCTGTCATTGAGACGCTACGGGCCATGACACGTCGCCGTTCTGACTACTGTGACGGAATCACCCGACGGGAAGCGATTCGTGCCGGGATGGGAGTCACCGGTGCCCTGTCGCTACCGGGCATCATCGAACTGCAGGCAGCCAGCCGGACCGACGACGGCGACGGGTCCAACAACGCGGTGATCTTCGTCGAAATGGCCGGCGGGCCGACCCAGCACGAGACCTTTGATCCGAAGCCGAAAGCTCCCAAGGAGTATCGCGGTCCATTCGGGGTGATCGACACGACACTGCCGGGCGTTCAATTCAGTGAACTGATGACTCGCCAGTCACAGGTCACCGACCGCGTGGCGTTGATCCGATCGGTCCACCACGAGACGGGCAGCCACACCGTCGGCAGCCACCTGGTGCAGACCGGCTACTACCTTCAGAACGCTTCGAGTGGCGACAACGACATGCCCTGCATGGGTTCGGTGATCGCCAAGCTCCGGGGTGCCAACAACCCGGCCATGCCTCCGTTCGTCTCGATCCCCTCCTCGATGCGTTACGGGCGGGCCGCGTGGCTGGGCAAGTCGTTCAACCCGTTCGAAACCGGCGGCAAGCTGACCTCCAAGAATTTCCAGGTCCCCAACCTGGAATTGATCAAGGGAATCAGTACCTCTCGGCTCTCCGACCGTCGCCGCCTGCTGGCAGGTTTCGACTCGACCCGTCGCATCCTCGACAACCGGGGCTTCGCCACGGCCCAGGACAGTTTCACCGAACAGGCCTACCGGATGGTCACCACCACCTCGGTGCGAGACGCCTTCGACCTGAAGC